>CAKNHF010000010.1 GCA_930972465.1 uncultured Lachnospiraceae bacterium
AAGTCTGCGGGAGATTTTATTTGTAAAAGTCAAAATTTTTCTTTTCAAACAGTAAGTAATTGATGTAGAATTAGCCATAAGGAATCCCCTTTCTTTTTTGTTTAGTAAGGTTTTTGTTTGGTAGCTTAATTTTACATCAAAAAGGATCAGGATTCCTTATATTTTGGACATTTTTTGAAAGTTGTGGATAACAAAATTCAGCAGATTTATCTTAGGGGATAATTCTGCGGAAACTCAAGAAAATTGATACTTGTGATAACTCTGAAAACGGAGTATAATATTCGAGAATGTTATGGGCCGGCCAGGTCTGAACCGGAGAGGCCGGTCGGAAAAACAGATACGTAGGAGGACTTTATGATGAGATTCTGGAAAAGGGCAGCAGTGTTGACCGCTGTCGGTGCTTTCGCAATTACAGGAGTGACCGGCTGCAGCGGTACTCTTGATTCCGACGCAGTCGTCGCAACAGTAGGCGGCGAAGATATCACTCTTGGCGTGGCGAATTTCTATGCAAGGATGCAGCAGGGAATGTATGAGACTTACTATGCCGGGCTTATGGGAACGACGGCGGAGGATATGTGGACACAGGAGTATGATGGCGACAGCACATATGAACAGTACACAAAGGAAGGGCTTCTGGAGACACTTGAGAATATGTATATCCTTTCACAGCATGCGACGGATTATGATGTTTCTCTGACGGATGATGAAAAGGAGTCCATCGAATCAGCAGCGTCCAATTTCAGCAATGACAACACTGAGGAGAGCAAAGAAGTTGTCACCGGGTATCAGAAAAATATAGAGAAGTTCCTGGAACTTGCGACAATCCAGACAAAGATGGAAAGCGCCATGAAAGAAGGCGTGGATGAGGAAGTGTCGGATGATGAGGCGGCACAGAAGAGCATGGACTATGTTTTCTTTTCCTATACCACAACAGATGATTCGGGAAACAGTACAGAGCTTACGGATGATGAAAAAGAGGCATTAAAGACTACAGCTCAGGATCTGGCAGATCAGGTGAGCGGCGGCGAGGATTTTGCATCGGCGGCAGAGAATGCGGGGGCCGAAGTGCAGACGGCAACGTTTGATGCGGACAGCACCAGCCCGGATGCGGATCTGATTGCGGCGGCGGATGCTCTGGAGAATGAAGGGGATGTGACAGCTCCGGTGGAGACTGACAGCGGAGTTTACGTGGCACAGCTGACAAGTCTTCTGGATCGGGAGGCGACAGATGCGGAGAAGGAAAATATTGTTGAACAGCGCCGCCAGGATCAGTATGATTCTCTTCTGGAAGACTGGAGAGAAGACGCGGCTATCGACGTGAACGAGAGAGTATGGGATAAAGTGGATTTCATTGATCAGGGAATCACACTTATTTCTTCAGAAGATGAAGAGAGCAGTGCTTCTGACGATACTGCGGAGACAGAGCAGAATGAAGATGCGTCGTCCGAGGACGGCAGCGGGGCCGAGTCCGGCACTGAAGAAAACGCTGAATAAGACGAAGAGTATAAAAAACGGATCTGAGAGAAATTCTCCCGGATCCGTTTTTTTCTGCAGAAAACAGAATTAAAAGCTTTCCGCCTCAGATATATTCACATTTTTCAAAATAGTGCATCAGGATATCGGCGCAGTTTTCAACGCCCAGTTCTGAAGTATCAAGAATCATATGATAGTCATTCACATCACCCCAGGTTTTTCCTGTATGCTCGTAATAGTAGGAAGCTCTTTCTTCATCAGTTTTTTCAACCTTTTCCTTTGCATCCTCATAGCTTAAGCTGTCTTTCTCCATGATCCTGCGGATACGGTCTTCTTTGTCTGCACATACAAAAATGTTGAGAACATTCATTCTGTCCTTGAGGATATCCGAAGCACAGCGTCCAAGGATAATGCAGGGCTTTTCAGCAAGTCTGCGGATGGCCTCGGCCTCACTCTCATACATGTGATCGTTGAGTTTCTCCTCAATATATGCCTTGTCATATACAGGAATATCGAGCCGTTCGGAAAGTTCTTTGGCGATAATGCTTGCTCCAGTTCCGAAACGACGGCTCATGGTGATAACTAATTTCATAAGAACTCCTCCTTTGTGACATAAAATTTAAGTATCTATCATTATAACACTTCTGCGGCGATTTGTCTGCTGAGAGATTTTAACTCTTCCATCTGTGCTTCCTTGAGAGAAGATTTGATGGTGACGCTGCCCTCAAGCAGAGTCATGTTCTTCATCTCACCGATCTTTGACGTCATCAGTTTTGTGGACTGAGGCGCCCAGGATCCGTTGCCCAGAAGCGCGATGGTGCGGTTCTGGAGCGCGAGAGCCTTCATATCTTCCAGATAGTTGTCCATGAGCGGATAGATGCCGTTATTATAGGTCGGCGCGGCCAGAACGATGTGGCTGTATTTAAAGCTGTCAGAGATCAGCTCGGACACATGTGTCTTGGAAATGTTGTGAATACGGATGTCTTTCACGCCTTCCTCAGCCAGCATGGCAGCGAATGTATCTACCATGTTCTCGGTGTTCCCGTACATGGAAGCATATGCGATCATGACGCCTTTTTCTTCCGGTTCGTAGCGGCTCCATGTATCGTATTTACCAATGATATAGTCGAGATCTGTTCTCCAGATCGGGCCGTGGAGCGGGCAGATGACAGCGATATCAAGGGAAGCGGCTTTTTTCAGGACATTCTGTACCTGCATTCCGTATTTTCCCACAATATTTGTGTAGTAGCGGCGGGCTTCATCCAGCCAGTCTCTGTCAAAATTGACCTCGTCATTGAAAATATTTCCGTTTAAGGCTTTAAATGTTCCAAAACCGTCGGCGGAGAAGAGAACCTTATCGGTTTCATCGTATGTCATCATGACTTCCGGCCAGTGAACCATGGGTGCCATGACAAAGTGAAGGGTGTGCTTTCCGGAAGAGAAAGTATCGCCTTCTTTTACAATGATTTTCTTTCCGTCCAGATCGAAATTGAAGAACTGATCGATCATGGGGAAAGTTTTGGCGTTTCCGATGAGCTGCATCTGCGGGTAGCGCAGAACAAGTTCTTCAATCATTGCACAGTGATCAGGCTCCATATGATTTACCACAAGGTAGTCAAGCGGACGTCCGTTGAGAACTGCCTGTATGTTCTCAATAAACTGACGTCCCACGGCGTAATCAGCGGAATCAAACAGAACAGTCTTCTCATCCATCAGCAGATAGGAGTTATAGGATACTCCGTCTGAAAGCGGAAATATGTTTTCGAACAGCTCCAGCCTTCTGTCGCTGGCTCCAACCCAATACAGGTCCTCGGTTACTTTTCTGAAACAATGCATAGTAAATCCTCCTTTTATCCTCTCTATGGTTGTACTTTAATGTGAATCTGTCAGAAACTTTAACCGATTCTATTCTATCATAAAAGATAAATTTGGCAAGAAGAGTATTGATTTTCATGCAAAGAATAATGTATGCTTGTCTGATAAAGGACTGATATGTATATATGGAAGGAGAAAGATTATGCTGTTTGTGTGTTATCCAAAGTGCAGTACCTGCATGAAGGCGAAGAAATGGCTTGAAGAGAAAGGCGTGGAATATGAGATCAGAGATATCAGAGAAAATAATCCATCCTCGGAAGAACTGAGAGAGTGGTATGCAAAAAGCGGTCTTCCGCTGAAACGGTTTTTCAATACAAGCGGAAACCTTTACAAGGAACTGAAGCTTAAGGACCGGCTTCCCGGGATGAGTGAAGAAGAACAGCTTCAGCTTCTGGGAACAGACGGAATGCTTGTAAAGCGTCCAGTTCTTGTTGACGGGGACATGGTTCTGGTCGGTTTTAAAGAAAAAGAATGGGATGAGAAAATCCGGCCATAAAAAACAGAGATGAAGAAGCGGGGATTCCCTCCGGAATAATTCCACAGGGAATCCCTTTTTCTGTCTATTTTTCTTCTATATCAATATCTCCTGAAGCCGCCGAAAAGGTGATCTTCTTCTCCTCTGTACCTGAAGATTCGTAAGACTCCTCCCCAAAGCCGTCGGATACATAGTTCCCCGGAGCGTTGTCCGGCAGGCTGATACTTCCGAAATCCGTGCTGATGTCACAGGAAAAGTCGGAGAGCGGAGCGTGGAGAATGATGTCGGTGCTGCCGAAGTCATTGGAACCGGTCAGATTTTCCAGATTCTCTGCATCCAGATATATAGAACCTCCTCCGGAAGTGATTTCGGCGGATAATACAGACATTCCGCTGAAGGAAGAGTCCCCGAAGTCATTTCTGGAGATGAGGGTATCTGATCTGGTGTCAGTCACTTCGATCCCGCCGGATGAATCATTCAGTTCCAGTGAACCGAAATCGCATCCGCTGATCGTGAGATTTCCGAAGTCTGCATTCAGAGAAGCTTTTTCTGAATGTATCTTTCGTACCTCTATACTGCCGGCATCGTTATAAATATCCAGATCTGAAAGGGATATATCCTCAGGCACATAAACGCGGATAAAGGGGTCTTGCCGGAGGGTCCGACCGAAGTCTGAACCGAAAAAGAAGACTCCGCCTGAGATACCGCTGTCTTCCTGAGTCAGAGTGAGTGTACCGTCATGAACTTCCCATCGGGGTTCCGGATAGTCTCCATCCAGGAGATATTCCAGATAGCAGTTCCCGTCATCAGACGGGAGAATCTCGATGTCCGCGGAGGCATCCATGGTGACATTGACGGCTGTAAGTCTGTCGACAGAGGTCTTTTTGAGCTGATACATGTCATTGCGGGAGGAAGCCGTGCGGAGACCGCTGCCCGTGATCATATATCCGGGAGCTCCGCCGGCTATCAGTCCGGCTCCGGTCAGAAGCGCTCCGGCTGTCATAAGGCATGCGGAGGTGATCAGGATTATCTTCGTCGATTTTTTCATTTTCTGTTTCCTCCTTTCACGATTTTGCCAAGTGAAACGGATATGGATCTCATAACACGCTTAAAAAGCAGGATGGAGCCGTATGTGAATAACAGGCCCGCACCAAGGAAAAAAAGTCCTGTCCCCAGATTGCATATTCCGTCAGCGAAATTCCGGAAGAGCAGAACCACGCCCACGATGGCGGAAATAATTCCTGCCGCAGAAACAGACAGGGCGGTGATTACGACGCAGGCAAGGATAATGAGAGCCACCAGTACGAATACGGCAATGAGTATGACCAGCACGAAAGCAAGCGGCAGTGCCACAGGTGCCGCGCAGATGCCAAGAATACCGATCCAGACTGCGGACATGCCGCGTCTGACAGTTTTGGGCGGCTTATCTGCATTCTGCTCTGCAAGATTTATGATCAGTTCCCGCGCCGCTTCCTCGGGACTGCCAAGATCCCGGATTGCCTGCTGCTCATTTTCCGGTCCGGCTTCGGCAAAGTATTCTTCAAAGTATTCCACTGCACGATTATAGTCTTCCTTTGGAAGGCGGCGCAGTTTTTTTGAAAGCAGTTTCATATACTCAGTTTTTGTCATCTGAAATCCCTCCTCTTACAATATCATCAATAATAAATTTGTACTCATTCCATTCTTTCAGGAGCTCGTTCTGCCGAACCCGCCCGGCTTCAGTGATCCTGTAATACTTTCTGTTGCGTCCCTGATACTGCTGATCATAGGTCTCGACAAAGCCATGTTCCTGAAGATGTTTCAGAACAGGATAAAGAGCGGAGTCTTTCATGGGCGCGGCACGTTTGACGATTTGAGTGATCTGATAGCCGTAGGCGTCGCTCTCTGTTATAACAGACAGTACAAGAAAATCCAGCAGAGGAGCAGTCAGTGGAAATGCCATGTTACCAGTCCTTTCTATATATTCAAATTTTTTATATATTTAATTTATACATATTATATTTTATATAATATAATATGTATATATAGAAATTTATAAGAATATGTTGCCTGTGCATATTGAAGAACTTTTTGTAAAAACAATGAAAATTTTGCTGATAAAGCTGTTCTGTACAAAAAAATCATGATAGAATGGGAGCATCCGGCGGACAATACCGGATACTTTTGTGAATATTCTGAAAACAGCGGCGCATGGGGGCCTGACCCCTTTGCAGCGAGAATGGAAAGGGGAGAAAGTATGGCTGGACAGGAACGTTTGGCGTGGCAGGTCATTGATGAGGTGGAAAAAGCAGTGGTCGGCAAGAGGGATATTCTGACCAAAATTATGATGGCGATTCTTGCCGGAGGACATATTCTTATAGAAGATATCCCGGGAACCGGAAAGACAACGATGGCTCTGGCGTTTTCGAAAGCCATGGGGCTGGCGGTGAACCGGGTTCAGTTTACCCCTGATGTGCTTCCTTCGGATCTGACCGGATTCACGATATACCGAAAGGAGACATCTGAGTTTGTTTACCAGCCCGGGGCAGTGATGTGCAATCTCCTGCTTGCAGATGAGATAAACAGGACTTCGCCGAAGACGCAGTCGGCGCTTCTTGAGGTAATGGAAGAGAAGCAGGTGACTGTTGACGGCATCACGCGGCAGACCGGAAGCCCGTTTATCGTGATCGCTACAGAGAATCCGGCGGGCTCGGCAGGGACTCAGCTTCTCCCGGAATCTCAGCTTGACCGTTTTATGATCTGTGTCAGTATGGGGTATCCGTCGGTGGATGAAGAGATGGAGATCCTCAGAAGGAGCCGCGACAGCGTAAGTGCGGCGGATCTGGTACGCCCGGTACTGGATGCCTCGGCGCTCCTGACGATGAGACGTATGACGGAAGAAGTGTTCGTGCATGAACTTATCTACAGATATATTGCGGAACTGGCGAAAGCGACCCGGGAAAATGAATGGGCCGAACTGGGAGTGAGCCCGAGAGGAACCGTAGCGCTCACATCGATGGCAAAGGCATGCGCATATCTGAAGGGGCGGGCTTTTGTCATACCCGCTGATGTGGCAGAGGTATTTCCCTGCACAGTGTCTCACAGAATCTACCTGAACATGAAGGCAAAGGTGGGACATATAAAGACGGAAGAGGTGGTGCGCAGGGTGCTGGAGGAAGTTCCGGAACCTTCTGTCAGGAAAAGGCGGTAGAGCGATGTTCGGTAGAATCACAGGATATCTGGCTGTCCTTCTGCTCACGGTATACATGTATTTTATGTATAATGATACGGTGATTTCCGGGATACTGATATTCATCCTTTTTTATCCGCTCTGCTCGGCATTCTGTCTTCTGTCAGTGAGAAACAGTATTGTCCCGGATCTTGAGAGAGTGCCTGCAATGGGAGAAAGCGGCAGACCGGTAAAAGCGGATATCGTACTGGAAAACCGGTCGCGGATTTTCAGTATACGGTATGAAAATACAGTGTCTCTGAAGTACAGCTTTGATAAAAAGAAAAGAAAGAATAGATATCGCGGCGTGCTCGGGCCGGGAGAACATGAGGACTGCTGGTGCAGATTTGAGACCGACGTATGCGGGGCAGTGGAACTGGAACTTGAATCTGTGAGAATATATGATCCTCTGGGAATCTTTTATATAAGGAAAAGAATACGCCGGAAAACCAGGGTAAAAATTATGCCGGAATTCAGGCTTATGCCACTGGAAATCACAAAAAAAACACGGGATTTCCAGGCGGATGCCCCTGAGTATTCTGACAAAAAGAAAGGAAATGATCCGTCAGAGCTCTATCAGGTCAGAGAGTACCGCATTCAGGATTCTCTGAAAGATATTCACTGGAAAATGAGCGCAAAAGAAGATCAGATTATGATAAAAGAACGGGGATTTCCCCTTGGATGCGCGGTGCTGATCTGGATCGACTTTCCGGAGAAAGAAAAGTCCGCGGAGGGGTTCTCTGCGCTTCTGGATACGGCGGCGTCGCTGTCAATTACTCTGGTTGAGTATAAATGCATTCATATGGCCGCCTGGTATGATGAGAAGGAAATGCAGGTGGTGCGCCGCAGGATACGGGATGAGGAAAGCGCTTGTGAATTTATATGGGAGCTGATGGATCTGCAGCCGTACCGGGACGGGGAGAAGGCGGAAATATGCCGCAAAGAGGCGTTCCGCGGACAGGAATTCAGCAGTGTGGTAACCTTGGACGGAAACGGCATGGTAAAGAAGGACGGAAGTGTCCAGGAATTTCTGAGGCTTTGAGAAAAGGCTGCCGGAGGAAGGGCGGAAATGAAGAAAAGAGATTCAGGAATAAAGATATACAGAGACAGAAAAGGGCAAAAAGGATACCGCGGCATTTCCATGTGGATTTTTCAGTCGGCGGCCGTCTGGTTTCTGGCTGCGGCCTGGTGGAATGCCATCCTTTCCGTATTTCCGATAGAGACAGGGGGAGGAATGGTTTATCTCTGGCTGGCAGTGCTTACGGCGGGGCTTGTGCTGCTGCATCAGAAGACGGGCGGATGGACGGTGCTTCTTGTGCTTGCCCTGACAGGAGTCCTTGTGTGGATCAGAAGAGACGTATTCACAGAGTATATAGAGAGCATAAGCAGGAATATTGCAGGGATGATATCCCCCGGAAATGGGGAAGAAGCGGCGGCATGGCATATGTCCGGACTTTTTACACGTCTGAATGGGGAGGTCGGAGCAGGACTGACCGCGTCAGTGCTTTCAGTTCCGTTTCTTGAAATATGGATTATGGTTCTGAAAACGGGGAAAGGGAAACTGGCGGCAGGTGTTACGGCGGCTGTTCCGTTTTTCTGTTCTGCCGCCGCGGGATATTTTCCTCCGGAGATTCCTGCGTGGCTTCTGGTTCTGGCAGCCTGCGTTTATTTTGCCGCCGGGACTGCAGGAGGAGAAAACTCAAAGCATTTTCTTTCACAGTGGGGCAGATGTATGATTGCGGCGGCTGTTCTGTGCGGAGCTGTGGTTCTGGCGGCCGGCGCGGGAAAGCTGCTTGATAGCGGGAGAGATGTTCCGGGAAGCTTTTATCAGGAAGCCCGGTCCACAATCCGGGCAGGAGTTATAGAACGGATACGGGAATCTGCTTCCGGAAGAGATGCAGAGCCGGAACAGACTGAGAACACGGATCCGGGAGCAGAAGAAGCGGACAGACAAGTGAGAAATTCCGGGGACACACAAGAAGAACCGACGGATACAGGCAGGGAACAGCTTTTGGGAGAGGAACAGCTTCCGTCCGGAAGCGGTATGGAGGATCTCCGTTCTCTTTCTGCTTTTGTTCCGGAAGAAGGAATCGGGGAGACTGTAACACTGGATGAACTGCCGGAGAGTACGGTGTACCTGCCGGAAAGATATGGGATTGTTTACAGCGGAGGAGCATGGTCTGATATGGAGGACATGCAGGAAAACGCCGATGAGATTCTGGAGAACTGCAGGGAGTATCCGGAAGGACTGGAACGTCTGGAAGATCTGTGCAGCGGATGGGATGTCAGTTCCTATGAAAATGTGGGAGAAAGGATTGACTCTGAACTGTCCGCAAGAGCGGTCTATGATACGAACCCCGGGACAACGCCTTCGGATCAGGATTTTGTCGAATATTTCCTGTTTGAAAGAGGGCGTGGATTCTGTGTTCATTTTGCCTCTGCCTCTGTTCTGCTTTACCGGATGTGCGGATATCCGGCCCGGTATGCGGAAGGCTACGCAGTCCCGGCATCTGCTTTTTCTGAGAACGGAAACGGCGGCTACACGGCACGGATAGACGGGAGCATGGGGCATGCCTGGTGCCAGGTATATGACAGCCGGACCGGAAACTGGATTGATGCGGACCATACCCCGGCGGCACCCCGGAGTCAGTTCAGTGAAGAATCCGGCGGGGCTGATAAATCAGAGACGGGAGAACGGCTTCAGAATACGGCCCTGTGGCGTGTCCTTACGGTGATCGTTATATGTGCGGCGGTTCTGATCGTGCTTTCTGCCGTGACGGCTGCGCAGGCGGCTGTCCGAAGAAAATATCTCAGAAAGCGGTTTGAAGAAACGGGTAACGGCAGAGGGATTCTGGCCATGTACGAAAGTATTCTCAGGACGGCCCGATACCAGGGGACAGAAACAGGTGATATCTTTGATGCGCATACAGCGGAGATTCTGGAGTGCGCATATCCCGAGATCAGCGGACGGGAGTGGAAATGGATATATGAGAAAGTACTGGAGAGTATGTTCTATCACCTTGCGGATGAGAAGGCGGCGGCCGGAGAGATGAAAGTGCTTTATAAGAGATTTGTGGAGTCGGCAGAGGTCAGGATGAGCAGAGGACAGAGACTGATAATGAAGTATATCCGGTGCTGTGCGGTCTGAGGCGGGCGGAAAGAATCAGGGCATACATGTATACAATTGGGAAATAAATTGTTATATTCCCCCATTGCCATATACTGTACAATGATGATATAATTCATAGTAGCGTCTTTTTGCCTGCCGGCAGGGACAAGTATTATGAGTAGGTGACGGATTTGAAAAATAAGATCAAACGTTTTGCAAAAGGGGATTTCCATATCCCGCAGCCGGAAATTATCTTTCCCGAAACCCATATTGTGATGAGGGTCGGAGAAGGAGAGGAATATAAAGGAAGCTTTTCGCTTCAGAATCAGGGAGAGGGAACGATAAGGGGACTGGTCTATCCGTCCTCGTACCGCGTTCAGTGCGCCGAAGAAGGATTCGACGGCAATCCGGTAAATATATATTATACATATGACGGAAGAGGGCTTGTGCCGGGGCATGTGGAGCATGGAAAATTCACCATTGTCTGCAACGGCGGCGAATTTGATATTGCCTTTACAGCCATCATTGAGAAGCCTTTTGTCATGACAAGCTACGGCAAGGTACAGAGTCTTGAGGACTTTAAAAAGCTGGCCTTCCGAGATGCGGCAGAGGCTGAGAAGCTGTTCAGATCCCGCGATTTTTATGAGATTCTGAAATATGAGGACATCCGCATCCAGGCTCTCTACGATAATATGAGAAAGTGGGAGCTTGATCAGCATGCCCTTGAGGAGTTCCTTGTAGGATGCAAACAGAAGGAAAAGATATTCCTTACTCTTGAAGAAGAGAGCAGGGCTTTCATCTCTCTTACAGAGGCAAGAAAAGAGACTTTTACGATCCGGAAAAACACATGGGGATACCTTGAGATCGATGTGAGAACAGAGGGAGATTTTCTCTATGTGGAGCATACACGCATCACGACCGAGGAATTCATCGGGAACTCATACCGGCTGGAGTATTTCATCACGATGGAGAATCTTCATGCGGGAAGCAATTTCGGACAGATCATTCTGGAGACTCCTTACGAGACTCTTACCTATGAAATCGTAGTTGAGAAAGATATCCGCAGGGATGAGGAACGCAGAAACCGTGAGAGAGACTTCAGCGGGATCATAAAGGGCTATCTGGATTACGAGGGGGGCAGGACGGATCTGAATACATGGACAGAGGATGCCCTTAAAAGAATCGGACGGCTGAGGGAGGCGGATGAGAGAAATGAATATTTTCTGCTTGCCCATGCTCATATCTGTCTGATCGGAGGAAGGACGGATGAGGCAAAATGGATTCTGGAATCATATAATTATAACCGTTTTGCCATCGGCAAAGACGTGGAGCTGAGTTCTTACTATCTGTATCTTACGACTCTTCTGAGCAATGATACGATCGGTCAGCGGAGAGTGGCGGAGGAGCTGTCAAGATCATTTATGAAGCATCCGGACAGCTGGCTGATTCTCTGCATGCTGGTGGAAGTTGACTCGGAATATAAGATCTACAGTGAGCGGCTGCGCGCCCTTGAGAAGCAGTTTTATGAAGACCGGTCTCACAGTATCTGGTTCTATCTCCAGGCTTTCCGGTGTTTCCGGGAGAAGAGTTCGTCTCTGAAGAAACTCGGAATGTTTGAAGTGCGGGTTCTACTTTTTGCGGTAAAATACAAACTTATGACAAAGGAGCTGGCGCTTTATACAGCCAATCTCGCCAGCCAGATGAAGGTGTTCGACAGGCATCTGTATAAAGTGCTTGTGCTGGCATACGACATGTATGAGGAATCGATGATCCTTACGGCGATCTGCACCCTCCTCATCAAAGGAAACTGTATGGACAGCTGTTATTTCAAATGGTACGAGAAAGCGGTGGAATCAGAGCTTAAGATAGCGCAGCTCTATGAGTATTACATGGCTGCGGCCAGGCCGGATCAGTTCCATAAGCCGCTGCCCCGGTCGGTATATCTGTATTTTATGCACGGGAACTCTCTGGATTATCATAAATGTGCATTTTTATATTCGAACCTGATCACGTATGAAGATGAGTCGAGCGAGATCTATGCCCATTACCGTGATGAGATGGAGGCATTTGTCTGGAATCAGCTGGAGAGAAGAAATGTGGACGAGCAGCTCCGCATTATCTATAAGAGGTTTGTGGTCGAGTCTTCATTGAATTCGGAGAGGGTGAAGGCGCTTTATGATATCTGCCATGCCTACTGGATTACCACAAAGGTTCCCAACATGAAATACGTCCATGTGATCGCGGAGGACGGCACGATCACGCAGAAAGCGGCGTATCTGGAAAACGGAGCCAGAGTATTTCTGTATTCGAAGACAGACCGTCTTGTATGGGAGGCCCGGGACGGGAGACATTATACAGACTCCATCCCCTATGAGAGCAAGCGGCTCTTTTATGAGCTCAGATATATGGACATGTGCCGGAAATATCTGAACGGCATGATGAGAAGCGGCAGGGTTGAAGAAGAGGAAGAGCTTACGCTTGAAACCGTCAGGGCGAAAGGACTTGAGAATTTCCCGGAGGACGAAGTGTTTACGCTCTGCAGCAAGACCATCCGTGAGAACAATTACGAGAATGATGATTTCCTTACGTATGTCTGCTTTGACCTGTTTAAGAAGCATCAGTATGATAAAGTGATACTTACTTATCTTGCCAATTATTACTGCGGTGCCACGCTTGATATGAAACTTCTGTGGAAAGAAGCGCGGGACTATGAGGTGCATACGCATAAACTCGGCGAGAGAATCCTGACACAGATGCTGTTCTCGGAAGAGCTGTTCCAGGAATCTCAGATTTTCGAGGAATACTATGAGGAGGGAGCTTATTTCCGGCTCCAGCAGGCATATCTCGCATATGTGTCAAGGGAATATGTCGTAGAGGACAGAAAGATCGGAAGAAATATCATAGACATCATATGCAGGGAATATGAAAAGGGAGAAGAGACGATTGATGTCTGCAAGCTGGCTGTGCTTAAATATTACTCCACCCGGGAATATAATTCAAAAACCCGGAAGACGCTGAAAAAATTCCTTCAGGAACTGTGCAGCAGACAGATTTATTTCCCGTTTTTCCTCGCTTATGAGAAGGAATGGCTGATCGAGCTTCAGCTGTGGGATAAAGTCCTGATTGAATATAAGGGACAGAGAGGAAGCAGGGTTATGCTCTATTATCAGCTTCAGAAGGGAGAGCGGGAGCCGGCCGACTATTCAACAGAGATACTTACTCCGATGTATGAGAATCTTTATGTGAAAAAGTTTGTACTGTTTGCCAATGAAAAGCTGAAATACTATTTCAAGGAGACCATTGACGGCAATTCCTACAGAAGCGACAAAGAGACATGCGTCAGGGATACCGAGCCGGGAGAACCGGGAAGGTACGGCAGGCTCAATGATATTCTTCTCGAGAAGAATGAAAGAGAACGAGAGAGAAAGATGAAGGCATATGCTCTGGAGGACGCTCTTGCGGCGCATATGTTCGAACAGTATTAAGGAGGATGTCTTTCCATGGGAGAAGGCAATATAATCGGATATGAGATAAATGAAAAGACATGCCAGATCAGCTATTATAATGAACAGCAGATGGAACCGGAGACTCTGGAGGTAGATACGGATAATTATCAGATTCCTCTGATCATTGGAAAGCTGAGAGACACATGGGCTTACGGCAAGGAAGCCAAGAGACTTGTCTCAATAAAAGAGGGCTTTACTCTGACGCGGCTTCTGAGCAGGGCGCTGGCAGGAGATAAGGTGGAATTCGGGGAAGAGACGTATGACGCAGTGTGGCTTCTGTCACAGTTTATTCAGATGTCGCTGCAGGCATTCCCGAAGATCGACGGAATCGTTTTTACCGTTCCAACACTTACGGAAGAACTTGCACAGATGCTCAGAGGGATTGCGGTGCGAATGAATATCGACAAGAGACATATCTTCATTCAGGATTATAAGGAGAGTTACTGCAATTATCTGTTCTATCAGCCGAAGGAACTCTGGCAGTATGACGCTGCGCTGTTCAGCTGCGACAGGAATGAGATAAAGGCATATATGCTCAGACGGCTGAAACCCGGACTGGGGGGAGGCAGAACGACTTTTGTGACTGTGGATGAAGTGGCCAGTGCCCATATGAAAGAACTGGCCATGGTCTATCCTGTGCTGAACGAGGATAAGGCGAAAGAAGCGGATGCCATGTTCTGTAAATTCATTGAGAGTGTGTTTGACAAGAGAATCGTGTCATCTGTCTTTCTCACCGGCGAAGGTTTTGAGAACAACTGGTATCCGAAAGCGCTGAGAGTGCTCTGCAACGGACGCCGTGCTTTTATAGGAAATAATCTGTACAGCAAAGGGGCATGCTATACGGCTTACCGGAAGCTGTACATGCATATCGAGAACCCGGTCTATCTTTCAGAGGATAAGCTGACGGATCAGATTACTGTCAATATGCGCGTTGACGGACAGGAGATGTGGTATCCCATTGTCTCCTGGGGAGCACACTGGTATGAATCAAACAATCAGTGGGAAGTGCTTATGGAGGATGTGGAAGATATAGAATTTCATGTTGAATCTCTGATCCAGGGAACACTCAAGACAGAGAAAATATCTCTGGAAAAATTCCCGAAGAGAGCGGAATATTCCATGAGACTGCAGATAGAGACTCTGTTTCTGGATGAGAAGACCTGCAAGATCACGGTGAAGGATGTAGGATTCGGAGACTTTTTCCTTCCGACGGATTTTCAGGAGGAGAAGATTATTCACTTAGGAGGCAATGATGGGAAATTTAATTCTTTGTCATGACAAACATGCGACTCATCCCTATGAGATTACCAGGATACACTGCAGGATATTTACCATTGAAGAGCTCTGCTATTATCTGTGCAATAATCTCTATCTGATTGACTATACGATCATGAATGAGCAGCTCTGCACCTGGCTGGAGGAAGAGATCGGCATGCCGGAACTGGCGGACAGTCTGCGGGATGTGCTTCGGCTGAGAGGGTCTGTCGAAAAATTCGTGCTTACGATTCTGAAGGCGTCCAAGATATACCGGGAGCCTCAGATGATACATATTCAGAATGTGCTGGAACATCTGAAGAATCAGAGAGATATAGAACGACAGAAATACAAGGCGGACAACCTGCTGGAGAGCGGTGAGATAGAAGAGGCTATCCTTGTGTATCAGACGATCCTGAATCAGGAGAAGGATGAGAGCGTGGACGAAAAGTTCTATGGGAAGATTTATGCCGGGCTTGGAGCGGCTTACGGACGGCTTTTCCTGTATCAGGAATCTGCGCGCATGTATGACAGGGCCTATCAGATCTGTGAGGACAGAGCGCTTCTGAAACCTTATCTCTATGCATCCTATAAATATATGTCACTTGAAGAATTCCATATTCTGATCACGAAACATGATGATTACATGGAGGTAAATGCGCAGATGCGCCGGGAAATCGATGAGATCCGGAAAAATCTGCAGACAGATCCCACGCCTGTGCTTCTTGAAAAGTGGAAGAGGCAGCACAGAAGAAGCCATACCTGATAACGCATATATCTGCAGGAAAAGACGGAGCAGGGGAAAGAAAGATTTGACACAGGAATATCAGTGTGGTAGAATACAACGGTACTTTATCGTGGTGCAGTGACTCATTGATAGAGAAAAAAAGTAATACCGTTGATACGGTAGTGGGAGGAAGAAATGAAAAAAAGAGTTTTAAGTGTTTTGTTATGTGCTGCTTTTGCGGTATCCATGCTGCCGGGGTGCGGTTCTGATACTGCGGACTCCGGAAATGCCTCTTCTTCGGGAGAAACCGAAGAAAGCAGTGATATGGAGTATGTGAAGGACAAAGGAACGCTTGTGGTTGGAATTACAAATTTCGCACCCATGGACTATAAGGATGACAACGGAGACTGGATCGGATTTGATGCGGATATGGCAAAAGCATTCGCAGAGAGTCTTGGCGTAGATGTGGAATTCGTTGAGATCGACTGGGACAATAAGGTTCTTGAGCTGGATGCGAAGTCCATAGACTGCGTATGGAACGGAATGACTCTTACGGATGAAGTGACAAGCGCAATGGAGTGCACAAACGCATACCTGAATAATGCCCAGGTGGTTGTTGTGCCGGCTGATGTGGCAGATCAGTATCAGGATGAAGAAAGCCTTTCGGACCTGAATTTTGCGGTTGAGGCGGGAAGCGCCGGAGAACAGGAAGTCAGCGACCGCGGCCTGAATTATACGGCGGTGACCGCACAGTCAGACGCCCTGATGGAGGTTGCGGCGGGAACATCAGACGCCGCTGTGATTGATTCCCTTATGGCAGCTGCCATGATCGGTGAGGGGACAGGCTACGAGGATCTGACCTACACCATCGGACTGAACACAGAAGAGTATGGCGTCGGATTCCGCAAAGGATCTGATCTTGCAGAAGAGCTGAACAACTTCTTCACTGAAAGCTATGCAGACGGAAGCATGAAAGAATGTGCGGAGACATATAAAGTACAGGCCGCTCTGATCGAGCAGTAAAAGAAATACAGATGGAGCTGTGACATGGAACTGATATTAGAACAATTTCCAATTGTTATCCACTCATTGAACATAGGATTCATACAGACACTGAAGCTGTTCTTTGTGACACTTCTCGGAGCGGTGCCTCTGGGACTGATCATTTCATTCGGATCGATGTCCCGTTTCCGGCCACTGAGTTATCTTGTAAAAATCATTGTATGGATCATCAGGGGAACCCCTCTGATGATCCAGCTTTTGATCATCTATTATTTTCCCGGACTTGTGTTTGGCAATTCCATATGGATCGGAGAGACAGGACGTTTTCTGGCGGCAGCGGTGGCGTTTATCTTCAACTATGCCTGCTATTTCTCAGAGATCTACCGCGGAGGAATACAGGGTGTGCCCCGCGGGCAGGAGGAGGCCGGACTGGTGCTGGGTATGACAAGAAGCCAGATCTTTTTCAAGGTTACGCTTCTTCAGATGATCAAGAGGATTGTTCCTCCGATGTCCAATGAGATCATTACACTTGTAAAAGATACTTCCCTCGCGCGGATCATCGCGCTGCAGGAGATCATATGGGCAGGTCAGTCTTTCCTCAAGGGATCCCAGGGAATCTCGGGGGCGATATGGCCGCTGTTTTTTACCGCTGTTTATTATCTGATCTTTAACGGAATCCTGACGGTTCTTTTGGGCGGACTGGAGAAAAAACTGGATTATTTCAGATAGGAGGCGGAGAGCATGGCGATTCTTGAAGTAGAACATTTACATAAAAATTTTGAACGTACGGAAGTGCTGAAGGATATCAGCTTTTCACTGGAAAAGGGACAGGTGCTTTCCATTATCGGATCATCAGGAAGCGGAAAGACGACGCTGCTGAGATGTCTGAATTTCCTCGAGCGTCCCGACAAAGGCGTGATACGCGTAAACGGAGAGACCCTGTTTGATGCGGAGAATCCGGTTACCACACAGGAGGCGGAGATCCGGAGAAAGAGGCTTCATTTCGGACTGGTTTTCCAGTCGTTTAACCTGTTTCCGCAGTATACCGCTCTGGGCAATGTAATGCTGGCAAAAGAGCTGCTTGCCAAGGCCCAGCCTGATTATAAGGCGCGGAAAAAGGAGATCCACGCGGAGATAGAACGTGAGGCAAAGAGTCTGCTGGATCAGATGGGACTTTCAGACAGAATGAACAATTATCCGCATCAGCTGTCCGGCGGTCAGTGCCAGCGTGTCGCGATCGCCCGTGCCCTTGCTCTTAAGCCGGTTATTCTCTGCTTTGACGAGCCGACTTCGGCTCTTGACCCGGAGCTGACCGGAGAAGTGCTGAAGGTTATACGGGGACTGGCGGATCAGGAAACGACAATGATCATTGTAACCCACGAGATGGCTTTTGCCCGTGATGTTTCCAGCCATGTGATTTTCATGGATGACGGACATATTCTGGAGCAGGGAACGCCGGAAAGGGTGTTCGAGCATCCGGAGGAAGAGCGGACAAAGCAGTTTTTATCCAGGTTTACCCGGGGCTGAGTATGAAAAAATGCATTAGAAAAGCTGGATACTGGCTTTAAACTATAAGTGTGGCTTATAGATATTGGATGGATAAAATAATGAACCGGGAGAAGTACAAGGCAGGGGGAATGTTGATTTTCACCCTGCCTTATATTATAATCGAGATTGGTAACTGAGAAAGTCATCAAATGGATCGGCATAAAAACAGATAAGGAGTTAATTCTGAATGAGTGAATTTGAAAAAACCACGACAGGACTCGGAGAGGAATGCGGGGTTTTCGGAGCTTATGATATGGATGGGCGCAATGTCGCCACGTCTATCTACTACGGACTTTTTGCGCTGCAGCACCGGGGACAGGAAAGCTGCGGCATTGCTGTTACGGATACATTCGGACAGCGCAGGGTTTTATCAAAGAAGGGGCTGGGACATGTCAATGATGTATTTGACGAAGAAACTCTTTCGGAGCTGAAGGGGAATCTTGGGGTAGGACATGTGCGTTATTCCACGGCCGGAGGAACGCGGGTTGAGAATGCACAGCCGCTCGTTATTAATTATGTAAAGGGCACTCTGGCCATCGCCCATAACGGAAATCTTGTCAACGTTCTGGAACTGAGAAAAGAGCTGGAGTACACCGGCGCTATTTTTCAGACGACCATCGATTCGGAAGTAATAGCATACCACATTGCCAGAGAACGGCTCAATGCTCCCAATGCAGAATCCGCCGTGAAAAATGCTATGAAGAAGATCAAGGGAGCATATGCCCTTGTCATCAGCAGCCCGAGGAAGATGATCGGCGCCCGGGATCCTCTGGGGCTCAGACCTCTCTGCATCGGAAAAAGAGACAATACGTATTTCCTTGCGTCGGAAAGCTGCGCTATCGCTGCAGTAGACGGAGAGTTTATCCGTGATGTCCGCCCGGGAGAGATCGTTACCATTACAAAGGAAGGAATCCATTCGGATATGAGCATGGCGCTTCCTGAGGAGCAGGAGGCAAGATGTATTTTTGAGTATATTTATTTTGCGAGAACAGACAGTACCATTGACGGAGTGAATGTCTATCATTCAAGAATTACTGCGGGAAAAGCTCTCGCGCAGTCTTATCCGGTGGATGCGGATCTGGTTGTCGGTGTGCCCGATTCGGGGCTTGTCGCTGCGAAAGGATATTCTGAGGAATCCGGAATTCCCTACGGCATGGCTTTCCATAAAAACAGCTATGTGGGCAGAACCTTCATAAAGCCCAAACAGAGTGATCGTGAATCCAGTGTGAAGGTGAAACTGAATGTGATTCCCGAGGTTGTAAAGGGAAAGAGAATTGTTATGGTGGACGATTCTATCGTCCGGGGGACAACCTGCGCGAATATCATCAAGATGCTGAAAAAAGCCGGGGCCACGGAAGTACATGTGCGGATCAGCTCTCCGCCGTTTCTTTATCCGTGCTATTTTGGGGTGGACGTGCCTTCCAATGAACAGCTTATCGCCCATTCCCACACTACAGAGCAGATCCGGGAGCTGATCGGAGCAGATTCACTGGGATACATGGAGATTGAAAAACTGAAGGATATGGTCGGAAACCTTAAATTCTGCGACGCATGTTTTACCGGCAGGTATCCGATGGAAGTTCCTGGAAGAGATATCAGTTTTGCAATAGAAAAAGGAGAGTATTAGTATGAGTAATGACCGTTATGTAAGTCCGCTTTCTGAACGTTATGCGAGCAAGGAGATGCAGTACATCTTTTCTCCGGATAAAAAGTTCCGGACATGGAGAAGACTGTGGATCGCACTTGCAGAGACAGAGAAGGAACTCGGTTTGAATATCACCGAGGAACAGATTGAAGAACTGAAAGCCCACGCAGATGATATCAATTATGATGTGGCGAAAGAAAGAGAGAAGGTCGTCCGTCACGATGTCATGTCCCATGTCTATGCATATGGGGTACAGTGCCCCAAGGCGAAAGGGATCATCCATCTGGGCGCGACCTCCTGCTATGTTGGGGATAATACGGATATTATCATCATGTCTGAGGCATTGAAGCTGGTGAGAAAGAAACTTGTGAATGTGATTGCAGAGCTGGCGGATTTTGCAGAGCAGCAGAAAGGGCAGCCCACGCTTGCGTTTACACATTTTCAGCCGGCGCAGCCTACTACGGTAGGAAAGAGAGCGACGCTCTGGATGCAGGAGTTTGAGATGGATCTGGAGGATCTGGATTATGTGCTGGGAAGCCTCAAGCTTCTCGGGTCAAAGGGAACGACGGGAACACAGGCAAGTTTCCTGGAACTCTTTGACGGAGATCAGGAGACGATTGACAAGATCGATCCGATGATCGCAGAGAAGATGGGATTCAAGGCATGCTATCCGGTATCAGGCCAGACTTATTCCAGAAAAGTGGATACGAGAGTTCTCAATGTGCTGGCCGGTATCGCGGCAAGCGCCCACAAGTTCTCAAATGATATCCGCCTGCTTCAGCACCTGAAGGAAGTGGAGGAACCGTTCGAGAAGACACAGATCGGATCTTCCGCCATGGCCTATAAGAGAAACCCCATGAGAAGCGAAAGGATTGCCTCTCTGTCAAGATATGTTATGATCGACGCTCTGAATCCGGCGGTGACTTCTGCTACACAGTGGTTTGAGCGTACGCTTGACGATTCGGCAAATAAGCGGCTCAGTGTTCCGGAAGGATTCCTTGCCATTGACGGCATACTGGATCTGTGCCTGAATGTCGTAGACGGTCTTGTAGTCTATCCGAAGGTAATCGAGAAGCATCTGATGGCTGAACTTCCGTTCATGGCCACCGAAAATATCATGATGGATGCCGTGAAGGCCGGCGGCGACAGACAGGAACTCCATGAAAGGATCCGGGAGCTTTCCATGGAAGCAGGGAAAAATGTGAAGGAAAAGGGGCAGGACAATAATCTTCTGGAACTTATCGCGGCCGATCCCGCGTTCAATCTCAGCCTCGAAGATCTTCAGAAAGCGATGGAACCATCCCGGTACGTAGGACGCGCAAAGGAGCAGGTGGAAGCTTATCTTAAAAATGTGATCCGTCCTCTGCTTGAGAAAAATAAAGACCTTCTCGGGGTAAAGGCAGAAATCAACGTGTAGTCCGGAAGATTCCACGTAATGTTTCATATTTCGGAAAATGCAAAGGAATGTTGCAAAAGATTGCGGCATTCCTTTTTCTCTGCTACGGTATCCTGGAAAGTATCCGGGGAGACGGCAGCAGAGCTCTCCGGAAAGTTATCTGACAGCAAAGAATGGGATCTGTGAAATCGGTGGATAAAGAAAGGACAGGTGTATGAAACAATGGAGTGGTGTGAAGAACTGAGGGAGGAGTGGAAGCCGGAGGAACAGCTTCGACGGGGTGTTCGTACAGCGGCAGTGTTTCTTGTATTCTGCCTGCTCGTGCTTACTGTGTTTGATCCGGATTCTGCCGGTTCTCTGTCCGGCACGGGAGTTGCCGGCTCCCTGAGAAAACTGGAAGGGGTGAAAGAGGAGAAATATCCGGCTGTAAGGGAGAATGAAGAAATACCGGAACCGCCGGCCGGTATGGCAAAGTACAGTCCGGATGCGGTTGAAGGAAAAATCAGAAATCCGCAGATAAGTACACCGGAAGAAGCAACTTATGCTGCGGGAAACGGGGCAGTGGGAGATGCGGTGAGCATTGTCCCGTCTCCTGTGGCCGGAATACTGCCGGCAGAGGAAGAAGGAGATGTGGTATCCTCGGAGAACATGATGATATCCGGGACAGATCCGTCCGGGGAGAGCATGACGGAAGAAATGACACCGGAGAAAGAAGACGAAACAGCCTCTTTTCATCCGGCTGTTCCGGAAATGCCGTCTGAGGACATTGCAGCGTCTGAAGAGAACGATATGCCTGATGCGGCACAGGACGATGATGTAATTGCCGGCGGAACAACAGAAGCGCGGCCGGAAGAGACGCCGGACGGAGTTCCCGGAGGGATGATTACAGACAGCGGATTCCTGATCGACGGTGCAGGTATGATCTGCGGAGTTGCAGATCTGTCTGCCGTTGTCTCCGACGGATGTCTGGAACTTCCGTCGGAGGGATGCAGGGGAATTTCCAGAGGCGCTCTTGCGGAAATCGGAAGCGAAGTTATAGAAATCTATATTCCTGCCAACATATCCGTTATCGAGAACGGCGCGTTTCTCGGACTGGACCGGGTGGAATGGTATGAGGCAGAGACGGGAAATGCGGCGTATTTTACCGAGGATGGGGTGCTGTTTTCTGCAGACAGAACATGTATTGAAGCGTTTCCGTCAGGAAGGACCGGAGGTTATCCGGTCCCCGGGACAGTTGTGCGGATCGCGGAAGACGCGTTTACAGGGGCGCAGCTGGACAAACTTGACACAAGAGGATGTACCCTCCTTGATACGGGCAATCTTCCCGGGAGCATAACGGTATTATAATCTCTTTTTGTTTATTGAAGAATCCCCGGACTTGTTCTATAATATTAAGAAACAGGCGGAAAAACGCCTGTTAATGTCATACAGAACTGAAGGGAGGGGATCGCATGAAAGAAAAAAACATGCTCCAGATATTGAGAGAAAGCAGGTATACGGTTGTACTGAGCGGAATCGAGCTTCTCGGAGAGAGCGGATATCCGCTTCTGAGGGATGGGGATGAGTCCTATGATATAGAGAGCAAATACGGGTATTCTTTTGAAGAAATATTCAGCAGCGGATTTTATTCGGCCAGGAAAGAGCTGTTTTTCAGGTTTTATAAAGAAGTGATTCTGAAAGCTGCGGAGATCCCGCCGGGTGAAGGATTTCAAAATCTCAGAAAACTGCAGGACATGGGGCTGATTCATTCGATTATCACCCGAAGAATCGCAGGGCTTGAAGATCGGGTCGGCTGCAGAAATGTGCTGAATCTGAAAGGAACCGTATTTAACAATAAGTGCCCGAACTGCGGAAAACATTATTCCATGGAGTATGTAAAGAATGCAAAGGGCGTTCCTCTCTGTGAGGACTGTCTTGTGGCGATACGTCCGGAAGTATGTCTGTTCGGCGAGATGATCGACAACGGTCTGATGACCCGTGCGGCTGGAGAAGTGGAGAAGGCGGATGTTCTTCTCGTACTCGGATCCACACTTCATTCTCCTCTCTGCAGCCAGATGCTGCAGTATTATACGGGGACACATCTGATTCTTGTGACAGAGTCAGAACATTATTCGGACCAGCAGGCAGATGTTATTGTGTATGGCAGAAGCGATGATTTCGTAAGGAGTCTTGCGGAAGAATATGAAAAAGAACAGAAAGGCTAGAAACTGGAAATGAGCAGGAAAATCAGAACAAGATTTGCTCCGAGCCCGACGGGACGGATGCATGTGGGAAATCTGCGTACGGCGCTGTATGCGTATCTGATCGCAAAACATGAGGGAGGAGATTTTATTCTCCGCGTGGAAGATACAGATCAGGAAAGATTTGTCGAGGGAGCGCTGGATATTATTTACAGAACGCTCGAGAAAACCGGGCTTGTACATGATGAGGGACCGGACAAGGACGGAGGATACGGGCCTTACGTGCAGAGTGAGAGAAATGCTTCAGGCATTTATCTGAAATATGCCAAACAGCTTGTGGAGCAGGGCGACGCATATTACTGCTTCTGTGACAAGGAGAGGCTGGAATCTCTCAGAACCTCCGTTTCTGAGGACGGAACTGACATTGTAGTATATGACAAACACTGCCTGGGACTCAGCAGAGAAGAGGTGGAGGCAAACCTTGCGGCAGGAAAGCCCTGGGTTATCCGTCTGAATGTGCCCAATGAAGGCGAGACGACATTCCACGATGAGATATATGGGGACATTACAGTGCCCAACAGCGAACTGGATGATATGATACTGATCAAATCGGACGGATTTCCGACATATAATTTCGCAAATGTGGTGGATGATCATCTGATGGAGATTACTCACGTGGTCAGAGGAAACGAGTATCTTTCTTCCGCTCCGAAGTATAACAGGCTGTATGAAGCTTTCGGATGGGAGATACCGGTTTATGTACACTGTCCTCTGATTACAGACGAAAATCATAAGAAACTGAGCAAGCGGTGCGGACATTCTTCATATGAAGATCTGATCGAGCAGGGGTTTGTCTCCGAGGCCGTTGTCAATTATGTGGCTCTTCTGGGCTGGTGTCCGTCGGACAACCGTGAGATCTTTTCTCTGGAAGAGCTGGTAAAGGCGTTTGATTATCGTCATATGAGCAAATCCCCGGCGGTTTTCGATACGACAAAGCTTAAATGGATGAACGGAGAATATCTGAAAGCGATGGATTTCGAGCGCTTCTATGAGATGGCGGAACCGTATATACGCCGGACAGTGACAAAAGATTACGACCTCAGAAAGATAGCGGCTCTTGTCAAGACAAGGATTGAGATATTCCCGGATATTGACGCGCAGATTGACTTCTTTGAAGAACTGCCGGAGTATGATACCGCTCTCTATACACATAAAAAGATGAAGACAGATCCGGAGAAATCTCTGGCGCTGCTGAAGGAAGTGCTTCCTCTTCTGGAAGCGCAGGAAGATTACAGCAACGATGCTCTTTTTGAGTCTCTGAAAGCGTTTGCGGGAGAAAAGGGCTATAAGATAGGGTATGTGATGTGGCCGCTTCGCACCGCGGTTTCCGGCAAGCAGAACACACCGGGCGGTGCCACCGAGCTGATGGAGGTATTCGGGAAAGAAGAGTCCCTTCGCAGGATCAGACTTGGAATTGATAAACTCAGCTAGAAAGGGAAGACATGGGACTGAATCAGGCACAGAAGAAGGCGGCCGCCCACGGCAGGGGTCCCTGCCTTGTGCTCGCAGGGCCCGGATCGGGCAAGACGCTGACCATTGTCAGCAGAATTAAATATCTGATTGAGAAATATAAAGTAAGACCAGAAGAAATTCTGGTCGTTACTTTTACCCGCTATGCGGCGGGAGAAATGAAATCACGTCTCTGCGCGGCAATGGACCAGAGAGAAATTCCCGTGACGGTGGGTACATTCCATGGTATCTATTACGGAATCCTCAGATGGACTTATCGTATGGGACCGCAGAATATTCTTTCTGAAGAGGAAAAATACCAGATACTGCGCGGAGTTATCAGCCGTCAGAAAGTGGAAGTTTTTGATGAGGAAGATTTCCTGCAGGATATTGCTGCAGAGATAGGCAGGATAAAAAATAACAGACTTGATATTGAGAGCTTTGTCTCGGAGAAATGCAGTGCGGATGCTTTCCGTGCTGTTTACAGAGAATATGAAGCTCAGAGAAAAAAATTAAAAAAGATAGACTTTGATGACATGCTTGTGCTGTGTTATGAGCTGTTTGTCTCCAGACCGGAGGTGCTTTCACGGTGGCAGAAGAAGTTCAGGTATATCCTGATTGACGAATTTCAGGATATTAACAGGATCCAGTATGATGTGATACGGATGCTGGCGGAACCGGAAAACAATATTTTCGCTGTCGGCGACGATGATCAGGCGATTTACGGATTCCGCGGCGCTGATTCTTCTCTTATGTTTCAGTTCGGACAGGATTATCCGGACGCGGCCCGGATCCTGCTCGGTACGAATTACCGTTCCACGGAAAATATTGTAAAGAATTCTCTGAAAGTGATCTCCCATAATGAAAAAAGGTTTGAAAAAGAGCTGCGGGCGTCGAAGGGAAGAGGCGAGTGTCTTCACGTCCAGGAAGTGAAGGATCCGTCGGAGGAGGCGGAATATATACTGGAAGAAGCGGAAAAAAGAATAAGAGAGGGGGTTAAAGCGGAGGATATCGCTGTTCTGTTCCGGATACATACGGATGCCAGGCCTCTGGTTGAAGCGCTTCTGGAGAGAAGGATTCCGTTTCAGATGAAGGAACATCTGCCGAATATTTACAATCATTTTATCGCAAGAGATCTTCAGGCATATTTCCGTCTTGCCCTGGGCGAGCGGAGAAGGCAGGATTTCCTGCAGATTATGAACCGTCCCACCAGATATATCGGGAGAGACAGCCTGCCGGGACCGACGGTTTCTTTTGAGGATATAAGGAAGTTTTACAGCGAAAGAGAGTGGATGATGGATCGGATCGATCAGTTTGAGTGGGATGTGAAAATGCTGGCCAGGATGGCCCCCTATGCGGCGATCCAATATATAAGAAAAAGGATCGGATACGATGATTTCCTTAAAGACTATGCCATTACTCATAAAGTGAACAGGGCAGATCTCACGGAAATCCTGTCCGAGATCGAGGAGGCGGCCAGGCCGTTCCGGTCTGTTGAAGACTGGTTCGAACATATTCAGGAGTATACCGAGGCTCTGAGGCAGAAGGAAAAGCAGAAAAATCTGCAGCAGGAAGGAATCCGGCTTATGACCATTCATGCGGCAAAAGGTCTTGAGTTTGATACTGTTTTTGTAATTGAGGCAAACGAAGGAAGACTGCCCTACAAGAAAGCAGAGGGGATGAAGGAGACGGAGGAGGAGAGAAGGCTTTTCTATGTGGCGATGACCCGCGCAAAGGAAATGCTCAAGATATGTTATGTGAGAACCAAAAGCGGAAAGGAGGTATCTCCTTCCCGCTTTGTCGAGGAACTGCTTGAGGAATAGATGAAAGTCAGTCCAGCCCGTCCAGATCAATGGTTTCCGGCTCGTGCTCTTCCATCCATTTGTTGAATGCGTCGGAAGCTCGTTCGAATTCATCATCTTCGATAATGTTTTCCAGATCCGGATCCCCGTCTTTGCTGTCAATGTAGCGATAGAGATATACCTGTCCGCCGGCTTCCTCTCCGTTCTCGTCAAGGGGAAGAAGAGCGGCATATTTCTGCCCGGCTGTTTCAAAAACGGCAAGAACAGCACACTCCAGTTCCTCGTCGTTGTCCAGTGTAAGAGTGACAGTAATTGTTTCATTTTCATTCATATGTCTGTGTTCTCCTTTTGTGTGAGCGATATGATCCTCTGCCTAATGTTAGCAAAAACAGAGGGAAAAAGCAAGGCGGTCTTATCCGGCGGTATCTATTGACATTCCCCCGAAACAAGGTAGAATGTAAGAGTGGATGCTGAAAAAGTCGAGAGATAACGAGGAGTAGATAATGAGAAAAAGAATATTGCTTATATTTCTGACAGTCTTTTCCGCGGCCGTACTTATGTCCGGATGCAAGAGGAATGTGGGAACACCTGAGGATAATGCGGTGGTGGAAGAGACGGATGAGACGGACGAGAATGAGGGGGAGGAGAACGAAGGGCGGATTTTCGGCTACAGCTGTTCCGATATGTCGAATCCCTTTTATGAGACTCTCAAAGATTCTATCCGGACTTCACTGGAGGAACAGGGCGACGGGATTCTGGTAAAGGATCCGGCCGGAGATGCCGCGGCTCAGGTTACTCAGATTCGCGAGATGATCGAGGCGGAAGTGGATGCCGTGTTCGTCTGCCCTGTGGACTGGGAAGAGATAACTCCGGCGCTTGAGGAACTGGAAGAAGCGGATATCCCGGTGATCAATCTGGATATTGAAGTGAAGGATACAGATCTCACTGATGCTTTTGTCGGATCTGACAATCATAATGCGGGATATGTGTGCGGGGAGAATCTGACGGAGAAAAGGCCGGACGGGGGAAGGATTGTCATAGTGGAGAATCCTTCTGTCAATTCCATCAATGAACGGATAACAGGATTTGAGGAAGCAATCGCAAATGCGGGATTCGAGGTGGTCAGAAGAATAGACGCCGGCGGGGACATAAGTGCGGTGAAGGAAGAAATGAAAGCTCTTTTTGCGCAGGATATGCAGATTGATGCAGTGATGTGCGGAAATGACCAGATGGCAGAGCAGGTTCTTGCGGCGGCCGAGGAATCGGAAGGGTGGGACGGGCTTGTCTACAGTGTGGACGGTTCCCCCGAAATCAAAAGCGCACTCACGGATCCGGAAAGCCCCATGGAGGCAGCCGGCGCCCAGTCTCCGATTAATATAGGAAAAACGGCAGTACAGGTTGCAACGGCGATTTTAAATGGAGATGATTATGAAAAAGAAAATTATGAAGACACATTTTTGATCAACAGGGATAATGTAGAGATGTATGGAACAGATGGCTGGCAGTAGGAAAGGAAAAGTATTATATGATAAAAAGACAGGGAAGCCCGCAGCCTTTCGGGGCGGTTGTGACAGAGAATGAAGTTAACTTTTCAGTTCAGGTTCCGGGAGGGAAAAAATGCGAGCTTTTGATTTACAGGGCCGGGAAGACGTCTCCGGAGCAGTGTTTTGAGATGCCGGAAGAAGAAGGTATAGGAGAGGTCAGATTTCTCGCCCTTGAAGGACTGGATCCGAAAAAGTATGAATACAATTACCGGATCGGAAAAAAGATCTGCGTGGATCCATACGTAAAGGAAATTGCCGGCAAAGAGACGTTCGGTGTCAGGAAAAATCTCCAGGAACATCAGATCAGGGGAAAGCTGGTATCTCAGGAATATGACTGGGGAGATGACAGAAGACTCCATATTCCATGGAATCAGGTTATCGCATACAGTCTTCATGTCAGAGGATTTACCAGACACAGTTCGTCAAAAGCGGCGCACAAAGGAACATTTCAGGGAATCATTGAGAAAATCCCGTATCTGACAGACCTCGGGATCAATCAGATTCAGTGCATGCCGGTCTATGAATTTGAAGAGTGCGACAATGGACATATCAATTACTGGGGATATGGGCCCGGGTATTATTTTGCGCCCAAGAGATCTTATTCATCAGGAAAGAGCGCATCCCGCGAACTGAAAGATATGGTCAGGGAATGCCACAGCGCGGGGATTGAAGTCGTGCTGGAAATGCCTTTTGATGCAGGAATATCCCCCCAGACAGTTGTCGAATGTCTCCGCTTCTATATGTTTGAATATCATATTGACGGATTTGTGGTAAACCCGTATGTTGTTCCGTGGGATATCCTGAGCATGGACCCCTTCCTTAAGGACATCAAGCTGATGCGGAAGGACGACGGGTTCCAGAATGTGATGCGCCGGTATCTTAAGGGTGACGAGAACATGGTGAACGATGTTATATGGGCCCTCGGGCATAACTCCGGGTATGACGGAAAGTGTAATTACATCACCACCCATACCGGTTTTACACTGTTGGACCTTGTCTCTTATGACGGAAAGCACAATGAGGCGAACGGAGAGAGAAACCATGACGGTCCGGACTATAACTACAGCTGGAACTGCGGCGCGGAAGGACCGAGCCGGAAAAAAGCCGTTGTCTCGCTTCGAAAAAATCAGGTCAGAAATGCATTTCAGCTTCTGCTGACCGCGCAGGGAACGCCGTGTCTTCTTGCAGGTGATGAGTTCGGAAATTCTCAGAAGGGCAACAATAATGTCTACTGTCAGGACAATGAGACGGCCTGGGTGAACTGGAGCAGACTCAGAACCGATGATTCCCTGTTCCGCTATGTAAAAGCTCTGATCGCTTTCCGCAAGGCGCATGAATGTCTCCATCGTGAGACAGCGCTTGAAGGGATGGACCGGACGGCCTGCGGAATGCCGGATGTGTCTTATCATGGAGAGAACGCGTGGCGGGTAAAGTCGGAGGTGTCAAGCCGGCAGCTTGGAGTGCTTTATTCCGGGGTGAATAAGCAGGATGAAGCCTGCTTTGCCGCTTATAATATGCACTGGCTTGAGCATTCCTTCGCTCTTCCTTCTCCCGGAAAAGGGAAGAAATGGTATCTGGCTGCAGATACCGCTGACGGAGTTCTTGAAAAACCGGAACTTCTGGAAGAACAGAAGAGCATTGACCTGAAGGCGAGGAGCATCTCTCTTCTGGTCAGCAGATAGAAAGCAGAGGTTTCAATTTCAATGAAGGCAGTAAAGCATTTCTGTACAATTACAAAACATAAAGCTCTGGTCATGAAGGAATGCTTCCGTGTTGGGCTGTACAGACAGGGGATTCTGCATGATCTGTCGAAATACAGCTGGACAGAGTTCAAAGTGGGATGCAGATATTATCAGGGAACAAGAAGTCCCAATAATGCGGAAAGAGAGGCAAAGGGCTATTCTTCCGCCTGGCTCCACCACAAAGGCCGGAACAAACATCATTATGAATACTGGGTAGATTACAGTCTTGACGGCAGCGGAAGACTGACGGGGATGGAGATGCCCACAAGATATATTGTGGAAATGTTTCTGGACCGGATTGCAGCCAGCAAAGTTTACAAAGGCAGCAGTTATCAGGACAGCGATCCGCTGAATTATTACCGTCGGGGGAAAGCAAATGAACTGATGCATCCGAAGACAAGAAAACTGCTCGAAAAGCTTCTGTATATGCTGGCCGAGGAGGGAGAGGAGCGGACATACCGTTATATCAGGAAAGAAGTGCTCAGAAAGAATAGGCAGAAAGACCGGAAGGGATAAGAAGGGATAAAATGAAGCGGGCCGGCACACGATGTGTATGTTACACAGGTGTGCCGGCTTCTGCTGTTTATTCCGGATAGTAGAGCTGGCTGTCCTGGATGTCGGTCAGGACATCATGAAGATAGCGCTTTGCCAGAAATCTTGCCATGGGAAGATTCATATCAAGATAATTCCCGCAGTCTCTGGCGGATGCGCCGGGTACTTCTCCTTCGTAGGATGCGATGAAAGAAAACATTTCTTTCATAAGAAGCACAATGTCAGAGGATGAATAATCTCCGGTGAGAAGAAGATAAAATCCGGTCCGGCATCCCATGGGGCCAAAGTACAGGACTTTGTCAGCGTATTCGCTGTGATTCCGGAGAAATGTCGCCCCCAGATGTTCAATCGTGTGTACTTCGGCAGTATTCATAACAGGCTCGTCGTTCGGGCTGGTCATGCGGATGTCAAAAGTGGTGATTACGGTCTCCCCTGCCATATCCTTCCGGGATACATAGATGCCGGGAGTAAGCTTCAGGTGATCGATTGTGAAACTGGTTATTTTTTTCATTTCCATAGTGTCATTCCGTCCTTTCTCTTCCCGATGCCGGGAGTTCTCTGGGGGCAGAGGATCCCGCAGGGATTCCGCCCTGTATATTATAACCGCTTCGGATCGGGGAATGCAAGTCTGCTATTTGCCGGTGTCAATAGCAGCGGTTTTCCCGGACAGGAGGTGTTGACGTTCTTCCGGCGGGTGTTATACTAAAAAAGGCAGAAGAAAAACAGATAATCAGGAGGAAAATTCAAATGATGCTCTACATTGTACGACATGGCGAGACTGACTGGAACAGGCTGAGGAGAGTCCAGGGACATACGGATATTCCCTTAAATGACTATGGACGCCATCTTGCACGGGAGACGGCAGAAGGAATGAAAGACATACAGATCGATCTTGCATATACAAGTCCGCTCAGGCGGGCGGAAGAGACAGCAGAGATTATTCTGGGTTCCAGAGAGATTCCTCTTTTTCGGGATGACAGGCTGAAAGAGATCGGTTTCGGAAGTTATGAGGGAATGATCTGCGGAGGTGCAGAGCAGGATCCGAAGAGTGAAGCGTTCAACCGTTTCTTTACTGACACTGCAAATTACATCTCTCCGGAGGATGGTGAGACAGTCCTTCAGCTTTACGAGAGAACAGGCGGATTTCTGAAGGAACTGTGCGAGAGGGAAGACCTTGCTGAGAAGAATATTCTCATATCAACTCACGGAGCGGCCATGACCGCGATCCTGAACAGGATAAAGGGAAAGGTGACGACGGCCGGCTTCTGGCCGGAAGAAGTGCCTCCGAACTGTTCGGTAACAATAGTGAAAGTAGAAGATAAAAAGCCGGAGATCGTGAAGGAAGGCGTGATCTTTTACAAAGAAAAAGTGCGGAAGTGGAAGGCCGTATAGCCCCCGCTTCCGCCGCACTGCTGAAATCTGTACCGAGTTCATACACATCTTCGGAAGAAAAGAGAATCAGTCTTCTTCCTCTGTCTGTACAGAATAAGTCTGACGTTTCCTTGCCATCTCATCACTCTCAAGGTATTCATCGTAAGTTGTGATCTTGTCGATCAGCTGGCCGCCCGGGACGATCTCCATGATTCGGTTGGCAGTCGTCTGTACGATCTGGTGGTCTCTTGAGGTAAAGAGAATCACGCCCGGGAATTTGATCATTCCGTTGTTCAGCGCGGTGATGGCTTCCATGTCAAGGTGGTTGGTAGGTTCATCCATAAGAAGGACATTTGCACCGGAAATCATCATCTTTGACAGGAGACAGCGCACTTTCTCTCCACCTGAGAGAACTTTAAGCCTCTTGACGCCGTCTTCACCGGAGAACAGCATCCGGCCAAGGAAGCCGCGGACATAAGTGGCATCCTTGTTTTCGGAATACTGGGTGAGCCATTCCGTGATCGTATAGTCACTGTCGAACTCGCCGCCGAAGTCCTTGGGGAAATACGCCTGTGAGGTAGTGACGCCCCATTTATATGTTCCTTCATCCGGCTCCATCTCTCCGATGAGAATCTTGAAAAGCACGGTTTTGGCCAGCTCATTGCTTCCGACGAACGCAACTTTGTCGTCGTGGCCGAGTGTAAAGCTGATGTTGTCCAGTATCTTTTCACCGTCGATTGTCTTGGAAAGTCCTTCCACCATGAGCACTTCGTTTCCGATCTCGCGGTTTGGACGGAAGTCAATGTATGGATATTTACGGCTGGAGGGTTTGATCTCGTCGAGCTGTATCTTTTCCAGAGCGCGTTTTCTTGAAGTGGCCTGCTTGGATTTTGAAGCATTGGCGCTGAATCTGGAAATGAATTCCTGCAGCTCTTTGATCTTTTCCTCTTTCTTTTTGTTCGCCTCTTTCATCTGTCGGATGAGCAGCTGGCTGGATTCATACCAGAAGTCATAGTTTCCGGCATAAAGCTGGATCTTCCCGTAGTCTATGTCTGCGATCTGGGTGCAGACCTTGTTCAGGAAATAGCGGTCATGGGACACAACGATGACAGTATTGTCAAAGTTGATCAGGAACTCTTCAAGCCAGGCGATAGCATCCAGATCAAGGTGGTTGGTAGGCTCATCCAGCAGAAGAATGTCCGGATTGCCGAACAGAGCCTGGGCCAGAAGGACCTTGACCTTTTCCGGTCCGGTGAGATCACGCATGTATTTATAGTGAAGATCTGTTTCGATACCGAGACCGTTGAGAAGGGAAGCGGCGTCTGACTCGGCTTCCCAGCCGTTCATTGTAGCGAATTCGGCTTCCAGTTCGCTGGCCTTGATCCCGTCCTCATCTGTGAAATCTTCTTTCGCGTATATTTCTTCCTTTTCTTTCATAATTTCATAGAGACGTGCATTCCCCATGATAACAGTGTCCAGGACCGGATATTCATCGTATTTAAAATGGTCCTGCTGCAGAAACGACAGACGTTCTCCCGGCGTGATGGAGACATCTCCCTGGGTGGGTTCAAGCTGTCCGGAGAGAATCTTGAGGAAAGTGGACTTTCCCGCACCGTTGGCTCCGATCAGGCCGTAGCAGTTTCCCTCGGTAAACTTAATATTGACATCTTCAAAAAGCGCTTTTTTTCCGACGCGCAGAGTCACATTATTTGCACTAATCATGATAAAATCTCCTTACTGAATCCATTTTCAACGCCTATATTAACATGGAAGTGAGGAGAATGGCAAGACTGCATCCCCTACATGTGCGGACGAAACTTGAAAAACTGGTTTTCGAACCGCCAAACATGTTATATAATAGCTGTATCGGGCCGTGCCGCACAGAGACGGACGGCGACGAGAAGCAGAGAAAAGTGAGGAAAAGATATGAATATAAAAAAAGCAACAATTGTTCTTGAGGGAGGTGCCACAAGAGGCGTGTTCACGTCCGGAGTGCTTGACTGCATGATGGAGAGGGGGATTTATGTCTCTCATGTGATCGGCGTGTCCGCCGGCGCGTGCAATGCGGTGAGCTATGTATCAAGACAGCCGGGACGTACACGAGACTGTATGATTCCCTCTGATAAAAGCGGAACCTACTACTACGGAATCCGGGATTTTGTCAAGGAAAAGAGCGTCATGAACATGGATATGATCTTTGACAGATATCCCAATGATCTGTACCCGTTTGATTATGACACGTATTTTACATCCGAGATGGAGTGTGAGATCGTGACGACGAACTGTCTGACCGGCAAGGCGGAATATATGAAAGAGAGAGAGGACCGGGAACGGCTTATGAAGATCTGCAGGGCTTCCTGCAGCATGCCGCTTCTGACGCCGATTGTCAATGTGGACAATGTTCCTTATCTGGACGGAGGTCTGGCTGATTCGGTTCCTATCCGGCGGGCAGGGGAGATCGGAAATGACAAGATTATTGTAGTGCTGACCAAAAATGCCGGATACAGGAAGAAGACCATTTCCAGAAGCATGCAGAGAATCTACCGACGGGCTTACGGCTCTTACCCGAATCTGATCCGGACGATTTTCCGGAGAAGTTTTGAATACAACAGGACGATGAATCACATCGATCAGCTGGAGAAGCAGGGAAAGATTTTTGTGCTGCGTCCCCAGGTGAAACCGGTGGCTAGGCTGGAGCGAAACAAAGATACGCTGCTGGCCTTTTATGAACACGGTTATCATCTCACGGAGCGCAGCCTGGAAGCGATGGAGGCATATCTGGAGAAGTAAGCACGGAAAGGGGGAGTGGACATGAACAGGCAGGAAATCCTTGACTATACACAGAACAGAGAACTTTCATGGCTCAGATTTAACAAAAGGGTCCTTGAAGAGGCGAGAGATGAAAGCGTTCCTCTGATGGAGCGGATGAAATTTGTCGCCATATTTACCAGCAATCTTGATGAATTCTTTATGATCCGGGTGGGAAGTCTTTATGATATGGCTGCGGCCGATAACAGCAAGCTGGATACAAAGTCCGGCATGACGCCGAAACAGCAGCTGGAGGCGATCTACAAGGCAGTCGCGCCGCTCTACAAAGAGCGCGACAAAACATATGCCGAGCTGAAGAAACAGCTTACGCCTTATGGGGTCTGCGGACTCGGATTCAAGGAACTGGAACAGTCGGAAAAAAAATATGTTAAGAAATACTTCAGAGAACAGGTCCTTCCGGTGCTTTCCCCGCAGATCGTGGACGCCAATCATCCGTTTCCGCATCTCCTGAACAAGGAGATCTATGTGGTTGCAAATCTGAGGACGGGAAATAAAAATATGATGGGGATTGTGCCTGTCCCCCAGTATATCTCGGATGTTCTGTATCTGCCGGGGCATGATATACGCTATATCAGGATGGAGAAGGTTATCATGGAATATCTGGAGCTGGTATTTGATCAGTATCAGGTGTCCGACAAGAACTATATCTGCGTTACAAGAAATGCGGACATCTCTCCGGACGATGAGGCATTTGCGGACAATGACGATTTCCGTGACATCATGCAGGAGACACTTCACAAGAGACGGAGAATGGCAGTTGTGCGTCTGGAAACGGCGTCGCGTCTGGAAAAAGAGATGGAAAAATACTTCTGCGACAGATTCAGCATCACTCCGGAATGCATCTTCCGGACAAAAATGCCGATGAAGCTTGCGTTTATCTTTTCGATTGCCGATAAACTTCCGGAATCCATGAGGCGGGCGCTTACATATGAGCCTTTCGAGCCTCAGCCGCCGGCCATGCTTGCGGATGGAAATGTGATGGACCAGGTTAAGAAAAAAGATGTCCTTCTCTCATATCCGTATGAAAGCATGGAGCCGTTCCTTCAGATGATCAAGGAAGCGGCCTCGGATCCGGATGTGATGACGATCAAGATCACTATCTACCGTCTGGCCAAGAAAGCAAGGCTGGTGGAATACCTCTGCGCTGCCGCGGAAAACGGAAAAGAAGTAACAGTTCTGATTGAGCTGAGGGCAAGATTTGACGAGCAGAATAATATTGACTGGTCCGAGCGGATGGAGGAAGCGGGATGCCGTGTGATCTACGGTTTTGAAGGATACAAGGTCCATTCGAAAATCTGCCTGATCACATATCGGAGCAGAAATGAGATCCGCTATATCACCCAGATCGGAACGGGCAACTACAATGAGAAGACGGCCAGAATGTACACCGATTATTCTCTGATAACAGCAGATCAGGAGATCGGGGAGGATGCGGCGGAATTCTTTAAGAATATGTCGATCGGCAACCTCAGCGGAGTATACAGGCATCTTATCGTTTCACCTACAAGCCTGAAGCAGAAAGTGCTTGCGCTTATGGACGAAGAGATAAAGAAGGGAAATGCCGGCCGCATTGTCATGAAAATGAATTCCGTTACGGATATGGACTTTATACGGAAAGCAGAGGAGGCTTCCCGCGCCGGCGTGCATATTGATCTTATCGTGCGGGGAATCTGCTGCATCCTTCCCGGGATTCCGGGAAAAACCGAGAACCTCAGGGTGACCAGTATTGTAGGGAGATATCTGGAACATCCCAGGGTGTTTGCTTTCGGCAGCGGAGCGGATACAAAGATCTACATCGGCTCAGCAGACATGATGACACGCAATACGGAAAAGCGCGTAGAAGTCGCATGTCCGGTTTATGACGAGGAGATCAGAAAATATCTCATACACTGTCTCAGAGTCATGCTGGCGGACAATCTGAAAGCCCGGGAGATGATGCCGGACGGGACTTACCGGAAAAAAGCGGGCGGAGGCAGACCGGTGGATGCGCAGGCAGAATTTATGAAGGAGGCCATTAATGCAAAACGGCCTTCGGCTTCAGAACCCGGCAAAAAGAAAACGGGAGTGTTCGGAAAAATGCTCGGGTGGTTCAGAAGAAAACAGTAGGAGGGTAAGGAACATGGAAAAACTGACAGTAAAAGATTTCGGAACGACGGAGAAAGGACAGAAGGCGCTTCTTTATACGATGAAAAACGACGCGGGAACATCGGTGTCGGTCAGTGATTACGGAGCGGCTCTCGTCAGTCTGTTCGTGAGAGGAAAAGACGGGAATCCGGTGGACGTCGTACTTGGCTATGACAATGTGACAGGGTATGAAAAAGGCGGTGATTCTATCGGAGCTACAGTCGGAAGGAATGCCAACCGGATCGGCGGGGCTTCCATAGAAATAAACGGTGTTACATATGAACTGGATAAAAATGATAACGGAAATAATCTTCACAGCGGATACGACTACTATAACAAACGGTTCTGGGATGTGGCGGAAAACGCGGATGATCATGTGACATTCCGGCTTCACAGCCCGGACAAAGATCAGGGATATCCCGGGGCGCTGGATATGTATGTGACCTATACGCTGGATGAAGACAGTATGCTGACGATTCATTATGAAGCCGTGCCCGACAAGGATACGGTGATCAACATGACAAACCACAGCTATTTTAATCTGAACGGACATGACAGCGGGACAGTCCTGAACCACTCTGTCACGCTGGATGCGGAGAGCTTTACTCCTGCTGACAGGGAATCCATTCCTACCGGAGAGATCCGTTCCGTGGACGGAACGCCCATGGATTTCCGAAGCGGGAAGACGCTCGGGAAAGAGATTGATGCAGATTATGAGCCGCTCCGGTTCGGCGGCGGATACGACCATAACTGGGTATTGAAAAACGAGGGCAGATTTGATAAAGTAGCAGAAGTGACGGCCGACAGGAGCGGAATCCGGATGGAGGTATATACGGATCTTCCGGGAGTGCAGATGTACACGGCAAATTTCCTGAATGGAGAGCCGGGAAAAGAAGGCGCGCTGTACGGAAAGAGGAGCGCAGTGTGTCTGGAGACACAGTATTTCCCGGATGCCATCCATCATGATAATTTCCCGGGACCGGTATGTCGTGCCGGAGAAAAGTACGATACCCGGACGGCCTACCGTTTTGTGCCGTGCGAATAAGAAACAGGACAGAGAATAAAGACATCAGATGGGAAAATCAATATATATTGCAGAAAAGCCGAGCGTGGCTCAGGAGTTCGCAAAGGCTTTAAAACTGAATACAAAAAGAAGAGACGGATATCTGGAGTCGGAGAACGCGATTGTCACATGGTGCGTCGGACATCTTGTGACGATGAGCTATCCGGAGGCTTATGATCCGTCTCTGAAAAGATGGAGTCTGGAAACGCTTCCTTTTATTCCCGAGGAATTCAAATATGAGATCATTCCGGGAGTCGCGAAGCAGTTTCAGATCGTAAGCGGACTGCTTACCAGAGAGGATGTGGATACGATCTATGTGTGTACCGATTCCGGGCGTGAAGGAGAGTATATCTATCGTCTTGTGGAGCAGGAAGCCCATGTGAAAGGAAAGAAAAGACGCAGAGTCTGGATTGATTCTCAGACCGAGGAGGAGATACTCAGAGGAATACGCGAGGCAAAGGATCTGTCGGAATATGACAATCTGAGCGCGTCCGCTTATCTGAGAGCCAAGGAAGACTATCTGATGGGGATCAATTTTTCACGGCTTCTCACATTAAAATACGGCAGCAGCATATCAGGATATCTTCACACGAAGTATGCGGTTGTCTCCGTGGGAAGGGTGATGACCTGCGTGCTGGGCATGGTGGTGCGGCGAGAGAGAGAAATAAGAAATTTTGTGAAGACACCGTTTTACCGCGTAGTCAGTATCGCAGATGTTTCCGGGCATACTTTTGAGAGTGAATGGCGCGCCGTACAGGGATCAAAATACTTTGAATCTTTTGATCTCTACAAGGAAAATGGATTCAAAGAGAGAAAAAAGGCGGAGGAACTGATTGATTTCCTGAAAGAAAGGGAACCTGTGTCCTGTGAGATACAGTCCATTGAAAGGAAAAAAGAGAAGAAGAATCCGCCTCTGCTCTATAATCTGGCGGAACTTCAGAATGACTGCTCAAAGAGATTCAAGATAAGTCCGGATGAGACCCTGAAAATCGTCCAGGAGCTGTATGAAAAGAAACTGGTCACATATCCGAGAACAGATGCAAGGGTCCTTTCTACAGCAGTGGCAAAAGAGATCAGCCGTAATCTGAATGGTCTGTCGAAGTATCCAATGGCAGCGCCTTATCTCCAGGATATCCTGGCATTCGGAAGCCATAAAAAGCTGGCGGGAACGCGGTATGTCAATGATAAGCAGATCACGGACCACTATGCGATTATTCCTACCGGTCAGGGCCTGCCGGCTCTGAAATCAGTGTCCGCGTCTTCTCAGAAAATCTATGATCTGATTGTCAGGAGGTTCCTGAGTATTTTTTATCCTCCTGCAGTATACCAGAAGGTTTCGGTTACTACAAAGATCAGGGGAGAGAGTTTCTTCTCCGGATTCAAGGTGCTGGCAGAGGAGGGTTATCTGAAAGTGGCCGGAATCCCCGGACAGAAGAAAAAGACCCGGAACGCGCAGGCTCAGGGCGGTGTACAGGGTGACGATCAGACAGAGGATATGCCGGAAAGTCCATCGGAACAGAGCTCTGACAGAGCGCTTTTTGAAGCGGTAAAAACTCTGAAAAAAGGTATGACCCTTCCGATAAGGACACTGGAGATCAGAGAAGGGGAGACTTCTCCTCCGAAGCGGTATAATTCCGGATCCATGATCCTGGCCATGGAGAATGCGGGGCAGCTTATTGAAGATGAAGAACTGCGGGCGCAGATCAAGGGAAGCGGAATCGGAACAAGTGCCACAAGAGCCGAGATCCTTAAAAAGCTGATCAATATTAAATACCTTGCACTCAGCAAAAAGACACAGATCATTACACCGACTCTCCAGGGGGAGATGGTCTATGACGTGGTGGATCATTCTATCCGGTCGCTGCTCAATCCCGAGCTTACGGCAAGCTGGGAGAAAGGGCTGACCTATGTGGCGGAAGGAAGCATTACTCCTGACGAGTATATGCAGAAGCTGGATCATTTTATCACGAGCAGAACACTTGGAGTAAAAGGATTGAATAATCAGTATCAGCTAAGGGCCTGCTATGACCGGGCGGCCGGATTTTATAAAAAGAACGGGCCGAAAAAGGCGGCTGCCGGTAAGAAAACAGAAAAATAGATCGGAACAGAGAATCTGAAAGCCGTGGAACGGCGGAAAAGGAGTGAAGCAAGATGGAAGCATTGACAGTAAAGGAACTCTATACACTGGAGGAGACGATCGCTGCGGATATTTTTGAAGGGGTGACTTATCCCTGGGAGGTACTTCCGAAGATCGGCAGCTTTATCCTGGAGCTGGGAAATACGCTGAGCAGCGAGGAGTATGAAAAACGGGGAGACAATGTGTGGATTGCCAGATCAGCGAAGGTTGCCCCCACGGCATATATCAACGGGCCGGCTATTATCGGCAAAGAGGCGGAAGTGCGCCACTGTGCGTTTATCAGGGGAAATGCCATCGTAGGAGAAGGAGCGGTTGTGGGCAATTCCACAGAACTTAAGAATGTGATCCTGTTCAATAAAGTGCAGGTTCCTCATTACAACTATGTGGGAGATTCTGTTCTGGGTTACAAGTCACATATGGGAGCAGGGTCTATCACATCCAACGTGAAGTCCGATAAGAAACCGGTGGTTGTCAAGACCCCGGAGGGAAATATAGAGACCGGGATGAAAAAGTTCGGAGCAATGCTGGGAGATGAAGTGGAAGTGGGATGCGGAAGCGTTCTGAATCCGGGTACTGTCGTCGGAAGCCATACGAATATCTATCCGCTGTCTTCGGTCAGGGGATTTGTGCCTGCGGACAGTATCTATAAGAAACAGGGTGAAGTTGTAAAAAAAGATTGAAGATTAGACGGAGAGTACGGTTATGAAAAAAATAGGATTTATTGGTGTGGGAATCATGGGAAAGCCCATGGTGCGCAATCTCATGAAAGCCGGGTTTGAGCTTCATATCTACGCCCGGACGCGGTCAAAAGTGGAAGATGTAATCGGCGAAGGCGCCCTTTTTCATCCGTCCATAGGGGAATGCGTAAAAGAATGCGACGCTGTCATCACCATTGTGGGGTACCCGAAAGATGTGGAGGAAGTTTATTTTGACAAGGGAAATATACTGGACAGTGCCGGGGCGGGCACCTATCTGATCGATATGACAACCACAAGTCCGCAGATCGCCGAAAAGCTGTATCAGGAGGGCGCAAAGAGAGGATTCCATGTGCTGGATGCGCCGGTTACGGGCGGAGACACGGGAGCGAAAGCGGGAACTCTGTCAATTCTCGTGGGAGGCGACAGAGAGGACTATGAAGCGTGTATGGAGATCTTCCGCGCGATGGGAACGAACATCAACTATGAAGGCAAGGCAGGATGCGGTCAGCACTGCAAGCTGGCGAACCAGATCATGATTGCAGGAGCACTTTCGGGTGTGTGCGAGGCACTTACTTATGCAGAGAGCAAAGGCCTGGATCTGGATACATTCTTCCGGTCTGTTTCGTCAGGGGCGGCGGGAAGCCGTCAGTTTGACACCCTGGGACCAAAGATCATCAAAGGCGATTATGCGCCCGGATTTTTCATGAAGCACTTTATCAAGGATATGAAACTTGCTCTGATCGAGTCCAACCGGAGCGGTCTTTCTCTGGGAGTATTAAGTCAGGTGCTGGCGGACTGTGAAGAACTGGAAGCGGAGGGATACGGCGATCTGGGAACCCAGGCGCTGATGAAATACTATGATGAGGAGCACAGAGGAGAAGAATAACAGGAGGTATGAACTATGCTGGATGACAACTATGTAACAATGGAGATCGAAAAGTCGAAACATATCGCACTGGTGGCGCATGACAGAAAGAAAAAGGCACTGGTGGACTGGTGTGATAAGAATAAGGATGTGCTGAAGAGTCATTTCCTGTGCGGCACGGGGACAACGGCGCGTCTGATCGCGGAGCGGACAGGTCTTCCTGTAAAAGGATTCTGCAGCGGACCTCTGGGCGGAGATCAGCAGATCGGCGCCAAGATCGTTGAAGGACAGATTGACTTTATGATCTTTCTGTGGGATCCGCTTGAGGCGCAGCCTCATGATCCGGATGTGAAAGCGCTTCTCCGTATTGCTGTCGTATATGACATACCGATCGCGAATAATCTGGCCACAGCGGATTTCATGCTCAATTCGAAGTATATGAATGAGCCGTACAGCCGCAGGATCGAGAATTTCAACAAGACGATTCAGAACAGAGTAGAGCAGATGAAAATTTAACAGATTTACTGTTGACACGGGCACATTGCCCGTGTTATTCTATGGCTACATACTTTAACACTTTAAAGCGTTGCGCTTTAAAGCGAATCAGTAAAAACAGAGAGGTAGAGAGAATGGGGATCAAGATTTTTTTACTTGTAATTTTTTTCGCGGTGATGGTTGGAGTGGGAATCTATTCCAGACGTCATGCCAGGAGTGTTGACGGTTTTGTCCTCGGAGGACGCTCCGTCGGTCCGTGGCTTACAGCCTTTGCCTATGGCACCTCTTACTTTTCCGCGGTGGTATTTGTAGGATATGCAGGGCAGTTCGGGTGGAAATACGGAATTGCCAGCACATGGATCGGGATTGGAAATGCGGTTCTCGGAAGTCTGCTTGCCTGGGTTGTGCTGGGAAGAAGAACAAAAGTTATGACACAGCATCTGGGGTCCAAGACCATGCCGGATTTCTTCGGGCAGAGATATGACAGCAAGGCGCTGAAGATCACGGCGTCGTTAATCGTTTTTGTATTTCTTATACCGTATACGGCATCCGTCTACAACGGACTTTCCAGACTGTTCGGAATGGCTTTCAATATTCCCTACAGCTGGTGTGTGATCGCAATGGCAGTGTTTACCGCGCTGTATGTAATCCTGGGAGGATACATGGCTACGGCCATCAATGATTTCATCCAGGGAATCATTATGCTGATTGGAATCGTAGCGGTTATTGCAGCGGTGCTGAGCGGACAGGGGGGATTCATGAATGCCATATCAGAGATGGCGCAGATTCCGAGCGATGTGGCCGTAACTCAGGGACAGCCCGGGGCATTTACTTCATTTTTCGGGCCGGATCCGATAAATCTTCTTGGAGTAGTGGTTCTCACTTCGCTGGGCACCTGGGGACTTCCCCAGATGATCGGCAAATTCTATGCGATCAGAGATGAGAAGTCCATTAATACAGGAACTGTGATTTCCACGCTCTTTGCAGTGGTCGTCTCGGGAGGGTGCTATTTTCTGGGAGGCTTCGGACGTCTCTTTGATTCGCCGGAGATCTACGACGGAACCGGAGTGATCGTGTATGACAGCATTATCCCGTATATGCTGTCCTCCCTTCCGGATATCCTTATCGGCATCGTTGTAGTTCTGGTACTGTCAGCCTCCATGTCAACTCTGTCTTCTCTGGTGCTGACTTCCAGTTCCACACTGACTCTGGATCTTCTGAAAGACAATGTGGTGAAAAACATGAGCGAGAAAAAGCAGATCGTCACCATGCAGATACTGATCGTATTTTTCCTCGTGGTTTCAGTTGTGATCGCTCTGGATCCTCCGACTTTTATCGCGCAGCTTATGGGCATTTCCTGGGGCGCCCTGGCCGGGGCATTTCTGGCTCCGTTTCTGTACGGTCTGTACTGGAAGCGGGTTACGAAAGCCGGTGTGTGGGCGGGATTCCTTGTGGGAACAGGCCTTACGGTGTCAAATATGTTTATCGGATACATTGAATCTTCGATCAATGCGGGAGCAGCGGCCATGGTTGCGGGGCTTATCGTTGTTCCGGTGGTCAGCATACTTACCCCGGGACCGGAGAAGAAGAGAGTAGATGAAATATTCGAATGTTATAATGAAAAAGTGACCATAACAAGAAAACGGTCACTGGAGTAGCGGAGAAAGCTTTGTAAATTCCGCTGAATTTTCAGACGACAGTTGCTTTTTCTGTCCTGTATATGTTAATCTGTAATTGATGATAACGGCGGCGTTCTTGCCGCCGTATTTCTTCAGGCCTCAGGGCGTCTCATTTTCGGCACTTCAATTCGAAGTATTATCCGGCAATGAATTCTGTAACATGAAAATCAGATATGGTGCGGAAGGGGGGAATCGTATGTGTGAAGCGTTGTTTTTGCATTAAAATGTTGTTGACATTTGAAAACAAGTATAATACTATAGTAACGTAAACGAACAGTTGTTCGATAAGTCAGAAGGAGAACTGGAATATGGCAAATAATAATGAAGATAAGAAAAAGGCGCTTGACGCTGCGATAGCGAAACTGGAAAAAGACTTCGGGAAAGGGACTGTCATGCGTCTGGGTGAATCCGGAGCTCATGTGGCAGTGGAAACAGTGCCGACAGGATGTCTGAGCCTGGATCTGGCTCTCGGTCTCGGAGGAGTGCCGAAAGGGCGTATTATAGAGGTGTACGGACCGGAGTCCAGCGGTAAGACGACGGTGGCCCTTCACATGATAGCGGAAGTACAGAAGCGCGGAGGAATTGCAGGTTTTATTGACGCCGAACATGCGCTGGATCCTGTTTATGCGAAGAACATAGGCGTGGATATAGATGAACTGTATATTTCACAGCCGGACAGCGGGGATCAGGCGCTGGAGATCGCGGAGACGATGGTGCGTTCCGGGGCCATAGATATCATTGTTATCGACTCGGTGGCGGCTCTTGTGCCGAGACAGGAGATTGAAGGCGACATGGGAGACAGCCATGTGGGACTGCAGGCCCGACTGATGTCACAGGCGCTCAGAAAACTGACTCCGGTCATCAGCAAATCAAATTGTATCGTGATTTTTATCAATCAGCTGAGAGAGAAGGTAGGCGTCATGTTCGGAAATCCGGAGACCACAACCGGAGGACGTGCGCTGAAATTCTATGCCTCCGTCCGCATGGATGTGAGAAGAATCGAGACATTAAAGCAGAGCGGAGAGATGGTCGGAAACAGGACGAGAATCAAGATCGTGAAGAATAAGATCGCTCCGCCGTTCAAGGAAGCTGAGTTCGATATCATGTTCGGAAAGGGAATTTCCAGAGCAGGAGATATTCTGGATCTTGCTGCAGGAATCGATCTGATCAGAAAAAGCGGCGCCTGGTATGCGTACGAAGGAGAGAAGATCGGACAGGGCCGGGAAAATGCAAAGGCGTACCTGGAATCACATCCGGAATTAATGGATGAGCTGGACAGAAAAGTGCGCGCGCATTATCATCTTTCCGACTCGGAAGAAGGGCAGGAAGAAGAGAATCCGTCAGCAGATCTGAAACTGAAGCCGGATAAAAAGGAATCCTGACTGATGTATGAGAAAAGCGGAAATATGCTCTTAAGATCCTGAAGGGAGGAGCGCAGATATTATGATTGTTACCAGGACAGAACCCTGTACAAAAACAAAGTTCAAGGTGTATCTGGACGGAGAATTTGCGTTCGTGCTCTATAGAGGAGAAATGAAGCGCTGGGGGATCTGTGAGGGCGGTGAGGTTGCGGACGAGACCGCGGAGAAGATACGGAATGAAGTGGTCCTGAAGCGGGCGCGCCTTTATGCGATGCATCTTCTGGAGGACATGGACCGTACAGAATCCGCCCTTCGGGAAAAGCTGAAAAAAGCGATGTATCCCGAGTCGGCGGTAGAAGGCGCTGTAGAGTATGTGAGATCTTTCGGATATCTTGACGACAGGCGGTATGCAGAGAATTTTGTTCTGAGCCGGAAGGATGTGAAGAGCCGAAGGGAGATAAGGGCGCTCCTTCTCCGGAAGGGGATTCCGCCCGAGACAGCGGATGCCGCGCTTGAAACCTGCTGCGAAAGCGGAGGTGAATATGAAGCGATCCGGAAGATTTTCAGAAAAAAGCATTTTGATCCGGTTAAGGCCGGAGAGGCGGAGAGACAGAAGATATTCGGCTATCTGGCAAGGAAAGGATTCCGTTACGAAGATGTCCGTCAAGTGATACAAGATTATAATGAGAATGCTTGACATTGTTGTGAAAACAGTATAAAATTTAACTGTTGTATTTAAATATTATGTACAATGAAAATTGAATAAGGAGGTGCTCCTGTGCAATTGAGTCTAGGTTTATGTATAGGCATTGCTGTGGCCCTCGCGTTGATAGTTGGGATTATTACCCGTCTTCTGACGATTTCCAATCTTAAGAAGAACGCAGAAAGCAAAATTGGAAATGCGGAAAGCAGAGCAAGGGAAATAATCGACGATGCTGTGAAAACTGCTGAGACAACGAAAAAAGAAGCTCTTTTGGAAGTGAAGGAGGAGTCCATCAAGACAAAGAATGATCTTGAGAAGGAGACGAAGGAAAGAAGAGCCGAACTGCAGCGCTATGAGAAAAGAGTGCTTGCAAAAGAGGAAGCTGTCGACAAGCGGTCAGATGTTCTTGAACACAGAGAGAACAAGATCTCAGCCAAGGAAGAGCAGCTGCGCCAGCGCGAAGCCAAAGTAGAAGAACTTAGTCAGAAACGAGTGCAGGAACTGGAACGAATCTCAGGACTTACCTCCGAACAGGCAAAAGAATATCTGTTGAAAACTGTTGAAGATGATGTCAAACATGACACGGCTAAGATGATCAGAGAACTGGAGACGCAGGCGAAAGAAGAAGCAGACAAGAAGGCAAAGGAATACGTTGTCAATGCTATTCAGAGATGTGCCGCTGATCATGTGGCCGAGACTACGATCTCTGTAGTTCAGCTGCCGAGCGATGAGATGAAGGGAAGGATTATCGGCCGGGAAGGAAGAAATATCCGTACTCTTGAGACTCTTACAGGTGTGGAACTCATCATTGATGATACACCGGAAGCGGTCGTTCTCTCCGGCTTTGATCCGATCCGTCGGGAGGTGGCCAGAATAGCCCTTGAAAGGCTGATCGTAGACGGAAGAATACATCCCGCAAGAATTGAGGAAATGGTGGAAAAGGCTCAGAAAGAAGTCGACGCCATGATACGTGAAGAGGGAGAGGCCGCTGCTATTGAAGTCGGTGTGACAGGCATTCATCCCGAACTGATCCGTCTTCTCGGACGTATGAAGTTCAGAACAAGCTATGGGCAGAATGCACTGAAGCATTCCATTGAGGTGGCGCAGCTTGCCGGACTTCTGGCAGGCGAGATCGGACTGGATGTGAGGATGGCAAAGCGTGCAGGACTTCTTCATGACATAGGAAAATCTATCGATCACGATGTAGAAGGATCCCATATTCAGATCGGTGCTGATCTTTGCAGAAAATATAAAGAATCTGCAACGGTCATCAATGCTGTTGAGGCGCACCATGGCGACGTTGAGCCGCAGAGCCTGATCGCCTGTGTTGTTCAGGCTGCAGATACGATTTCCGCAGCAAGACCGGGGGCGAGACGGGAAACAATTGAAACATATACAAACAGATTAAAACAGTTAGAAGAGATCACCAATCAGTTTAAAGGTGTAGATAAGTCTTTTGCTATTCAGGCAGGAAGAGAGATTCGAGTTATGGTAGTTCCGGAGCAGGTATCTGATGATGATATGGTGCTTCTGGCAAGGGATATCGCAAAACAGATCGAGTTCGAGCTGGAATATCCCGGACAGATCAAGGTGAATGTAATCCGTGAGTCACGGGCAACAGACTATGCAAAATAATTAAGAATCAGATCGGAAAATGAAAGATGCAGCCCTTGTCGTAAGACGAGGGCTTTCTTAATCCGGAGAGAAAGGAAGGAAAGAGAGAATGAGCGACAAGATCAAACGACTGAACAGGGAATTGAAATTTAAAGGGAAAATCATTGATTTCTATCAGGATACCATGGAAATCAACGGAGATCACACAGTGATATGGGATTTTATCAAGCATAAAGGAGCTGCGGCGGTAGTACCGGTCTGCCCGGACGGAAAGATTCTTATGGTGAGACAGTACAGAAATGCTCTGGAGCGCTATACCCTGGAAATACCGGCCGGAGCACTTGACGAAGCCGATGAGCCGGGAATAAACTGCGCTGCAAGAGAACTTGAGGAAGAGACCGGGTACAGAAGTGAAAAACTGGAATGGCTGATCAATCTCAGGACCACGGTTGCTTTCTGCAATGAAAAAATTGAGGTATATGTAGCAAGAGATCTGATCCCTTCCAGACAGCACCTGGATGAAGATGAATTTATTGAGCTGAAGACCTACACCATTGAAGAGCTGAAGGAGAAGATTTTCTCCGGCGAGATTGAAGACGCAAAAACAGTGTCCGCCCTGCTGGCCTACGATACCAGATACGGAAAAGGAGAATAATTAAAAAGTCCTGGCATATAATGAAATATCTTAACACGGGGAGGAGTGGACTTGAAGATACTTCATACGAGAAAACATCTTCTTGTTTTCTTTATGCCGGGATTTCTGCTGGGGACAGCCTATGTAAATCTGCTGGCGAAAAAGTATGTGGCTGAACCGGGAATATTCAGTGATTACTTTCTGAGCCAATTTCAGACAATTGAAATCAATGTCGGAGAATATATCTGGTATCTTTTAAGACTCAGGCTGCTGCCTCTGGCAATGCTGGCATTTTTCTCTTTTACCAGACTCAGAAAGGCGGCGGCAGTACTTTTTTTGATATGGGCAGGGATTTCCGGAGGGATTCTTATATCTCTGGCGGTTCTGAGTCTTGGGCTCAAGGGAAGCTTCCTGTGTCTTGCAGGAATATTTCCGCAGTTTCTGTGTTATGTTCCGGCGTATCTGATCCTGATATGGCACTGCTGTTTGTATCCGCAGAACCGGTGGAACCGGCAGAAGACGGCGTTTGTATCGGCGGCAATGCTTATCGGTCTGATTCTCGAGATTTACGTGAATCCGTCTGTTGTAAGAGCATTCCTGTCGACCATGTAAATCATATAAACAGAAAGAGTCCGCGGCCGTGATACCGGCTGCGGACTCTTTCTGTTTATGTGTCTGTTGCCGGAATTCTTCCGGATATGATCCACAGGATCCATACTGCCATTCCACTGACAATAAACTGACTGAGGAGAAGGCCCCAGAGATATCCCTGGATACCAAAGTGCGGAATAACCAGAAAAACACTGGCAATGCGTATGGCGAGACCTGATGTATTGATCAGGAAGGTAAAAAGGGTTTTCCCCAGACCGTTTATGGTGCTGATAAGAGCCGAATTGGTGTACAGGAAAGGACAGATCCAGGCAAGAGTAACAATAAATTTTCCGGCTGTATCGCTGTGAAAAAGAATATTTCCGATAAATGTACCAAAAATAAGAAAAAAAAGACAGCATGCCATTCCGAGAAGGAAACAGCCGCCGGCCGCACGGCGGATCAGATGCATCATGCCGGTTCTGTTTCCGGAGGCCTGTTTTTCTGCTACGGCGGGCATCAGCATTACTCCGACGGAATTTGTGACAGCAGATGGAAAGAGAATGCACGGCAGGGCCATCCCTGTAAGCACACCATAGATAATCAGTGTATCGCCGGTACCGTGTCCATATGCTCTGAGACATGCGGGAATGGATACCGCCTCAATGCTCTGCAGAAGAGTGACAACGGCGCGGTTGGCCGTCAGGGGAAGGGACAGAGGAATCAGTTCTCTGAAACTTTTTCCGAACAGATCGGCACTGAAATATCCCCGGTTTCCACCGGTACCGGAAAACATTCTGGCGGAATATAACGCGGATGCGAATTCACCGATGACGATACCTGCTACGGCAAGACTGACAGACGGTGTACGCCCGGATTCACGCAGCAGAAAGAAAAAGATAAGCACGGATGAAATACGTGCGGTCTGCTCAACAAGCTGCGACACGGCGGGAGTTTTTGTCTGCTGCAGACCGTAGCTGTAGCCGCAGATACAGCTGTGGACGGACGCACAGGGAAGCGCATAGGAAATAATGAGCAGAAGCTCGGTACATCGTATGTCTCCCAGAAAACGCTGTGCGATCATACCTGCGTTCTGCTGAATGAATATGACTTCGGCCAGCGAGAACGAAACAGTGACTGCCAGTCCGGCGTAAAGGACATTTCTGGCATCTTCCGGCCTGCCCATAGATACTTTTCTGGCTACAGTCCGGGAGAGCGCTGTCTGTATTCCGGCAGTTCCGAGAGAAAAACACAGGGAATAGACGGGGAAGACAAGCTGATAGAGACCGACGCTTTCTTCTCCGAAGGCATGGCTGAGAAAAATGCGGAAAAAGAATCCCATGAAACGGCTGAGCAGTCCGGCGGATGTCAGGATCAGTGTGCCGCGGATCATTTTATGTTTTACTGACATTGAACACCTCGTGCAGATAGATGCAGAGTTCTTTTTACAACATATTCGGGAATCCGCCTTGACAGAACCGGGATGAGATGATATTCTGTTTGAGAAAACCTAGTAAAATACTAGGGAATGCATACCGGGGAAGGTGAAAGTATGAAGCTGTCAACAAAGGGACGGTACGGACTGCGCGCATTGATTGATCTTGCGCAGTACAGCGGAGGAGATACTCCTGTCTCTATCACGAGTATTTCTGATCGTCAGGCTATCTCAGAACGATATCTGGAACAGCTTATGGCAAAGCTGAAGAAAGCGGGGCTTGTCAGGAGCGTACGGGGAGCCGGCGGAGGTTACATTCTGGCAAAGGACATCCACGAAATCTCAGTAGGAGATGTACTCAGAGCTCTTGAAGGAAACCTGGATCCGGTTGAATGTGCCGGACTGGAGCCGGACGGAGAATGCAAGGCGGCAGACAGCTGCGTGACGAAATATGTATGGAAGCGGATCAATGAGAGTATCAATCGTACGGTTGATGAAATCCGACTGGACCAGCTTGTGGAAGAGAGCAGGAAGAAGTGCTCCGGAGGTTCGACAGACTGGTCAGAATGCAGAAACTGACTTGAAGACAGAGAGAAAGAGGAGGTACTGATTTGGAAAAATTAATTTATCTGGATAATGCGGCGACTACCAGGACCGCACCGGAGGTAGTGGAGGCAATGCTGCCGTACTTTACAGAGAAGTATGGGAATCCGTCCAGCGTGTACGGGTTTGCCTCGGCGAATAAAGAAGTGATAACACAACAGAGAGAGAAAATAGCGGAGGTGCTCGGTGCGAAGACGGATGAGATTTACTTTACGGCAGGAGGAACAGAGTCCGATAACTGGGCTCTGACAGCAACGGCAGAGGCATACGTGTCAAAAGGAAAACATATCATCACGAGCAGGATCGAGCATCACGCGATTCTTCACACCTGTGAATATCTGGAAAAGCGGGGATATGAGGTGACTTACCTGGATGTGGACGAAAACGGTCTGGTGGATCCGAACGCTGTAGAAGCAGCCATACGGCCGGATACGATACTGATCAGCATTATGTTCGCAAATAATGAGATCGGAACGATTCAGCCGATCCGGGAGATCGGAACGATTGCCCGTGAACATGGGGTTCTCTTCCATACGGATGCTGTCCAGGCTTTCGCTCAGGTGCCGATCAATGTAGATGAGTATAATATTGACATGCTCAGTGCCAGCGGACACAAGCTCAACGGACCTAAGGGAATCGGATTCCTCTATATCAGAAAAGGGGTGAAGATCCGCTCCTTTATCCATGGAGGCGCGCAGGAGAGAAAGCGCCGTGCCGGCACGGAAAATGTGCCTGGCATTGTGGGACTTGGAAAGGCTGTGGAGCTGGCGGCAGCGACGATGGCCGAGAGGGCTGAAAAGGAGACAAAACTCAGAGATTATATGATAGGCAGAATCGAAAATGAGATCCCCTATTGCAGACTGAACGGAGACCGGAAGAAACGGCTGCCGAATAATATAAACTTCAGTTTCCGGTTTATCGAAGGGGAAGGCATGCTGATCAGTCTGGACCTGAAAGGAATCTGTGCTTCCAGTGGCTCGGCATGTACTTCCGGATCTCTGGATCCGTCCCATGTGCTTCTTGCGATCGGTCTGCCCCATGAGATCGCCCATGGCTCTCTGCGGATGACTCTGGGAGCAGATACGACGAGAGAAGATATTGATTACACAGTTGACTGCCTGAAAGAAATTGTGGCGGATATCCGCAATATGTCCCCTCTGTATGAAGATTTTCTGAAGAAACAGAGGAAATAGAAAGACACCGAAAAATAAAACACGGAGGAAATTTAGAATGTATACAGAAAAAGTAATGGATCATTTCCAGCATCCGAGAAATGTCGGGGAGATCGAAAATGCCAGCGGAGTTGGAACTGTAGGAAACGCAAAGTGCGGTGATATCATGAGAATCTATCTGGATATCGATGAAAATCAGATCATCCGGGACGTAAAGTTTAAAACATTCGGATGCGGCGCGGCGATCGCCACATCCAGCATGGCAACAGAACTGGTAAAAGGGAAAAACATTCAGGAGGCAATGCAGGTTACGAATAAAGCGGTTATGGAAGCGCTGGACGGGCTTCCGCCGGTGAAAGTTCACTGTTCCCTGCTGGCGGAAGAGGCGATTCATGCGGCTCTCTGGGATTACGCTGAGAAAAACGGAATTAAAATCGAAGGACTGGAAAAGCCGAAGTCCGATATCCACGAGGGTGAAGAAGAGGAAGAAGAGGAATACTGATGAGCAGAGTGGTCGTAGGAATGTCAGGCGGGGTGGATTCTTCTGTCGCAGCCTGGCTCCTGAAAGAGCAGGGATATGATGTGATCGGCGTTACCATGCAGATCTGGCAGGATGAGGATGCCTGTTCTGTCGAGGAAAACGGGGGCTGCTGCGGCCTGAGCGCTGTCGAGGATGCGCGGAGAGTTGCGGCAGTTCTTGATATCCCTTATTATGTCATGAATTTTAAAGATGAGTTTCGAAATCAGGTGATCGACTATTTTAATGCAGAGTATCTGAACGGACGTACGCCCAATCCCTGTATTGCATGTAACCGGTATGTCAAGTGGGAAGCTCTTCTGAACAGAAGTCTTTCCATCGGGGCGGAGTATATCGCTACCGGACATTATGCAAGAATCGAACAGCTGGAAAACGGGAGATATGCCCTCAGGCGGGCTTCGGTGCCTGGGAAGGATCAGACCTACGCCCTCTATAACCTGACGCAGGAACAGCTGAAGAGAACTTTAATGCCTGACGGAGATTATTCGAAAGAGCAGATACGCCGGTTTGCGGCGGAACTCGGACTTCAGGTGGCGGATAAACCGGACAGCCAGGACATCTGCTTTGTGCCTGACGGAGATTACGCTTCTTTTATTGAGAAGACAACGGGAAAGAAAATTCCCGGAGGGAATTTTGTGACGCCGGAAGGAAAAATTCTGGGGAGACACAGGGGGATTATTCACTACACAGTAGGACAGAGAAAAGGACTGGGACTTGCGCTGGGATATCCGGCTTTTGTGCTGGAAATACGTCCGGAGACAAATGAGGTGGTTATCGGAACTTATGAGGAATCTCTGACGCGGGTGCTTAAGGCTGATCAACTGAATTTTATGGCTGTCTCTGATCTGAAAGAACCCAGAAGGGTATTCGCGAAGATAAGATATAATCATAAGGGAGCATGGTGCACTGTGGAGAAGACCGGAGAGGATGAAATCACCTGCGTGTTCGAGGAACCGATCCGGGCTGTGACACCGGGACAGGCGGTTGTGCTTTATGATGGAGAATATGTTCTTGGAGGGGGAACGATACAGCGTCAGTTTTAGGAAGAACTTGTATAAAAATACATTTTCTACTTGAATTTTTGTTCCCGGTTTAGTACAATTATTTTAGTTGATGAATCCTTAACAATCACGGACTGGTAAGGATTCATTGCCATGGCTGACACACAGTCAAATATTTTTTAAACTTTTAGGAGGAATTAATCATGGCAGTAAAAGTAGCGATTAATGGATTTGGACGTATCGGACGTCTCGCTTTCAGACAGATGTTTGGAGCAGAAGGATTTGAGATCGTGGCAATCAACGACCTTACATCCCCGAAAATGCTGGCTCACTTACTGAAATATGACTCAACACAGGGCAGATATGCACTGGCTGACAAAGTTGAGGCAGGAGAGGATTCCATCACTGTTGACGGAAAAGAAATCAAAATCTATGCTGAGGCTGATGCTAACAACCTTCCGTGGGGTGAGATCGGCGTTGACGTAGTTCTTGAGTGTACAGGATTCTACACAAAGAAAGAGAAAGCTCAGGCACACATCAATGCAGGTGCTAAGAAAGTTATCATCTCTGCTCCGGCAGGAAATGATCTTCCGACAATCGTTTACAATGTAAACCACGAGACACTTACAAAGGATGACGACATTATTTCTGCAGCATCCTGTACAACAAACTGCCTTGCTCCGATGGCTAAGGCTCTGAACGACCTTGTACCGATCAAATCCGGTATCATGTGCACAATCCACGCTTACACAGGCGATCAGATGACACTTGACGGACCGCAGAGAAAAGGCGATCTGAGAAGATCACGTGCTGCAGCTGTTAACATCGTTCCGAACAGCACAGGTGCAGCTAAGGCTATCGGTCTTGTTATTCCGGAACTGAACGGCAAACTGATCGGATCCGCTCAGCGTGTTCCGACTCCGACAGGATCTACAACAATCCTGACAGCAGTTGTTGACGGAGAAGTTACAGTTGATCAGATCAACGCAGCTATGAAGGCAGCAGCTAACGAGTCTTACGGCTACAACGAGGATCAGATCGTATCCAGCGATATCGTTGGTATGACATATGGTTCCCTGTTCGACGCTACACAGACAATGGCTCTTCCGGTTGGCGACGGCACAACAGAGGTTCAGGTTGTTTCATGGTATGACAACGAGAACTCTTACACAAGCCAGATGGTAAGAACAATCAAATACTTCGGAAAACTGCTTGAGGCTTAATTCATTCTTTTGAATGAGGACAGGTACTCGGAAGATTATTCTGAATAATTGACTCACAATGGGGTCCGGTCTTATTGTAGGACCGGACCCTATTTAGTGAAAATGTGTCCGGAGATGATTCCGGCGCTACACAAATGGTATATCAAGTATCAGGAGGCTATTAAAATGGCAGCACTTAACAAAAAAACAGTAGATGACATCAATGTAAAGGGCAAAAGAGTCCTTGTAAGATGTGACTTCAACGTACCGCTTCAGGATGGAAAAATCACAGATGAGACACGTATCGTGGCAGCTCTTCCGACAATCAAGAAACTGATCGGCGACGGCGGCAAAGTGATCCTCTGCTCACACCTTGGAAAACCGAAGGGAGAGCCGAAACCGGAGCTTTCTCTTGCACCGGTTGCAGTAAGACTTTCCGAGCTTCTCGGACAGGAAGTAAAATTCGCGGCTGATCCGGAAGTTGTCGGACCGAACGCAAAAGCCGCAGTTGCAGAGATGAAGGATGGAGATGTCGTTCTTCTTGAGAACACACGTTACAGAGCTGAGGAGACGAAGAACGGAGAAGCGTTCTCCAAAGAGCTTGCTTCCCTCTGCGATGTATTTGTAAACGACGCATTTGGTACAGCTCACAGAGCTCACTGCTCAAACGTAGGCGTGACAGAATATGTTGATACAGCGGTTGTAGGATACCTGATGGAGAAAGAAATCAAGTTCCTCGGAAACGCAGTAGAGAATCCGGAGAGACCGTTCGTTGCGATCCTTGGAGGATCCAAAGTATCCAGCAAGATCTCTGTTATCAATAACCTGCTTGACAAGGTTGACACTCTGATCATCGGAGGCGGAATGTGCTATACATTTACAAAAGCCCAGGGCGGAAGCGTAGGTACCTCACTCCTTGAGGAAGATTATCTTCAGTATGCTCTTGACATGATCAAGAAAGCAGAGGAGAAAGGTGTAAAACTTCTTCTTCCTGTTGACTCTATCGCAGCAGACGCATTCTCAAACGATGCAAATACAAAGGTTGTTCCGCAGAATGAGATCCCGGACGGATGGATGGGACTTGATATCGGACCGGAGACAGCGAAGATGTATGCTGATGCTGTTAAATCAGCAAAGACGGTTGTATGGAACGGACCGATGGGATGCTTTGAGATGCCGAAATTCGCAGATGGAACAAAAGCAGTTGCTGAGGCTCTTGCAAACACAGATGCTGTTACGATCATCGGCGGCGGTGATTCCGCTGCAGCTGTAAACCAGCTCGGATACGGCGATAAGATGACACACATCTCTACAGGCGGCGGCGCTTCTCTTGAGTTCCTGGAAGGAAAAGAACTTCCGGGCGTAGCAGCAGCAAACGATAAATAAGTGAGCCTGGTATGGCGAACATACCTCTCCTCTTCCGGGGAGAAAAAAGCAAGGAGAAAAGAAAATGGGAAGAAAGAAGATCATTGCGGGCAACTGGAAAATGAACAAGACTCCCAGCGAGGCAGTTGCTCTTGTTGAAGAATTAAAACCACTCGTAGCAAACGAGGAAGTTGATGTAGTATTCTGCGTACCGGCAATCGACATTGTTCCGGTCGTAGAGGCAGTGAAGGGAACCAATATCCAGGTTGGCGCTGAAAATATGTATTTTGAGGAGAGCGGAGCTTACACAGGTGAGATCTCTCCGGCTATGCTTGTAGACGCGGGCGTAAAATACGTTGTTCTCGGTCACTCAGAAAGAAGAGATTACTTCGGTGAAACAAACGAGGATGTAAACAAGAAAGTTCTCAAAGCATTTGAGCATGGCATTACGCCGATCATGTGCTGCGGCGAGACTCTGGAGCAGAGAGAGCAGGGCGTGACAATGGATTTTATTCGCCAGCAGGTAAAGGTTGGAATGCAGAATGTAACGGCTGACCAGGCTAAGACAATGGTTATTGCATACGAGCCGATCTGGGCAATCGGAACAGGTAAAACTGCTACAACAGAGCAGGCTGAGGAGGTATGCAAGGGTATCCGTGAGTGTGTGGCTGAGGTTTATGACGAGGCTACAGCAGAGGCGATCCGTATTCAGTACGGCGGATCCGTGAATGCGGGCAATGCTGCAGAGCTGTTCGCACAGGCTGACATCGATGGCGGACTTGTAGGAGGAGCTTCCCTGAAAGCCGACTTCGGAAAGATTGTAAACTACAAATAAAGATTTTCTGTATCAGGCGCGGAGTAAATCCGCGCCTTTTCCATGTATGGGAATATATTTGCCCTGTAAATTGCAACTTGTTTTGCAGTCATTTTTTTGTTTCAACTGAAAAGATGAAGAAAAAATACAGAACAAACCAGCTTCATTGACGATGAAGATATGTCCGGCTACAATTTATATAACAAATAAATTCAGAGAAAGAGGTTTTCATTATGCAGAAAGTTCAAAATCATTTTCCACCGGACTTCCTTTGGGGAGGAGCAATCGCAGCAAATCAGGCAGAGGGGGCTTATCTGGAAGACGGTAAAGGCCTTGATATATCTTGTGGGTTTGCCCATGGTATTAAACATGAATACGATGCTGTGATCGATCCGAATAAATATTATCCGACACATGAGGCAATCGATTTCTATCACAGATATAAAGAGGATCTTGCATTGATGGAGGAGATGCATTTTAAAGCATTTCGTACATCGATCAACTGGTCAAGAATTTATCCAAATGGGGATGATGAAGAACCAAATGAGGCTGGACTAAAGTATTATGATTCTCTTTTTGACGAGATGCGAAAAAGGGGAATGGAACCTGTAGTCACTCTCAGCCACTATGAGACACCTACCCATCTTGTGGAAAAATATGGAAGTTGGAGAAGCAGAGAACTTATCCGCTTTTTTCTCCGTTATTGTGAGACGGTATTTACAAGATATAAAGGAAAAGTTAATTACTGGCTGACATTTAATGAACTTAACAATATGAGAAGAATGCCGGGGGGCGCCGGCGGAATCTTTTTTAACTGATGTTAAGCAAGAATTCCCCTAACCTCTGCAGGTGGCGGGATGAATTGCTATTATTATTTGAATATTTTGATTTTTTTCTGACCGCAAAAGAACACTTGTTCTGCCTGCAAAGATGTATTATAATATAATCAGTCGAAAAGAGAAAGGGCTGATTATATTGAGAGAAATGGATCGTAATGCTCATTCAGTTTTTCTTCTTTATTATCATCTCGTAATGGTGGTAAAGTATCGCAGAAAAGTGATTGATGATCAGATTTCTGACCGCGCAAAGAATATTTTTGAGTATATTTCACCAAAGTACGGAATTGTTTTGGAAGAATGGAATCATGATCAGGATCATGTCCATGTTATGTTCCGTGCACAGCCCAAATCGGAGATCAGTAAATTTATCAATGCATATAAAAGTGCGAGCAGTCGTCTGCTCAAGAAGGAATATCCACAGATCCGTGAGAAGTTGTGGAAAGAAACATTCTGGAGCCAGAGCTTTTGTCTGATGACTGCGGGAGGAGCATCGATTGAAGTAATAAGGTCTTACATAGAAAGTCAGGGGGAAAAGGATGAACAGAGCATACAAGTTTCGGATCTATCCGACCAGGGAGCAGGAGATCCTGATCCATAAAACCTTTGGCTGCTGCAGGTTTGTCTATAACCACATGCTGGCAGATAAGAAGCAGGCGTATGAAGAAACAAAAAAAGACGATAAAGATCACCCCTGCAGCTTATAAAAAGGAATATCCCTGGCTGAAAGAGGTCGATTCCCTTGCACTTGCTAATGAGCAGCTTCATCTGGAACGTGCATACCGGAAATTCTTCGAGGAATCAAAGACCGGATTTCCAAAGTTCAAGTCTAAACACGGCAGCCGGTACTATCAGAAGCAGAAGCGGAAAGTGGCAAGATGTCATGAAAAGGTCAGAAATCAACGGAAGGATTACCATCACAAGCTCAGCTTCAGACTGGCAGAGGAATATGATGCTGTGGCAGTGGAGGATCTGGATCTGAAAGCAATGATCAGGGGTCTGAACTTCGGGAAAAGCGTCATGGATAATGGGGATGGAAATTTCCTGAATATGCTCTCCTACAAATTAGAACAACGGGGGAAGGTACTCGTAAAGACAGACCGATTCTATCCATCCAGCAAGAAATGCAGCAAATGCGGAAAGGTAAAAGAAACACTGGCATTATCCGAGCGGACCTATCATTGCAGCTGTGGAAATCATATGGACAGGGATGTGAACGCGGCGATCAATATGCGGGAGGAGGGAAAACGATTATTATGCGCATAACAGCGCAGAAAAAGGTGCCCGTATCCGGGCGATAAATAAAAAGAACCGCCGGACTGGCGGAGATAGCCTGTTGATACTTAGCCCATAGAGGGCTATTGAACAGGAAGCCCCCACTTCAAACCGTCAGTGGTGGGAGCAGGTCACAGAGCGGGAAAATCATCAGCAGGTAATATATCAGGCGAGTCATCATATGTTTGTGGCCCACAGTCTTGCTGTAAAAATGTGTCATGAGATTTGCCCGGAGGCAAAGATCGGATGTATGCTTTCACTGAGCAATGTTTATCCTCACACCTGCAAGCCGGAGGATGTATTTGAGACAATGGAATTACGTAGACGCTCACTCCTGTACGGAGATGTAATGATACGGGGATACTATCCGAATTATGTAACAAGAATCTGGGATGAAGAAGGTGTAAAGATAGAGATGCAGCCTGGCGATGAGGAGATAATTCGTCAATATACATCGGATTATCTGGGATTCAGTTATTACAGGACATCAACCCATGAATACGGGCAGCCATTTTACGGAGATACCGGCGGAGATCAGGGAACACCGAATCCGTATCTGGAGTCTATACCATGGGGCTGGCAGATTGATCCACTTGGTCTGAGGTATACTTTGAATGAACTGTATGACCGCTATCAGATTCCACTCTTTATTGTTGAGAATGGCCTTGGGCAGGAAGATAAGATTTCGAAGGATGGGAAGATCCATGATGAGTACCGGATCGATTATATACGGAAACATCTCCAGGCAGTAAAAGAGGCGCTTAGAGATGGCGTAGATATCATGGGGTATACTTACTGGGGGCCGATAGATATTGTATCGGCCGGAATGGGAGAAATGCGTAAACGCTACGGATTTATCTACGTGGACAGAGACAATGAAGGCAGAGGCACTCTTAAACGAATAAAGAAAGTATGCCATTCCTTGTCATGACAGGCATGCATCATGCTGTAACACCGTTTATGGTGCAGGCAATCGCTGATCCTGGATATGACAGGCTGTTCCGCCCCTCATACCTTTTGCACAATATGGCAGAGGGCAGTGCATGTCTCGGGGTTGCGCTTAGAGCAAAGGACAAGGCATTTAAGGCTGAATGTTTCAGTCTTGCCTTCGGATGTATTGTAGCAGGAGTGACAGAACCTGCAATCTATGGTGTCAACCTTCCGCTGAAAAAACCAATCATTGGTGTTGTGGCCGGCGCGGCTGCAGGAGGTGTGACAGCCGGCCTGATGGGCGCAACGGCATATGTGTACGGGTATTCTACAATACTGGCTGTACCGATTTTCCAGCAGACAATACTTGCAATCGTTGTGGCGATTGCTGTTGCCATAATCGTTTCTGCTGCTGTGACGTTTGTTCTCGGATTTGATGAAGCTGACATTAACCGCTGATGATTCAGAGTTGTTAGGAGCTTGTGTTATATTGGCGACCAATTCAGACGATTTCCCGGATATGCTTTTACAAAGCGGTATGAATGCCGAACAAAATGTAACTGAAATCTGTAAATTTAAATAATCTGTGAGTGTATTCGACTCCTTTCTCTTTTGAGTATAATATTTAGATGAAACAGACCCTTTGGAGAAAGGAGCCTGTTTTTAGAGAGAATTATTATGGGATTTGTCAAATGAAATCACCAGAGAGGATCTTTCTCGCTGGAAGAGCAACAGTGTATCTTGCAAAATCTACGAAAAGCGGGTACAATAAGTAACGGGACAAGGCCCCAAATGTACAGATAAAGGAGATATGGATATGAGTAAGAAACCAACCGTATTGATGATATTAGACGGCTACGGCTTAAGAGATGACAAACACGGTAATGCAGTTGCAGAGGCTGCTACGCCGGTGATGGACAAGCTGATGGCAGAGTGTCCGTTTGTGAGAGGAAATGCCAGCGGAATGGCAGTAGGTCTTCCGGACGGACAGATGGGAAACTCTGAGGTAGGACATCTGAACATGGGTGCCGGACGTATCGTATATCAGGACCTTACAAAGATTACAAAAGCGATCCAGGATGGGGATTTCTTTGAGAACAAGGCGCTTGTGGAAGCATGCGAGAATGTGAAGAAGAACGATTCCGCACTTCACTTAATGGGACTGGTCTCTGACGGAGGAGTTCACAGCCATAATACGCATATCTACGGCCTTCTGGAGCTGGCAAAGAGACAGGGCATTGAGAAAGTCTATGTACACTGCTTCCTTGACGGCCGTGATACACCTCCGGCATCAGGAAAAGAATATGTAGAAGAACTGGAAGCGAAGATGAAAGAAATCGGCGTAGGTGAGGTTGCTACAGTTTCCGGCCGTTATTATGCTATGGATCGTGACAACCGCTGGGATCGTGTGGAAAAGGCGTACAGAGCACTTGTAAACGGCGAGGGAGACACAGCCGATTCTGCAACAGACGGTATTCAGGCTTCCTATGATAAAGATGTGACAGACGAATTTGTAGTGCCTATGGTCGTTATGAAAGACGGCGCTCCGACAGCTACTGTAAAGGACGGGGATTCCATTATCTTCTTCAACTTCCGTCCGGACCGTGCAAGAGAGATCACAAGAACCTTCTGTGATGATGATTTCACAGAATTTGACAGAGGAGCAAGAGTGAAGACAACATATGTTTGCTTCACAGAATACGATGTGACGATTCCGAACAAGCTGGTGGCATTCGTCAAAGAGGAAATCACGAATACTTTCGGCGAGTTCCTTGCAGCTCATGATATGAAGCAGGCCCGTATTGCCGAGACTGAGAAGTATGCACATGTTACTTTCTTCTTTAACGGCGGTGTCGAGGAGCCGAATCCGGGTGAGGACAGGATCCTCGTAAAATCACCGAAGGTTGCAACCTATGATCTGAAACCGGAGATGAGCGCGTACGAGGTATGTGATAAGCTTGTCGAAGCGATCAAATCCGGCAAATATGATGTGATCATTATTAACTTTGCAAATCCGGATATGGTCGGACATACGGGTGTTGAGTCTGCTGCAATCAAAGCCATCGAGGCAGTTGACGAGTGTGTTGGAAAAGCAGTAGATGCAATTAAGGAGGTCGACGGACAGATGTTTATCTGTGCGGACCATGGAAATGCAGAGCAGCTTATCGACGAGGAGACAGGAGAACCGTTTACGGCCCACACGACCAATCAGGTGCCGTTCATTCTTGTCAATGCTGATCCGTCATACAAGCTGAGAGAGGGCGGATGCCTGGCAGATATTGCTCCGACCCTGATCGAGATGATGGGAATGGAGAAGCCGAAAGAGATGACAGGAAAATCTCTGCTTGTAAAATAGATTAGCGCAGAATAAGATAACCGGTATTTAAAAATGAACTCTCAGGAGCAGGTCTCCTGAGAGTTTTCACTCTGTCCTGGCTTCGCGGAGTGATGACCGGCATGCGCAGCAGAGAGAGCAGTAAAATGCAAAGAGGTAGGTATTATGCGTGAAAAACTGACAAAAAATGATGTGGAAAAGATCCAGGCAGAGATTGAGCATCGTAAGCTTGTGGAGAGAAAAGAACTGATCGAAGCGGTAAAAGAAGCACGTTCTCACGGCGATCTGAGCGAGAATTTTGAGTATCATGCGGCAAAGAAAGAAAAGAACCGCAATGAGAGCAGGATCCGTTATCTTGAAAGAATGCTTAAGACTGCAATTATCGTGGAAGACCACTCCGGTGCAGACGAGGTAGGTCTGAATAACACGGTGGAAATTTACTGTGAAGATGATGACCAGGTAGAGACATACCGCATCGTCACATCTGTGAGGGGAAGCTCCCTGAACGGACTGGTAAGTATTGAATCCCCTCTGGGAAAAGCTCTTCTTGGGCATAAGGAGGGGGACAGAGTATACATCAAAGTGAATGATGATTATGGATATTACGTTGTAATCCGCAAAGTTGTAAATACACAGAGCGAGGACGAGGATCATATAAGAAGTTATTAGGGGAGGAGAGAGATGAAGATTCACACGGTTTTATTTGACCTTGACGGAACAATTACGGACTCCGGACCGGGAATTATGGGCGGCGTAAGATATGCTCTGAGAAAATGCGGAAAAGACATTCCGGATGAAAGCGACCTGCGGACCTTCATCGGTCCTCCTTTGAAAGAACAGTTCCGGGACTTCTGCGGGATCACAGATGCAGAGGCTGCGGATATGGTGACAGCTTACAGAGAATATTACAGCGACAGAGGGATATTTGAAAACAGAGTATACGAGGGAGTAATATCACTTCTCAAAAGCCTGAAAAGTTCGGGAATCCGCGTGCTGATGGCAACTTCAAAGCCGGAAAAATACGCAAAACAGATAGCAGAGCATTTTGATTTTGCCCCCTATTTTGACTTTATAGGCGGGTCCCGGATGGATGGAAGCAGAACCATAAAGCAGGAAGTTATAGAATACGTGCTGAACAGCTGCATGATACATGACCGGAAAGGAGTTCTGATGATCGGAGACCGATCCTATGACATTATCGGTGCAAAGAATGCCGGAGTTCTTTCGATGGGCGTCCTTTATGGATACGGCAGTCCGGAAGAACTGGAGTCTGTTTCACCGGACTATATTGCAGACAGTCCGAGAGAAGCCGGGGAGATTATTTCGAAAATAAATGCAGGAGAAATGTAAGAATATTCTGAAAACGGTGCGCAAAGGGGCCTGACCCCTTTGCAAATTTTACAAAAATTTATCTGTCAGAAAAGCATAGCTTTTACATTCTGAACTTATAATAAGAATACATTAAATCTGATGAGAAGATCAGTTATATGAAATGAGGGATCAGAATGTACAGAGGATTATGGAATTTTATTAATCGTTATATGGATGAGGGGCATGCCGTGTCGGTCTTTCTTCCGGTAATGATTGCCGGATGGACAGCGGCCGGAGTGGCAGCGGGGGTTATCGGATGCATGTTTTTCGGGATGGATATTATGAAATCGCTGGCGGAAATTGTCTGTGCCGGAGGATACGCGGGGATTATCCTGGGACTTTTCGGAGGAGCTTTTTTCCTGTACAGGCAGGATTTATAGCAGTAGGTAGTTGTAAAATATAAAAAGCAATAAAATATAAAAAGCAATAAAATAAAAACGGATAACAGAGTCGGGAATCTGTTATCCGTTTTTTATACAGGAAAATTTCTCGACGGAGAGGTCCTCCTGGTTTCCAAATTTTTCTATTTGAAATTATGCGGTCTCTTCGCCTGCTTCTTCTGTTTCTGATGCGCCTTCCTCTTTTTCAAGGTTTTTAAATGCTGTAGAAAGCATCAGCTTGATTCTGTTGAGCTGATTAACTTCACTCGCACCCGGATCAAAGTCTATAGCCACAATATTGGATTCAGGATGACGGCGGCGCAGTTCTTTGATAACACCTTTTCCGACTACATGATTCGGCAGGCAGGCAAAAGGCTGCGTGCAGACGATATTTCCGGCGCCGCTGTGGATAAGCTCCAGCATCTCACCGGTCAGGAACCAGCCCTCACCTGTCTGGTTTCCGATGGATACAATTTCGGACGCCATCCGGGCAAGATCTTCGATGTGAGCCGGAGGAGTAAAGTGGCGGCTCTCGGCAAACGCTTTGGAAGCGGGAGAACGGAGCCATTCTACAGCACGGATCCCCAGATTTCCGATTAATGCCTTGGACTTTTTAAATCCAAGATGAGATACCTTGAAGTTCTGGTTGTAAAAGCAATACTGCATAAAATCAATCAGGTCAGGCACCACAGCCTCAGCTCCCTCGGCTTCAAGAAGATCTACCAGATGGTTATTGGCAGCCGGAAGAAACTTGACAAGAATTTCTCCGACTACTCCTACCCGAGGCTTCTTAATATCAAGAGTCTCGATGTTGTCGAAGTCGCTGATGATGTCGCGGCAGAGCTTTTTGAATTTCCTTCGGGACGGGTAGCCCTCAGATACAAATTTCTTGCAGACCTCCACCCATTTGCGGTGTATCTGATTGGTCGTGCCGGGTACAGCCTCGTACGGACGCATCCTGTAGACACATTTCATGAAAATATCTCCAAATACAGCTGCATAAGCAATGCGAACCGCCAGAGGAAGAGTGATCTTGAATCCGGGATTTCCTTCCAGACCGCTCAGGTTGATGGAAATGACAGGAATATGGCCATAGCCGGCTTTTTTCAGCGCACGCCGGATGAATCCGATGTAGTTGGAAGCACGGCATCCGCCGCCGGTCTGACTGATAATGACAGCCAGATGATCCGTGTCATATTTGCCGGACAGGATGGCGTCCATGATCTGTCCCACCACGATAAGAGAGGGGTAGCATGCGTCGTTATTTACATATTTCAGTCCCATGTCTACAGCCTGTCTGTTGTCGTTCGGCAGCACTTCAATCTTATAACCTGCGGCCCTGAAAGCGGGTTCGAGCAGTTCAAAGTGAATCGGTGACATCTGCGGGCAGAGAATGGTATGTGTTTTCCTCATTTCTTTTGTAAATGGCATCTTTTCAATGGAAGCAGGTCGGATCTGACGTTCCGCTTTTCTCTGATCCCGTACCCGGATAGCAGCAAGGAGTGAGCGCACACGGATTCTTGCTGCGCCAAGGTTATTTACCTCATCTATCTTCAGTGTGGTATAGATCTTGCCGGAATCCGTAAGAATGTCGGCTACCTGATCTGTAGTAACGGCATCCAGCCCGCACCCGAAGGAATTCAGCTGAATGAGTTCGAGATTCTCGGTCGTCTTTACGTAGTTTGCCGCGGCATACAGACGTGAATGATACATCCACTGGTCCATCACATTCAGAGGACGCTCCACCTGATGGAGGTGAGAGACAGAGTCTTCGGTCAGTACGGCGATATTGTATGAGGTAATCATTTCCGGAAGACCGTGATTTACTTCCGGATCGATATGATATGGGCGTCCGGCGAGAACGATCCCCCGGTTTCCTGTTTCGTTCAGGAATTTGATGGTTTCTTCTCCTTTGCGGCGCATATCCTCACGGCACGCGGCAAGCTCATTCCAGGCATCGTGAACAGCGGATTTGATCTCGTTGTCTGTCAGAGAGAACTTCTTACCGAGTTCCTGTGAAAGACGATAGGAAATCGTCTCTTCGCTCTGGAAAGAGAGGAAAGGATGAATAAAGTCGACCTCACCGTGTACGATAGGATCCATATTGTTCTTTATGTTTTCCGGGTAGGACGTGACGATCGGGCAGTTATAGTGGTTGTTCGCATCCTTGAATTCGTTGCGCTCATACGGAATAGAAGGATAGAAAATGTGTTTTATTCCTTCGTTGATGAGCCACTGAACATGTCCGTGAGCCAGTTTTGCCGGATAACATTCTGATTCACTCGGGATGGACTCAATCCCCAGTTCGTATATCTTCCTTGTGGAAGCTGGGGAGAGGACTACACGGAATCCGAGCTTCGTAAAGAAAGTGAACCAGAAAGGATAGTTTTCGTATATGTTAAGAACTCTCGGAATACCGATTACACCGCGTTTTGCTTCTGACTCCTCCAGAGGAGTATAATCGAAATAGCGGTGGAGCTTATAGTCAAACAGGTTTGGCATCTGATTTTTTGACTTCTCTTTTCCAAGTCCGCGTTCACAGCGGTTTCCGGTTATAAATCTGCGGCCGCCGCTGAAATGATTGATGGTCAGACGGCATGTGTTCGTACATCCGCGGCATTTTGTCATAGTGGTGGAATACTCCAGTGATTTGATGTCATCGATGGACAGCATCGTTGTTCCTTCGCATTCCACATATCGCTCCCTCGCGATCAGAGCAGCGCCGAATGCGCCCATAATACCTGCGATATCCGGGCGGATCGCCTCGCAGCCGGCAATTTTTTCAAAACTTCTCAGGACAGCATTATTATAGAAAGTACCTCCCTGTACAACAATATGCTGGCCCAGCTCGGAAGCGCTTGAAACTTTGATAACCTTAAAGAGCGCGTTCTTGATCACGGAGTAGGCGAGACCTGCAGAAATGTCGGCAACGGAGGCTCCTTCTTTCTGAGCCTGTTTTACCTTTGAGTTCATAAACACGGTACAGCGTGTTCCAAGATCGATCGGATTCTGAGCATAGAGCGCTTCGTGTGCGAAATCCTCTACCGTATAATTCAGAGATTTCGCGAATGTTTCAATAAAGGAACCGCAGCCTGAGGAACACGCTTCGTTCAGCTGCACGCTGTCCACGGTCTGGTTTTTGATCTTGATGCATTTCATATCCTGTCCGCCGATATCCAGAATGCAGTCTACATCTGGTTCAAAAAAAGCAGCGGCATAGTAATGAGCAACAGTCTCAACCTCACCTTCATCCAGCATCAGCGCAGCTTTGATCAGAGCTTCTCCATAACCGGTGGAGCAGGAGTGGACAATTTCCACACCTTCCGGAAGCTGACTGTAAATGTCTTTGATCGCAGTGATGGTGGTCCCGAGAGGATCCCCGTCATTGTTGTGGTAGAAAGAATAAAGCAGCGTTCCGTCTTCCCCGACAAGCGCGGCTTTCGTTGTCGTTGATCCTGCGTCGATACCGAGAAAAGCTTTTCCTTTATATGTAGACAGATCCTTCACAGGAACCTGATGTTTGGCGTGACGGGCATTAAACTCTTCGTATTCAGCTGTAGTGGCAAAAAGAGGCTCGAGACGTTCCACCTCGATTTCCATTTTGATCTTGCCGGCAAGGCGGTTCTGAAGCTCGCGGAGAGCCACATTGACTTCTTTCTTTGAGTTCAGAGCGGAACCGATGGCAGCAAAAAGATGAGAATGATTCGGAGCTATAATATGCTCGTCATCAAGCTTCAGTGTCCGTATAAAAGCGGCCCGAAGTTCAGAAAGGAAATGCAGAGGACCGCCCAGAAACGCAACATGTCCACGGATCGGCTTTCCGCAGGCCAGTCCGCTTATAGTCTGGTTTACAACCGCCTGGAAGATGGATGCTGCCAGATCTTCTTTGGACGCCCCGTCGTTGATCAGAGGCTGAATATCAGATTTGGCAAACACACCGCAGCGCGCCGCAATAGAGTAAAGCGCCTTATAGTTTTTGGCATATTCATTCAGGCCGGCGGCATCGGTCTGAAGAAGAGAAGCCATCTGATCGATAAACGAGCCTGTACCTCCTGCACAGACCCCGTTCATACGCTGTTCTACATTGCCTCCCTCGAAATAGATGATTTTCGCATCTTCTCCGCCAAGTTCAATCGCCACATCCGTCTGCGGCGCATAGTCCTGAAGTGCGGTCGAAACGGCGATGACTTCCTGGACGAACGGAACCCCCAGATGTTTTGCAAGAGTCAGTCCGCCGCTTCCTGTTATGACAGGAGAAACCTGTATCGGGCCGAGTTTATAAAGAGCCCGACCGAGAAGATCGGACAAGGTCTCCTGGATATTGGCATAATGTCTTTCATAGTCAGAAAACAGCACCTCATTTTCATTATCCAGAACTGCAATCTTGACTGTGGTGGAACCTATGTCGATTCCAAGAGTATGTAATTCACTTAAATTCATAGTATAATCCCCAATCTTTTGTGTTAACTTGTTATAATTTATGAGAGTTGCTTCCTATTAAATGTATTTTCGTTTTTACAACAATTTACATTATACGACAGGAAACTGAAAAAGACAATTGTTATTATTATGCGGGATTTCAAAATAATTCCTGAGGATATGGGTAATTTATATAAAGATCATGTTAAAGTCCGGAAAAGGCATAACATATGTTTGACAAACACTTTCTCTGACGGTACAATTGTATAGAAATTAAAACAAACAGTAAGGGAGTAACTGCATTTGAACTGGCTGGACAAATTAGAAAGAAAATTTGGTAGATATGCAATATCGAATCTTACGGTATATCTTCTTGCAGGGTACGTGATCGGAGAAGCCATCATATATCTTATGCCTGATCTGCTTGGATGGATTGTGCTGGAACCGGCGCTCATTTTAAGAGGACAGGTCTGGAGGATTATTTCATGGGTGCTGGTGCCGCCAACTACCAGGCCTATTTCACTTCTTTTTCTTATACTTCTGTATTATTCGCTGGGAACAGCGCTCGAAAGAACCTGGGGGGCTTTCCGGTACAACATCTATATTTTTTCCGGAATACTTTTTACCGTTGTGGCTGTATTCGCGCTTTACGGGATTCTGTATGCAATATATGGAATGGAGCTGCCGCTTTCGGCAGTGGGACTGGTCAGCACGAATTATATTACCATGTCGATTTTCCTTGCTTTTGCGGCGATTTATCCGGATATGGAAGTTATGCTGTATTTTATTCTTCCGATCAAAATGAAATGGATGGCTCTGGTCTATGTTGTAATGGCCCTGTACTATTTTATAACCGGGGGCATTGTAAACCGGGTTGCGATTGCGGCTTCGCTTCTTAACTTTGTGATCTTTTTCCTGTCCAGCCGGAACATTAGAAGGTTCGGGCCCCGCGAACAGGCGCGGAAGGCCAGATTCAAACGGCAGTCAAGGCCTCATATGACTTATGCAAACGGAGCGAGGCACCGTTGTGCTGTATGCGGCCGTACCGAATTGGATGATCCGAATCTGGAATTCAGATTCTGCTCAAAATGCAAAGGAAACTATGAGTATTGTCAGGATCATCTGTTTACACATGAGCATGTGAAATGACACAAATATCAGAACAGAATAGAAGGAGATAACACATGAAGAAGACGAAAGTAGTCTGCACTATGGGACCAAATACGAATGACAGAGAGCTGATGAGAAAGCTGATCCAGAACGGGATGGATGTTGCCCGGTTCAATTTTTCTCACGGTGATCATGAAGAACATAAAGGAAGAATGGATCTGCTCAAGCAGCTCCGGGAGGAGGAACACGCCAACACGGCAATCCTTCTTGATACGAAAGGACCTGAGATTAGAACCGGTGTCCTCAAGGACGGAAAAAAGGTTATGCTTGAAGCAGGACAGACATTTGTACTGACAACAGAGCAGATCGAGGGAGATGAAAAACGGGTTTCGATCTCGTATGAAGGTCTGACGGAAGATGTGGACGCCGGGAAAACAATCCTGATCGATGACGGTCTGATCGGACTTAAGGTTGTGAGCAAAAAGGGGAAGGATATTGTATGTGAGGTCGTAAACGGAGGAGAACTGGGAGAGAAAAAGGGGGTTAATGTGCCGAATGTACCGGTTCGTCTTCCGGCCATTACAGAGAAGGATAAAGAGGATATCAAGTTCGGCGTGGAGCAGGGGATTGACTTTATTGCCGCTTCCTTTGTGAGAAATGCAGAGTGCGTTCTTGAGATCAGGGCCTATCTGAAGAAGTTGAACGCCCCGTATATTCCGATTATTGCGAAAATCGAGAACGCAGAAGGTATCAGAAATATCGATGAGATCATCCGTGCTGCAGACGGAATCATGGTGGCCAGAGGAGACCTGGGAGTTGAGATCCCGGCTGAAGAGGTTCCCTATCTTCAGAAAATGATGATCCAGAAGTGCAACAATAACTTCAAAACTGTTATCACGGCTACACAGATGCTGGATTCCATGATCCGTAACCCGCGTCCCACAAGAGCGGAAGTGACAGATGTGGCCAATGCGGTGTATGACGGAACGGACGCAGTGATGCTTTCCGGCGAGACAGCACAGGGAAAATATCCGCTTGAGGCTCTGCAGATGATGGTTCATATCATAGAAAATACGGAGCAGCATCTGGATTACGATTCCATACTGGAAAAAGCAGGAGGACATATAAACAATAATCTTTCCAGCGCAATCGGTTATTCTTCTGTCCTCGCGGCAGCGAACCTGAACGCAAAGTGCATCATCACACCATCGGTTTCGGGGGCAACGACAAGGGTTGTATCCAATCTGAGACCGAAACAGGATATTCTCGGCATCACACCGAATGAGAGGACACTGAGAAGAATGTCGATCTACTGGGGGGTAAGACCTCTGAAGACAATGAAATTCAACACGACAGATGATATCTGCAACGGAGCTATCGAACTTGCTACAGTAAAACAGTATATCGAACCTGGAGATGTGGTCGTGCTTACGGCAGGAATTCCGTCCCAGAACATTTCACAGGAGCATACAACGACAAGCAATATGATGAGAATTGCGACAGTTGAATAATCAGGGGCTGGACTGCAGCCTGAATACCCCCGGGGGCCAGAATCCTTCCGGGGGCATTTTATCTTTACAGCGGACATTTCCGCGGAATTATTGAGAAATATTCCTGACAGCTGCAGGAAGAAGAAAATTTATATTGACAGTATGAATGCGCCAGTGTATAGTGTTCCTGAAAAGAACAACTAATGAGAAAGAAGGAAGACGATGACGGAGGAAGACAGATTTATCCGATACCTGATGGATTTTGGTCTGTCCAGGCAAGAAGCGCTTGTCTACAGAGAACTTCTGTCAGGAGGGAAACAGTCCGGATATGAGATCGCAAAGGAGGCGGGAATCTCACGCTCCAATGCGTACACCACTCTTGCGGCTCTTGTAGAAAAAGGTGCGGCATATCTTGTGGAAGAATCAGCCAAACGATATATTCCGGTCAGCATTGAGGAGTTCTGCGGAAATCGTCTTCGGCGTATGGAAGGAGAGAGAGAATGGCTGATGGAAAATCTCCCATATGAGAATGCCGGCGAGGACGGGTATATCACGGTTGAGGGAGAAACGAATATCAGAGACAGAATGCTTAATCTCCTGGACAGAGCAGAAGAGCGCGTCTATCTGTCGTGTTCTTTGGATTGTCTTGAGCAGATCAGGCCATGGCTTGAAAGACTGGCCATATCCGGGAAGAAGGTCGTGCTTATCACAGACTCAACGTTTGAAATTCCGGGAGTGACGGTCTATGTTACGGATCCGAAGGGGAGACAGATCGGGCTGATTGCGGATTCAAGATATGTTCTCACGGGAGAATACGGACAGGGGAGTATGAACACCTGTCTGTATTCGGGACAGAGAAATTTTGTCACAGTGTTTAAAAATGCCCTGGCAAATGAAATTGAACTTATTAAAATACAAAAAGGAGAAGAAAGACGATGATGAAAAAGACATTTGTTACGAAAGAACAGATCGAAGAGATTGTAAAAAAGTACCCTACACCTTTCCACCTTTATGATGAGAAGGGAATCAGGGAAAATGCAAAAGCGCTGAAGGAGGCATTTGCATGGAATCCCGGATACAAAGAATATTTTGCTGTAAAAGCGACTCCGAATCCGTTCCTTATGGAGATTCTGAAGGAATATGGCTGCGGAAGTGACTGTTCCTCCTATACGGAACTGATGCTCTCCGACGCGGTGGGGATCACCGGCCATGATATCATGTTCTCATCTAATGATACGCCGGAGCGGGATTTCGTGCTGGCAGACAAGCTGGGGGCTATCATCAATCTGGATGATATCACTCACATCGATTTTCTGGAGAAAGCCATCGGACATATCCCGGAGACAATCAGCTGCCGTTATAATCCCGGCGGACTTTTCAAGATCAGCAATGACATCATGGACAATCCGGGGGATGCAAAATACGGAATGACCACAGAACAGATCACAGAAGCATTCAAGATACTGAAAGAAAAGGGAGCGAAAGAATTCGGTATACACGCATTCCTTGCCAGCAATACGGTGACAAACGATTATTATCCGATGCTGGCGAAAGTCCTCTTTAAGCAGGCAGTGAGACTGGCAAAAGAAACGGGAGTTCATATCGGGTTTATCAATCTGTCCGGCGGAATCGGCATCCCCTACAGACCGGACCAGGAGCCGAACGATATCTACGCGATCGGTGAGGGCGTGCGCAAGGTATATGAGGAAGTGCTTGTTCCGGCCGGAATGGGTGATGTTGCGATTTATACAGAGCTGGGACGCTATATGATGGGCCCTTACGGCTGCCTTGTAACAAAAGCGATCCACGAGAAGCACACCTACAAAGAATACATCGGTGTGGATGCCTGCGCGGTCAACCTGATGCGCCCGGCAATGTACGGAGCTTATCATCATATTACGGTTGCGGGAAAAGAGGATGCGCCCTGCGATCATAAATATGACATAACCGGATCTCTCTGCGAGAACAATGATAAGTTTGCCATTGACCGTATGCTGCCGAAAATTGATATGGGGGATTATCTGATCATCCATGATACCGGAGCACACGGGTTCTCAATGGGATATAACTATAACGGGAAACTGAAATCCGCAGAGCTGCTCCTGAAAGAAGACGGCAGTGTGCAGATGATCCGCCGCGCCGAGACACCGGCAGATTACTTTGCCACATTTGACTGTTTTGAGATCGGAAAGAAACTGATTAATAAGCAGGGTTGTTTCATGAAAGATTTTTAAAAGTATAAGAAGATTGGATTTTATCGG
>CAKNHF010000011.1 GCA_930972465.1 uncultured Lachnospiraceae bacterium
AATTTCCCTCTGCATCAAAGAAGAGTGAACTTTCGTTCACTCTTCTGCCGGATTCTTTATGTAACTATAATGACTCTAACACCTTTTTCCTGAGAAATCAAGCCCTTTTTCAAAATCACCTGGATTTTGTTCCGGTTCCGTCTCTCCGGGCAAGCTTCAGCCGGTTCAGCGTGACCTCCTTCTCTCCAAACATCGCCTTCGCCTCGGTTCCTTCTTCAAAAAGATAGGCTTCTTCCAGCTCATCCTTTTTCTGAAGCCGTATTCCTCTGACTCCCACTGCAGCCTTCTTTTTCACCGGTACGTCTTCCGCCGGAAATCTGAGAAAATATCCGTTTCTGGTTCTGAGCACTACGTTCTGATTCTCACTGATTACCTTCACAGCCGCCAGGGAGTCTCCTTCCTGAAGCTTAGTCGCCGCAGTCGTACGTTTGGATACCTGGAATTCTGTTCCATCCACTTTCTTTATCATTCCCTGCGCCGTAGCGAAGAGAAGCCGTGCAAAACGCATCTGCTCCGAATCAAAGACCGCAACAATCTGTTCCCCTGTACTGGAATAATTACTCACATTGTCTATGGGAGTCCCTTTGTCACGGAATTTTCCGTGAGGCAGATCCTGTATCTTGACCTGATGCATCCTTCCGGTATCTGTAAAAAGGCACAGTCTGCCGGTATTCATGCAGTGCACGACATATCTGTTCTCACTGTCTGCCGCCTCCCGGTTTCTTTCGTAAACTGCTGTATCCACGGTTCTCGCATATCCGAACCGGTCCATGAGGAAAACGACCTCCTGTTCCTCGATCTTCTTTTCCTCAAAGACAGCCTCCTCTGCGTTTTCGATCACAGTACGGCGTTTCCGCCCGTATTCCTTCTTATAAGAATCGAGCTCTTCCATAATGACTCCCGCCATGGACTCATAGTTGTTCAGAATATCTTCATATCTTGCTATATTTTCAAGTGTCTCTTCGTGTTCTTTCTGCAGAGCCTCGATCTCCAGACCGATCAGACGGTACAGCCGCATCTCCAGAATCGCTGTCGCCTGACGTTCTGTAAACCTGAGCATTGCAGCCATTTTTTTTGAGATGGAAGATTTGAATTTTATGTTATCCGTAACACCGTTCACAAGACACGCTCTTGCATCCTTTACGGATTTGCTTCCGCGCAGGATCTCAATAATCAGGTCAATCACGTCACAGGCCTTGATCAGACCTTCCTGTACCTCGCTCTTTTCCTTTTCTTTGGCAAGCAGCGTCGTATACTTTCTTGTGGCAAGCTCAAACTGGAAATCCACATGATGTTCTATAATCTGTTTCAGCCCAAGAGTCTCAGGCCTTCCATTGGCAACAGCCAGCATGTTGACCCCGAAAGTGTCTTCCAGACGGGTCTTCTTATAAAGCATATTTTTCAGATTTTCCGCATCAGCCCCTTTTTTCAGTTCCAGAACAATACGAATTCCTTCTTTTGAAGACTGATTGGAGATATCCACAATATCTGTGGTCTTCCTGGACTCCACAAGCCCGGCCACGTCATTGAGAAATTTTCCTATCCCGGTTCCGATCATGGTATACGGAATCTCTGTGATCACCAGCTGCTTCTTTCCGCCTTTCAGCTCCTCGACTTCCACTTTTCCCCGGATCTTGATCTTGCCCTGTCCGGTCTCGTAGATATTGAGAAGATCGTCTTTATTGACCACGATTCCCCCGGTCGGGAAATCCGGTCCCTTGATATACTTCATCAGCTGTCTTGTGCTGATGGCATCGTTTTTCATATAGGCCTTCACCGCATCAATGACTTCGCTCAGATTATGCGTCGGAATACTTGTAGCCATTCCCACTGCAATTCCCTCAGCTCCGTTGACGAGCAGATTCGGCACCCGTACCGGAAGGACCAGGGGCTCTTTCTCTGTCTCGTCAAAATTCGGCCCGAAATCAATCACATCTTTATCAAGATCGGACAGACAGACTTCCTGAGTAAACTTTGTGAGTCTTGCCTCTGTATATCTCATCGCCGCAGCTCCGTCTCCTTCAATCGAGCCGAAATTTCCATGACCGTCCACCAGAACCTGTCCTTTCTTGAAGTCCTGCGCCATGACGACAAGGGCCTCATAGATGGAGCTGTCGCCGTGCGGATGGTACTTGCCCATGGTATCTCCTACAATACGGGCACATTTTCTGTACGGTTTGTCCCACCGTATTCCCAGTTCATACATATCATAGAGAGTTCGTCTCTGAACCGGTTTCAGTCCGTCCCTCACATCAGGAAGGGCTCTAGAAATGATAACGCTCATGGCGTAATCAATATATGATTTTTTCATAAGATCCGAATACTCAGTCCTTATGATCTGTGCTTCGCTGTCCATTTCCCGCCTCCTTGTCTCGTCGTTCTGTCATCTGCTCTTCGAAAACATGTCTGACTGAAATAATTTTCTCTAGATATCCAGTTCTGCCTCCGTCGCATTTTCATAAATAAATGCTCTTCTCGGCGGGACCTCCGTTCCCATGAGCATCTCGGTTACACTGGAAGCCATTCTGGCGTCCTCGATCTCGACCAGTTTCAGCAGCCGTCTCTCCGGATCCAGCGTTGTCTCCCACAGCTGCTCCGCATCCATCTCTCCAAGACCTTTATACCTCTGCAGTGTAAACGTTCCCTTGTGTGTTTTCCTGTATCTCTCAAGCGCTTTGTCGTCATAGAGATATTCTTCTTCCCCGTTTTTAGGCATGGCCTTGTAAAGAGGAGGCATGGCGATATATACATGTCCCTCATAGATCAGCTCCGGCATAAAGCGGTAAAACAGAGTGAGAAGCAGTGTGGAAATGTGTGCTCCGTCCACATCTGCATCTGCCATGATAATGATCTTATCGTACCGCAGTTTGCTGATATCAAAATCGTTTCCATATCCTTCAGAGAATCCGCACCCGAAAGCATTGATCATTGTCTTGATCTCTGCATTGGCAAGGATCTTGTCGATGCTTGCTTTCTCTACATTCAGGATCTTTCCTCTGATCGGCAGGATGGCCTGATAGTTTCTGTCCCTTGCGGTCTTCGCAGAGCCTCCCGCTGAATCTCCCTCCACTATAAAGATCTCGCATTTCTTCGGATCGCGGCTCTCACAGTTTGCAAGCTTTCCATTGCTGTCAAAAGAATATTTCTGCTTTGTCAGAAGATTTGTTTTCGCCTTCTCCTCTGTCTTTCTGATCTTCGCCGCCTTCTCCGCACTGGACAGAACAGTCTTGAGCACATCGAGATTACGGTCGAAATACCGGACGATCTCTTCGCCCGTCACCTTTCCCACAGCCTTTGAAGCGTCCGGATTATCCAGCTTTGTCTTTGTCTGTCCTTCGAATCTGGGATCCGGATGCTTGATGGAGATGATGGCGGTCATGCCGTTACGAATGTCGGCGCCTGTAAAATTTGCATCTTTCTCTTTCAAAATTCCGAGTTCTCTCGCATACTGATTCATTACAGTGGTAAATGTAGTCTTAAAGCCGGTCAGATGTGTACCGCCCTCTGCATTATATATATTATTGCAGAAGCCCAGCACATTTTCATGAAATTCGTTTATATACTGAAACGCCGCCTCAACTTCGATCCCGTCAGACTCACCCTTAAAGTATACCGGATCATGAAGGACCTCTTTCTTTTTATTCAGATCCCGGATAAACCCCGTAATTCCTTCCGGCTCATGATATACAATATGCTCCGGCGTCTCTGCCCGCTTATCGTCAAATATGATCGTAAGCTCCGGATTCAGATAGGCGGTCTCATGCAGTCTGCTCTTAACCTCTTCCGCGCGGAACCTGGTCTTCTCAAAGATCGTGTCATCCGGCAGGAAATTGACCGTCGTTCCCGTCTTTCTCGTCTTTCCTATCCTGGGGAGAAGACCGTTTTCCAGCTCGATCACCGGAACGCCCCTCTCATACCTGTCATGGTGGATATACCCGTCGCGGCTGATCCTGACATCCATGTAAGCCGAGAGCGCATTGACCACAGAAGATCCGACTCCGTGAAGACCTCCGCTTGTCTTATAGGCGGAATCATCAAATTTCCCCCCGGCATGAAGCGTAGTATATACAAGCCGTGCCGCGGAAACGCCTTTCTGATGCATGTCCACCGGAACTCCTCTTCCGTTGTCCGACACAGTAGCGGAGCCGTCTTTCTCCAGAATAACATGGATTTCGCTGCAGTATCCGGCCAGATGCTCATCCACAGCATTATCCACTATCTCATAAATCAGATGATTGAGGCCCTTCGTGGAAACACTTCCGATATACATTCCCGGGCGTTTTCTTACTGCTTCCAGCCCTTCAAGCACTGCAATGCTGCCTGCGTCGTATGTATTTTTACCTGCCATTCACATTCTCCTCTTTCGGCCGCGGGCCGTCATTCCCCGCATGGGGCAATGACAGCCGCGCAGTCTTTTTCTCATTGTCCTGCATCAGCGCAGAACAGTCCATTACATAATATATCACCGGTTCTGTGAAATTTCAACAATCCGTTTCAGAAGAATCCCATCCTGAAATCAGCCGGAAACACTGCATTTTCGATTAATCTTCATCCATTATGACATGGTAGAGAGTATCTGCCAGAACCTCCATGGCGTTCATCATTTCCTCTACGGTATTGGTCTGAGCCCCCGCTTCCACCAGCAGAGATTTTGGAAGAAGATGAAGGTTATAGCGGTATGCCCGCAGATAAATATGTCTTGCGAAACCTGGATACATGCTCTCCGACGCGAGCTGCATCTGGAGCGAGAATGCCAGATTGTCCTGTATGTAAGGGTTATACAGATAATCAATGTCTCCGTTCGTCCTGGATCTGCTCAACCCGTTAAAATACATGATCTTCGCGGTCGGCTTCCCGTTGATCTCGGTTACAAGATGAGTCCCCTCCGCCACTCCGTCCCTGTGAAGATCTATCGCCACCTCAATGGTCGGATTCGCCTCTATGATTGGACGAACTGAAGCCTCCGCGTTTTCATAGGCGTTGCTCCTGTCAAGTTTTCCGTTTATAATGTCATAAACTCCCGTGTCATGGATCGTCTCTATACCTTTCTCATTCAGAAGCTGAGTCAGATATTCTCCCACTCCTACGATGCTGGTTTCCGGATCTCCCGGGGTTGAATCCGCGAATTCCTCCTGAGAGTGTGTATGGAAGATCAGTATCTTCGGTCCCCCCGTGGAGTTGTCGATCTTCATATCCCGCCCCAGCAGATCATCTGCGTTCAGCTGATCGGGTCCGATCATGGTAGAACTGTCTACCGTGTAAAAGTTGCTCAGAAGATAATCAAAATCCCGAAGTTTCTCGATTGACATATCCACAGTCGGCTTTACCTCGCTTGCTGCCGCTTCTGATTCATCCGGTTCCCCTACGAGATTTCCGTTTTCATCCACTGTATTTTCATCATTTGCCTGAGCCTCCAGTATACGCGCTATGGTCTCTTCATCCTCGATCTCGGATTCATAAGGGATATGGTCATCGACATAGCTCACCAGGGGAAGCCAGGCCAGAGCCTTTTCTCTCACCCAGTCTCCTGCATCCGGTGGAGATCCGTTCTGCAGGTATGCAAGCCCCGGCATGTACATTTCTTCTGCAGTCCGGAATATATTCTGCTGGATCTCATATTTCCACTCGTCGGCAAAAGTTCTTACAGCAGCGTAAGTCACCCCGGCGGCCAGAAAGACGGCGGCGCATGCCGCTTTAATCTGTCCGGCTTTCTTGTTTCTGTATCTTTTCATTTTCCGACCGTATCCCTTCCCTGCTTTTTCTTATAACTTTATGTCTTTCGGGAACGGATTATGCCATCTTCCTGTTCAGCTTTCCTGAGTGGAAACCCTGTTCACAAAGAGCATGTTAAGCGCCTCTGAGATCGTATGGCTGATGTGGTGGATCATTTCGTCCACATCTTTAGGAGTCATAAACATGCCGTTCAGATGCGGAGCGATCAGTTCCTTTACAAATTCATATTTTTCGCCCGCATTATAAGACCGGAGCACCTCGCCCACTCCTTTCAGTGATTCCGAACTTTCCAGAGCCCGTATGAAGTTTTCCATCGTATCATTTACAATAGTGGCCGCGTCCACAACCGTGGGAACTCCGATGCCGATCACCGGCACGCCGAGGGACTCCTCTGTCATTCCCGCCCTGTGATTGCCGACGCCCGAACCGGGATGAATCCCCGTATCGGCAATCTGAACCGTCCGGTTCAGCCTCTTGCTGTTCCGGGCCGCCAGAGCGTCAACCGCAATTACAAGATCCGGATGTGTCTCATTTACGATGCCGCGGACGATCTCCGCGCTTTCCATCCCGGTCTGCCCCATCACGCCCGGCACCACCGCACTGATCATATTGGCATGTTCCATCCCCATGGCATACTTGCCGTACTCTCTGACAATATGTCTTGTAACACAAAGATGATCTGCCACATAAGGGCCAAGCGCATCGGGAGTCACCTCTCTGTTGCCGAGTCCCACAATAAGGACAGAAAGATCCTCCTTCCCGCAGCCTGTGTTATCGATCAGTTCCTCTATACATCTGCAGATTTCCCCCGCCACTTCCCGGAGATACTCTTCGTCAGGCACTGCCAGATTGGGGGTTTCCAGAGTAAGATATGTTCCCACCGGTTTTCCCATGGCCCTGGCTCCGTTCTCGGTTTCTATTCTCACTCTGGTCAGGCGTATTTCTCTTTCCTCATCATAATCTTCCTCAAGGATCACCCCGGGGATTTCTACATTATCTGACTCAAAACGTTCTCTCTCTTCCAGTGCAAGATCTGTCCGGACACTATAATTTCTCATCATGTATAATCCTCTCCTCACTTCTCTATGATACGGTTTCTGTTTTGCTGATATGCTGATTACAGTTTTTGCAATATTTCTCAAAATATGTATTGACAACAAATTCTAGTTGGCATAAAATGAATGAGTATGTTTCAGCGGAGCGTCCGTGTCCGAATCCGCCGGGGCACATTCATTCACATTTGAAAATTCATATTAATTTGGAGGTGTACAGATTGGCTAACATTAAGTCTGCTAAGAAGAGAATTTTAGTAAACGAGACAAAGGCTGCAAGAAACAAAGCGATCAGATCCAAAGTTAAAACAGCTGTAAAGAAGGTTGAGGCTGCTGTTGCTCAGAAAGATGCTGAGGCTGCTAAAACTGCACTTCGCGCTGCGATCGTTGAGATTTCCAAAGCAGGAAGCAAGGGTGTTTACCACAAGAATACTGTTTCCAGAAAGATCGCTCGTTTATCCAAAGCTGTAAATTCTATCGCTTAATTTTATGATATAAAAAAGAGGCATCCGCTTCCGTCAGGCGGATGTCTCTTTTTCTTTGTCATTTTTCAGTGTCGGCCAGACCGTGATCAGCATTGTAACAAAACAGGCTGTGCCTCCGATCACATTGGAAACCGGCTCCGCAAGAAATACTCCGCTGGTTCCAAGTCCTCCGACGAGCGGCAGCGCAACAGTGAGCGGAACAACAATGATCACTTTGCGGAACAGAGAGAAGAACACAGCCTGTTTCGGCCGGTTCAGAGCCACATATGTAGACTGTCCCGCAAACTGGAGAGCCATCATGAATATGCCGCAGAAGTAGATACGCATCGCCGGTATTCCCTCCTGAATCAGTTCCGTCTCCTGCGTGAACAGATTCATGAAAAAGCGGGGCTCGAAGAAAATAACCGCCCACACCACTATGGAAAATAGAATACTCCACGCCGTCATGAATTTAACCGCTGCTTTCACTCTGTCAGGCCGTCCCGCTCCATAGTTGTATCCGATTACAGGCTGAGCTCCAGACGTAAGGCCCGTCAGCGGCATATTGATAATCTCCCTTACTGAATTGATCACTGTCATGATTCCCACATAAAGGTCTCCTCCATGGCGGGAGAGAACTGCATTGCAGACAATCTGCACCAGCCCGTTTGTCACAGACATGACAAACCCGGAAGTTCCCAGAAGTGTAATCTCTCTGACAAGCTTTTTCTTCAGTCTCATGGATTTTCTCTTAATCTTAAGCAGAGCCTTTTCCCCCGTCAGAAACCGGAATACCCACAGAGCAGACGCCCCCTGTGAAATCACGGTAGCCACAGCCGCGCCCCTGACTCCCATGTCAAAGCCAAATATCAGAATGGGATCAAGAATAATGTTCAGTACTGCTCCGAGAAGCACCGTCAGCATACCGGTTTTTCCGAATCCCTGAGCATTTATGAAATTATTCATGCCCAGACTGGTCATCACAAACAGAGTTCCCAGCAGATAAATCGTAATATACTGGTCCGCATAAGGGTAAGTCACATCACTGGCCCCGAAAAGATACAGGATGGGTTCTCTGAACATAAGGCAGACTGTCATCAGCACCGCCCCGGAAATCAGGAGCAGCGTAAACGAATTCCCCATTACATTTTCTGCCCGCTCCTCCTCATGCTCTCCTCTCGCAATTGAGCACAGAGGCGCTCCTCCCATTCCGAAAAGATTCGCGAATGCAGTGATGACAGTAATAACCGGAAGCGCAAGTCCGACTCCGGTCAGGGCATCTGCCGACACATGAGGGATATGACCGATATAGATCCGATCCACCACACTGTAGAGCACATTGATCAGCTGCGCCAGCGTCATCGGAAGAGCAAGATTCAGAATATTCCGCGCAATACTTCCCTGACTGAAGTCGTTCTCAACGTTCGTTGATGCAGAATCCAAAAAATCCCCTCCTTTTTCACAGGGGTCAGGCCCCTTTGTTTACCGAATTCAGAATTTTCTCAAAAAAGAATACACATCCACTTTACATGTCTGTGTATTCTTTCTTTATGACTAATTTTCTTTTTTCATATTATATTTCTGATTGTTTGTCAGATTCATACAATATCTCATCATATATGTATGAGATGCCTGATTAGTTATTGATCAGTTTGTCCTCGTCGCTCCAGCTGTAGAGTTTTCTGATCTCTTCACCGATCTTCTCTGACGGATGCTCAGCGGCACGTTTTCTCATTGCACGGAAGTGAGCCTGTCCGCCGGCCTCTGACATGTCAAGCAGGAAATCTTTTGCGAAAGTACCATCCTGGATATCGGAAAGGATCTTCTTCATTGCTTTCTTTGTATCCTCTGTGATGATCTTCGGTCCTGTGATATAGTCACCGTACTCAGCTGTGTTGGAGATGGAGTATCTCATTCCCGCAAATCCTGACTGGTAAATCAGATCTACAATCAGTTTCATCTCGTGGATACACTCGAAGTAAGCATTTCTCGGATCATATCCGGCCTCTACCAGAGTCTCGAAACCAGCCTGCATCAGCGCGCATACGCCGCCGCAGAGAACTGCCTGCTCACCGAAGAGGTCTGTCTCTGTCTCTGTACGGAACGTTGTCTCAAGGATACCGGCTCTTGCGCCGCCGATAGCAAGTCCATATGCCAGAGCCATATCAAGAGCCTTTCCTGTATAATCCTGCTCTACTGCAACCAGACACGGAGTTCCTTTTCCAGCCTGATACTCGCTTCTTACTGTATGTCCCGGCGCTTTGGGGGCAATCATCGTAACGTCCACGTTTGCCGGCGGTACAATCTGGCCGAAGTGAATATTGAAACCATGTGCGAACATCAGCATATTGCCTTCCTCAAGGTTCGGCTCGATATCGTTCTTATATAATGCAGCCTGTTTCTCGTCATTGATCAGAATCATGATGATATCAGCTTTCTTAGCTGCCTCAGCGGATGTGTAAACTTCAAATCCCTGGGCCTCTGCCTTTGCCCATGACCTGCTTCCCTCATAGAGACCGATGATAACATTGCATCCTGACTCTCTTAAGTTCAGCGCATGTGCATGTCCCTGGCTGCCGTAGCCGATGATCGCGATTGTCTTTCCTTCCAGAAGGGAAAGATTACAATCTTCCTGATAATAAATTTTTGCTGCCATTTTGCATTCCTCCTAAAAATAAATTAAAATCCCCGGCTCCAGGGCCGGATTATTTATGTATAGTGAAAGGTAAAGACCTCTTACTAACTAACAGATGATTTTTACAGATAGGTTACGTCTTTGCTTCCTCTGGAAAGCCCCGTAATCCCTGTTCTTGCCAGTTCCAGTATCTCATAATCTTTCAGCAGATTCAAAAATGCCTCCAGCTTGCTCTGTGTTCCCGTCAGCTCGATCATCAGTGAATCTTCCTCCACGTCAACGATCTTGGCGCGGAAAATGTCTGCAACCGATATGATCTCCCCTCGCTGAGCTGCATTGGCGCGGAGCTTTACCATGATCAGTTCCCGGCATACTGACTCGCTGTCCTTTAATACCTTGATGTTTACAACATCTTCCAGTTTTCTGAGCTGCTTCTCTATCTGTGACAGAATCAGCTCATCACCGGATGAAACAACAGTGATCCTCGTATATCTCGGATCTGCTGTCATCCCCGCCGTAATACTGTCGATGCTGTACCCGCGCCGGCTGAACAGCCCCGCGATCCTGCTTAAGACACCCGGATTGTTGTCTACAAGCAGCGAAAAGACCTGACTTCTCATTGTTTTCCCCACTTTCTCAAAAAAACTTCCCCTGCCATGCGGGGAGATATGTGCATCCGATCCTGCATTCCCTGAAAATTCGGAATGCATCTTTAACGTGCAAAAACAGAGTGCAATCTGTTTTCTATAATATTACCAACTGCACTCTGTTTTGTCAAGACGTTCCTGTGAATTATTTCTGTTCCGCGATCTTCTCCGCCAACTCATTGAGATAAAACCAGCGCTCTGTTTTCTCTTCCAGCAGAGCATTGGTCTTTTCCTGCTCCTCCATAAGCTCTCTGAGTTTCACGGAATTTGTCGCATTTTCTTCCATCTGTTTCTCTAAATATTCCAGCTTTTCCTCCAGCTTCGCGATTTCATCGTCTATGGATTCATATTCTTTCTGTTCCTTATAAGAGAATTTCAGTTTCTGCGGCTGTCCCTGTTTCCAGTTTCTTCCATTTTTATCCGGTTCATCATTTCCGCCTTTTTCCCCCGTCTTTGCTTCGTTTTTCCCATGGACTGTTCCTTCTGTAACTGTTCCGGCCTCCCGTATTTTCTTTGCCTCAAAGTAATCTGTGTACCCGCCTTCATATTGACATGCATGACCGTTTCCGTCCAGCTCAAATATCCGGTCCGCCATGTTGTCCAGAAAATATCTGTCGTGGGATACCGCGATCACAATGCCGGAAAATGAATTCAGATAATCCTCCAGTATCGTCATGGTAGGGATATCCAGATTATTGCCCGGCTCGTCCAGAAGAAGAACATTGGCATTTTCCGCAAGCACTCCGAGCAGATAAAGTCTCCGTTTCTCTCCTCCGGAGAGTTTTCCTATAGGAGCATACTGCATATCCGGAGTAAAAAGAAATCTTTCCAGCATCTGGGATGCGCTGATCTTTCCATCTCTTGTTGTAATATATTCTCCGATGTTTTTCACATAGTCAATCACTCTCTGTGCATCGTCCATGTCCTGCTCTTCCTGAGCGAAATATCCGATGCGGATTGTCTCCCCTCTCTCAATATATCCCGAATCCGGCTCCACAAGACCCGCAATCATTCTGATCAAAGTTGATTTTCCACATCCGTTTGGCCCGATAATACCCAGTCTCTGATTTCGCAGAACAATATAGCTGAAATCCTCCAGGATTCGCTTCTCCCCATAACTCTTGCTGACATGATGGAGCTCAATCGTTTTCTTGCCCATCCTTGTCTCCACAGAATCAAGTTCCACCGTCTGTTCACGCAGGGGAGCAGTTCCGTTTTTCAGGGCCTCCAGCCGTTCAAGCCTTGCCTTCTGTTTTGTGCTTCTGGCGCGGCAGCCTCTCTTCGCCCACTCCAGTTCCATACGAAGTATGCTCTGCCTTTTCCGTTCTGATGCCAGCTCCATCTCTTCCCGGGCCGCTTTCAGTTCCAGAAATCCCGAATACGCAGCGTCATACCCGTACATTTTTCCATGGCTGATCTCCAGAATCCGGTTTGTCACCCGATCCAGGAAATACCGGTCATGGGTCACCATGATAACAGTTCCTCTGTATCCTCTCAGATAATCTTCCAGCCAGTCAATCATCTCTCCGTCCAGATGATTGGTCGGTTCGTCAAGGAGCAGTACATCATATTGCCCGGCCAGTGTGCTGGCAAGTACCACTCTGCGCTTCTGTCCGCCGGAGAGACTGCTGATCTTTGCAGAATAGTCTGTGATCCCCAGCTCTGTGAGATTGCTCTCTACCTTCCAGCTCTCTGATTCGCTCCCTTCTATGGCATAGGACCGGATATCCGCTCCTTCCGGAAATACGGGATTCTGCGGAACATACGCCGTCCTCAGGCCATTCTGTCTGACAATCTGGCCGGAATCCGGCACTTCCTCCCCGCAGATCATCTTAAGAAGCGTAGATTTCCCGGTACCGTTAATCCCGACGATTCCGATCTTGTCTCCTTCCTGGATGCCGAAAGACGCATCGTCAAAAACTGTCTTTTCTCCGTAAACCTTGCTGATGTGTTCTATATTGATGATATTCATTCACAAAACTCCTCTGTCAGTAAATCACCACTCAATCTTACCACATCCTCCTGATTTTGACCATATACATCCTTCCCGGAGTTTCGTCAGGTTTACATGCTTCCTCCTCATGTCCTTATGCGGCCGTACGCCTCCGGTTTTCCAATATAAACCGGTTTACAAGCACTACTCCCAGACTGACAATAAGCAGAAAATAAAAATTCAGTCCTCTGCTCACCAGCATGGACGGGATCAGATACACCGGCGTGAATACCCGCGCAAACACAGCCTGATACATCAGTTCCGTAATTCCCTGAGCCCCCGGGAGCGGGAGCATGTCAACAGCTATATACACCGCCGCCTGAAGTAGAATAACATCGGCTGCATCTGATCCCTTCAGCCCGAATCCCAGATAGACCATGTATGTGAGCACAAAAAGACTGCATCGCTGAAAAAAAGTAACCACAACTACAGCGGCAAGCTTTCCTCTGTGTCTGCCGAGCCACGAAACCGCCTGTCCGTAGCTTTCGATGAAGCCGTTCAGTTTTTCTTCCCTCTTTTCCGATGCTTTCCATACCTTCATACGGATCAGAATATTTTCAAAAAATTTCGCCGTCTTAAGGATCACGTTGGGGAACAGCATAACACCCAGGATCAGGATCACCAGAATGACATTCAGCATCAGTCCCAGAATATAAAGCGGGAAATATCTGTTCAGATATTCTCTCAGCGGGCCATGCCAGAAGAACAGAATGCCAAACCCAAGGATCACAAGAACAAATTTATAGACCACTGCCACCGTCATCAGAACTACCGTACTGTCAGATACTCGGTTTCCGTCTCTGTTCATATAGTAAAGCTGAACCGGCTGTCCCCCGGTGGCAGAAGGTGTAATTCCCGAATAAAAGAAACCGATAAAAGAATACTGAAAGCACCGGAACAGACTGTTTTTCTTTTCTCTCATCGCATTAAGCAGATACCAGATCATAAAGCCTTCTGCACATACGTAGAACAGGGCAAGCGCCACACAGGAAGTCAGATACAGAGGAGACATTTTCAGGACCGCATGTCCGATCTCTGCCAGATCACGTCCGCTGAACAGGGCATAGAAGGTGAGGAACATGACCAGAAGAAAGACCGCAATCTGAATTATTCTTTTCTTAACGCTCATAGGTCACCTCGCGGCAGGCACAGACAGTGCCCCCATAAACCGGATAAATTCTCTGCGTCTCTTCCTGCCTGCCCAGATTGCCCCAGTATTCTGTCAGCTCTCTGAGACTGCCTTCGAATACTTTCTCTTTCTCTTCATACTCCATAAAATCTCTGGGCGTAACAAGCGAAAAATGCTTGTTCCACCTGCACACGCCTGCCTCCTCGAGAAGCCGTGCAATGTAGGAAGAACATGTGTAATGATTTTTCTGATAGAAAGGGATCTGCCAGAGTATAAAGGGAAGCCCCGCCACTGCGTAATGGTATCGGAAACGTTTTTTCATCGCCTCTCTCAGCCTTTCTTCTATGTAACTTTTCTGCTCCCCGCTGCATTCCAGGCTGCATATCATATAATCCGCTTCCGGAAAAGCCTTTAATATCCTGCTTTTATCTTCCCTTTCGAACCCTGCGATAAGAGGAATAGAAGGATGTCTTCTGCCAATGCTGTACGCCTCCTCAAGTCCCGGATCAAGTCCAATTGCCACATGGATATACTTCTGCCGGATTACACGCCGGATTATCCCGGCGAACACCCCCGGCGTATCCACAAACGCAATATAAATCTGAGCCATTCTTCTCCCTCCTGTTTACTGAAACTGATAGATTTTTCTTGCGAATCTGTACCCGCTCACAGTAATTCTGCCTCCCAGTTTTCCCGGCAGATATGTCAGTCCGCTCAGGGTAGAACATCTCAGCCGGTAGTACAGCGTCCTGTCATATTCTCTGATTCTCTCCCACATTTTCTGTCTCTTCTCCTCTGCCTCCGCTGTCCGGATCAGAAGCAGATGGATGGACGAAATAGAAAGCATGATAGAAATGTTTCTTGTCATATAGGCGGCAAGTTTCGGATATCTCTTTTTCACCTCACGCAGGTCAACGCTTCTGGAGACAAGATCTGTCACTCTGATCTGCTGATCGATTCTCTTCATGAGGACTTTCTCATTTACCGACTGATCTTCTCTTCCCAGATAATAGTGATACAGATCAATATCCAGATAGCAGATATTCTCCACATAAGGCAAGGGCTGATAGGAAAAAAGATTGTCCACATAAAAGGTATGCTCCGGCAGCCGTACGCCGGATTTTCTCAGCACTTCCGTACGGAACATCAGCGCGTGCATGATCAGATACTGTGACGGACGGAAATGCCCGATCGTGTTCCAGCCGCACATTTTCCCGTCCGGAAAAACATTCCTGTAATCCATAACTCTGCTCCTGCCTTCATCGAGATGGTCATACACATAATTGGACACAAACAGATCCGGCACCTCCTCAAATTCGATCCTTCCCGCTCCGCAGAACTCTTTTATCTTTTTCAGGATTTTTCTGTAAGCCTCCTGATCAATCCAGTCGTCAGAATCCACGACTTTAAAATAGATTCCCTGAGCCATCTTAAGTCCCGTATTCACACCCGATCCGTGTCCGCCGTTTTCCTTGTGTACTGCTTTTACAATCCCCGGCCATGCAGCGGCATACCGGTCTGCTATCTCTCCCGTTCCGTCCGTTGAACCGTCATCGATCACAAGAATCTCTACATCACTCCCCCCTGCGAGCAGTGAATCTATGCATCTTTCCATATAGGCTTCCGAGTTATAACATGGAACTGTAAATGTAATGTATTTCATTCTGCACCGTCCTCTCTCATCTTGCGGAAAATCTTTCTTTTTCATCTCTGATTCTAATTCTAAATATCGCTTCTTAAGATAACGGGAATATAATTCTTAAGAAATTACAAAGAATTATGAAACAAACCGCTTAAAAATTCTCTGAAATAAATATGCCGATGCCGGACTGTTGTCCGCATCGGCAGAGTTTTACGTTTCTCTGTTCTTTTTCAGTTTCAGATGCCATGCACAGATGGCGGATACAAACGGGACCGTCAGGATCACTCCCATTGTGGACGCAATTCCCTGGATCACTTCGATACCGATCGAGTACATATTTGTGATCTGTACAGCTGTGTAGTTATAAACGTACATGAAAACAAGTGTATTGATCGAGCTTCCGGTAAATGCAAGAATCAGTGTATTTGACATTGTTCCCATCATGTCCTTTCCCACTCTGATACCGGAAGTAAACAGCTCCTTCCTGCTCAGATCCGGATTCCGGTAATGTATTTCATTGATCGTCGACGCAACTGACATGGCAACATCCATCACCGCGCCCAGAGTAGATATCAGAATTCCAGCATAGAGAAGTTCTCCGATCTTTACACTGGTCATCTGGCCCACATATTCGAGCTGTTCGATGTCTGAAACATTGTATCCTGAAATCCTGGTCAGCCTTCCGAACAGCACCGCAAGCAGACCGGAGATTCCTACTCCGGCCACGGTACCGATCATGGAGGTGACACTCTTGCTGGAGATTCCCCCGATCAGATACATGGTCACAAATGTAGTCAGTACCGCCACCACGATCGCGGCAAAAATGGGAGAAATCCCGCGATATATCATGGGAAGGAACAGAAACACAATACACACAAAAGTAAAGACAAGGGCGACGGCGGAATTAAAGCCCTGCTTGCCTCCGATCACACACAATGTAACCAGAAAAAGGATTACGATCGCATACAGCATCCAGGTACGGTCATAGCTGTAGACTGTAACATAAAGAGAGTCATCACTCTCATTGACCTCAGCAATGACCCTCATCCCCGGTTCGCAGTGAGCTCCGTAAAGATAACTGGAGGAGCTCACCGCTTCCACTGTATTTCCCTTAAAATCTCCGCTTAAAAGTTCCAGAGAGACAACCTGATTTCCGATCTGATTGCCTGATTCTGTCTCATTATCCTGCAGAATCTCCACAACTCTTGCCTTCTCGAAAGTCTTTCCCTCCGTATCGTAGAGTCCGATCCTCTCGATCTGATTGTATCTGTACAGAAATACTGCAAAAATCACAGTGATCAGAAGGATAATAATGTGCCTTTTATGCTTTTTTATCTGCTGCATTTCAGCTTCTCTTTCTCCTGATATAGAATGTCGTTCCGCCTGCAGCCGCCGCAAGCACAAGTGCCGCTGCCGGGATTACTACACTGGTGTAATCTCCTGTCTTGACAGGTTTTACTGTCGACGGCTTCTCGTTTACTCCTGCCGCAGATGTGTTTTTATTTCCCTGGCCGGAGCCGTTCTGAGACGGATTCTCTGTCGTTCCGTTCTGGGACGGGTCGGTCGTGGTGCCATTCTGAGACGGATCCGTTGTGGTCCCGTTCTGCTCATCGTCTGTCGGAGTCTGAACCGGCTTTTCCACAAGAGCGTCTATTGCACTCTTGAGGGCAGTATACGCATTTGTCAGTTCTTCAGTTGTAGCCTGCGCATCATTATTTACGGCGGTCGCCGCTTCCAGCGCCTGCTGCATCACACTGTAGCTGTCCTCTGTATAATCATCCGCTGAAAGTGCTTCAGCCTGTGAAATGAGATCCGTCAGCTGACTGTGGTCCGCAGATTTTACGATCATAAACTGAGAATCGATGGGCTCATCCGTATCCGTGCGGTATGTATTCACTGTCAGAGTCGTCTCTGTAAGATCGATCACGGAATAGGTCGGAACATCCATCTGCCATCTGCTGGCAATATATGTCTGCTGTCTCGGCACCAGATCATAATATTTGCTTCCCGAAGAAGATCCTGCCGTAAGATACATGATTCCGTCCGGATTGACTGCAACATCCTGGTTCTCTGTAAGCTCCTGGACAGCCTCATCATCCATTACAGAATACAGATACTCAAGATATCTCTGCTCTGCAGGATCTGTCGTATCATCCTGAATATTTGCCGGAGCCTCATATCTTGTCTCTGTGCTGTCCCCGACATCAACATCTTTGTCAAGCTGTTCATCGAACTCATCATCTGTATATTCAAATCCGGTCGTGCTCTGTCCTCCTTTGAGGATCTTGGTCCTGGAATATGCGTGATCATGTCCCGTCAAAACGATATCCACGTCATTCTCCTCAAAAATCGGCACAAGACTGTAGCGAAGATTTGTGATCTCAGGCTCATTGGAATGCTCTGCCGAACCGTAGATATCCTGGTGCAGGGTAACGATTCTCCACTTACATTCCGGATTCGCCGCAACCGTATCCTCTATAAACTGTTTATGCTCGCTTACATTGGTATCCTGTGTATTCAGGATAATAAACAGTGCGTCTCCGTATGTAAAGTAATAGTCTCCTCCCACATATCCGTTATCGCCCAGACTGCTCAGATTTGCAGTATTAAAATGGTATGTATAGTTTGCATTATCCGCATCATGGTTTCCAACTGTTGTGGCAACCGGAACAGATTTCATGATATCCGGGCTTAAGTATCCGGCATATTCCATCTCGCTGACGGTTCCGTCCTCTACCTTTTCCGCATTTGTCTGGATCTGATCACCGGAAGAAAGAATAAATCCCGCGGAATTTCCCGTTCTGGAATATGCTCTGTTCAGTGTATAGTTCCAGTTAAATGTATCGTTTCGCACAGCTTCTGACTGCGCTGTCAGAAAAGTCGGTTTCTGGATATCCTCCGGAGTCTTTGCTTTCTCCTCATTGGAAGAACCGATCTGCGGGTCACCTACAAAGATAAAGCTGAAATCACTTGTATCATCATCTGTTGTAAATGACTCGATCTCTTTTCCTTCTACCTGGTAATAATAAGTGGTACCCGGCTGCAGATTCTCAAGTGTTGTCTTGTTGCTCAGGTAACCTTCCTGCGCTGAAGTCTGTGTGATCTCCGCGCTCTGACCGTCACTTAAATCACTGCTTGTCCCATAGACAAGCCCGGTCTCTTCGCCTTCTTTGCTGTACCATGCAAAATTCATTTTCGTCTCATCAGCTCCCGGTGACATGGAAACCTGGGTCCAATCGTCTTTGATCGTCTCCCACTCCTGAGACCATGTTTCCCATGCGCCGTTCTGTGCCGCTTCTGTCTGGCTGGCATCTGTCATACCGTCCGGAGCCGCGTCTGCAAATACACTCATCGGCTGACAGACTAAAGCCGCAGCCAGGATCAGCATTGCTGCTTTTTTCCACTTCATTCCTGATTTTCCTCCAATCAAAGTAATATGGAATCCTTAAGATCCGCAGTGAATTATAACATACCGAAAAATGAGCAGAACGCTTTTAACCCAGTTTTAACTTAAGTTTACTCTTCCCTTTACACTGCTCCCCGCAATCTGTATCGAAGTCTTTCTCATCTGAGAAAAGTGAAAACTTTTTAAAATTTCCCCTCAACCCTTGAGAATCCTCCGAAAAAGTTATAACATAAGAAAGATTTATTCAGGCACAGAAGTGCAGAACAGCTGATAAATCAGTAATTCAGTAATAGAAAGTGGGGAGTTTCATGAGTTCAGCTGATAAGAAGATCTCTGATATCTTTGATGATGACTTTGAAGTTACATATGAGGAAGATCCCGGTATCAATCTGGATATGCTGTCCGGGGATACACGCAGAATCAATAACATCCGTACTGATGATACAGTCGTTATTTCCGATAAGACCGGACGTGATCCGTATGGCAGGAGCAGCCGGTCATTCAGCGGTGAAGAATACGAGGATGACTTTGAGGATGACTACGAAGACGAGGACGAGGACTACGAATATGACAGAAAGCGCCGCCGTTCCTTAGATTACGACGATGACGACTATGACAGACGTAATTCACGCGGACGCAGAAAAAGAAGAAGCCGCGGCGGTGTGCCGCTTGCCGCTCCCATCCAGAAAGGCGGAAAAGTTCTTTCAAAAATAACCGGTGCGCTGCTCCGGCAGCTCTCCCTCATCCTGATTCTTGCGACCATGATCTACGTCACATACACCTTCTGGCGGGCAAGCGCTCCGTACGGAGACATCGCCGAATCCCTGCAGCAGAGGAGCATCACACAGACTTTGGCCGCATACCTGTGCGTTGTAGCCGCTTTTCTGCTTTTTGAACTGATCTCCATGCTGTGGACCATGACAAGAGTCCGTGTGCGGAGCGGCGCAGAATCATGGAAAGAAGACACCGGCAGAGGATTCCTCTCATTTATCATCGTCTTCGTAAGTTCCTACATGTGCTTTCTCTTCAGCCGTCTGCTCCCGGATTCGCCGGAGATCATCTACGGAGTCAAGGGCGCACTTGAAGTATACGGCTCCATGCACAACGTTCTTCTCGGCCTGTGCGCGGCCGGAGCTGTTTCATGTCTCATCCGGAGATATTACGGTTCCCGTTAAAAGGGGTCAGGCCCCTTTGCGCACCATTTTCAGATAATTCTGATAATTTTACCTGCATGTGCCGGACACTTTTGAAAAGTTCCGGCACATAGCATCTTATTATAAGCTTTTATGGCTTCTCGATCCTCATCTTCACCAGATCATTTGCCTTTTTTCTCAAATTGCCGCGATAACTTATTCCTTTATATCTTCTGATCTGCAGTTCTGTCCTGCCCATCTGCGCAGCCGTCTGCCCTGCTGTAGCGCCGTAGGCAAAGAGATTGAATGCACAGCTGTTTCTCACCGCCTCAGAGCTGTATGTTCTTATTCCCGCACGGGAACAGTATTTCTTCATCATCCTGCTGATATACATGGTGTTGAGCCGCCCGCCCCGTTTATTGTAAAACAGACTGGGATGCGCCTCTCTGCCCTCCATATATTCTTTCAGTATCGCCCAGGCATCCTCCGGTATATGACAGGGTTCCCGACGCTGGGCCGGTATTACATAAATCCCGTCATCATATATCATAAAGTCTTCTTCTCCGTTCAGCCCTGCAATTTCTGTTGATGTAAGTCCGACCCGGTACATCAGGGTCAATATCGTATATGCCATGATATCTTCCGATGCCGCATCAAAAAGAGCGTCCATATCCTCCACAGGAACTGACCTGGCTGTCTTCTCTTCTTTTACCATATTCTTGAGATACGGATAGAAGAAATCTTCTGTATCCTTCTCCTTAAATTCTCCCTGCCCGATGAGGAATTCCGCGAAAGAATGAAGCTCACGAAACTTTTTTGTTAATGTCAGAGGACTGATCCTTCCCTCTCTGACTTTCTCCTGCATCTTCTGATAATAATTACTCACGTCCTGCTGTCCAACACTGTCAAACGGTTTCCCGGTTATCCTGCAGAATTCATTGATATCCGACCAGTACGATGCCTCGGTCGTCTCGCTTTTAAATCTGCTTTTGAATAAATTCCATGTTTCAGTATTGACAAAGTCTGCTTCGAAGTTCTGGCTCAAAAGTCTGCCCCTCCCCTGCCTGTTCAAAAGGATCTGTTTAATGTTATTAGTATTATTCATACTATAACATTTTGAACTAAAAATCAAGACTGCAATTATGTAACGCAAATTTGCAGTCTCAGAATATTCCAACTCATTATTCGTCAAATTCCAGCACAGCAATATGAAACTGCGGTGTCTCCTTTAGCTCTTTTACCACACCACGTCTTGTTTTCAGCCGTTCTGCCTGACGGAAATTGGCACTCATTCCAAGTGCATGCTCAATCATATAATAATAGGACGACGGCAGAACACCTTCCGTCACGCTGACCTCCATTCCCGGTTTCAGTGCTTCCGTGTTTTCAATTGTAAATTCCATTGTACGCATATTTTTTCTCCTGTCTTCTGCTGATTTTCCGCCGTCCGCCGCTTCTGCTTTAAGACATAGCCCGTTTTTCTGCTGACGGTATCAGGCCGCTCTGAAAAGAACGGCCTGATATATTATACTACATTCCCAGTTTTTCTGCAAAATCCGACATGGCCTCGGAAATTTTGATCTGCTGAGGACAGACAGCCTCGCAGCTCCGGCATCCGATACACGCTCCCGGCTTTTTGTCGTCCGGGTAAGAAGAAAGAGCCATAGGCGCAATAAACCCTCCCTCTGTAAAACAGTGCTCGTTATACAGTTTCAAAAGCTCCGGAATATCAAGTCCCTGCGGGCAGTGGCTGACGCAGTAATGGCATGCTGTACATGGAAGCACCTTCTTTTCAAGCATATTGTCTGCAATTCCGAGAAGCGTTTTCATCTCACCTTCGCTCAGCGGACGATCTTCCTCATATGTATGAATATTGGCCTTGAGCTGTTCCATATTCGACATGCCGGAAAGTACAACCTTTACCTCCGGAAGTGACTGAAGAAACCGGAACGCCCATGCCGGTGTTTCTTCATCCGGACACACCTCTCTCAGTTTCTTTGTATTTTCCTCTGAAAGCGAAGCCAGCTTTCCGCCGCGCAGCGGCTCCATCACCCAGACCGGAATATTATGTTCTTTTAACAGTTCCACTTTCGCCTTGGCATCCTGGAAACTCCAGTCAAGATAATTGAGCTGAAGCTGACAGAACTCCATGTTCTCTCCATATGCATCCAGGAATCGCCTGATCACGTCATAACTTCCGTGGGCAGAAAATCCCAGATGACGGATTCGTCCGTTTTTCTTCTGTTCCATCAGATAATCATAAATTCCATATTTTTTATCCAGGTATGCGTCAATATTCATCTCACAGACATTGTGAAAGAGATAGAAGTCAAAATATTCAACCTGACATTTTCTGAGCTGTTCCTCAAAAATCTCCTCTACCTTATCCATATTTGACAGGTCGTAGCCGGGGAATTTGGTTGCAAGGAAGAACTTTTCCCTGGGATATTTCTTCAGCGCATTTCCCATAACGATCTCCGACTGTCCGCCATGGTATCCCCAGGCAGTATCATAATAGTTGATTCCATGTTCCATCGCATATGCAACCATATTCTCTGCCGCTTCCACATCAATTCTGGAATCATCTCCGTCAATAACAGGCAGACGCATTGCTCCCATTCCGAGGGCAGATAATTTTAAATCCTGAAAATCTCTGTAAATCATAGCACAAACTCCTCCTTTTTCTTCCGGCCTCCGTATGTTATGAAAAGCATACTTCACCCCATTTTTATATGTTATTATACCTTTGTTTCAGAATCCTGTCTAATACCTGAAAAAAATAGACTGGTATGCTTTTCATCTATACTGCTTTTATCCCGCGGTATTTTCTGCTTCTGCACATCCAAAAAGGGCCTGTGTACATCCGGTTTTATAGACATATCCTTTCTTACAGGATTCTCTTACCGTATAAAATTAGTCGGACTGAACGGTTCTTGCTCCGGCAGACCGTATCGTTCTTTTCCGAGGGCAATGCTCTTCATAAGAAATGTCATATTTCTGGCCAGAGTCCGCATCGTCTGCAGTCCTTCTACATCCTGCTCTGCCTCTCCCGGAGTCTGTCCGTGAATACTGTTCCAGTACTGACTGGAGGCTACAGGCATCCCGCAGATGGTAAAATACTTATTCAGCTCATCAAATGTTGCCGACAGCCCGCCTCTCCTGGCAGCTGCCACACCGGCTCCCACCTTCATCGTCTTATCAAATGGCGTACTGTAAAAAAGTCTGTCCAGAAACGCAATCAAGGTTGCATTTGCGGATGCATAATAGACGGGGCTTGCCACTACCAGCCCGTCACACTCTCCAAATTTCAGAGCTGTCTCATTCACCTCGTCGTCAAATATGCATTTTCCTTTTGCCGCACAGGAATTACAGGCTATACAGCCGCGGATCGCTTTGTTTCCGATATGAACGATCTCCGTGTCTACGCCCTCTTCCTGAAATATCTTTTCCATCTCATGCAGGGCAATATATGTATTTCCTTTTGCGTGAGGACTTCCATTGATCATTAATACTTTCATTCTGCCCATTTCCTCCCGTCTTGCATATTTATGAATTCTTTTTCAATCTGTCAGAGATACTGATACAAGAAACACGCGGGCAACAGCCCGCGCGCTTCCTTGTTGATTTCCATATTTTTACTGCAGTGCGCTGACCGGACAGTCCTGATTACATATCCGGTATTCATTCACGCTACTTCTGAATGTATTAGAACTTGCCAGCCTTTGCTGCTTCCTCAATGGAAACTGCAACTGCAACAGTCATTCCAACCATCGGGTTGTTTCCTGCACCGATCAGACCCATCATCTCAACATGAGCCGGTACGGAAGAGGAACCTGCGAACTGTGCATCAGAATGCATACGTCCCATTGTATCTGTCATACCATAGGAAGCCGGTCCTGCTGCCATGTTGTCCGGGTGAAGTGTACGTCCTGTACCACCGCCGGATGCAACTGAGAAGTATTTCTTTCCTGCATCTACACACTCTTTCTTGTATGTACCTGCTACCGGATGCTGGAAACGTGTCGGGTTAGTTGAGTTTCCTGTGATGGATACGTCAACGCCCTCTTTCCACATGATTGCAACACCCTCGCGTACGTCATTTGCGCCGTAGCAGTTAACTTTGGAACGGAGTCCGTCAGAGTAAGCGATTCTCTGTACTTCTTTCAGCTCTCCTGTAAAGTAGTCGTACTCTGTCTGTACATATGTGAATCCGTTGATTCTGGAAATAATCTTGGCAGCGTCTTTTCCAAGACCGTTCAGAATAACACGGAGCGGTTTTTTACGAACTTTGTTTGCTTTCTCTGCGATACCGATTGCGCCCTCAGCCGCTGCGAATGACTCGTGTCCTGCAAGGAAGCAGAAGCAGTCTGTTGACTCTTCGAGAAGCATCTTTCCAAGATTTCCGTGTCCGAGACCTACTTTACGCTGATCAGCAACGGATCCCGGAATACAGAATGCCTGAAGTCCTTCTCCGATTGCAGCTGCTGCATCAGCAGCGTTTCTGCATTCTTTCTTGATTGCGATAGCCGCGCCTGTGATGTAAGCCCAGCATGCATTCTCAAAACAGATCGGCTGAATGCCTTTGATCTGATTGTAGACATCCAGTCCGGCATCCTTTGTGATCTTCTCTGCCTCTTCCAGAGAAGCGATACCGTAGCTGTTTAAAACTTCATTGATTTTATCAATTCTTCTTTCATATGATTCAAATAAAGCCATTTATATATCCTCCTGATTTATTTACCTTTGTTGAGATTTTCATTTAAAGATCTGCGATCACTCTTTACGCGGATCGATGATCTTCACTGCATCGTCAACACGGCCGTACTGTCCTTTTGCTTTCTCCCATGCATCGTTCGGAGTATCGCCGTTCTTAACGAAATCTGTGAACTTTCCAAGGTTTACGAACTGGTATCCGATGATCTCATTGTTGTCATCAAGAGCAATACCTGTTACATACCCCTCTGCCATCTCAAGGTAACGAGGACCTTTTGCAAGTGTTCCGTACATTGTACCAACCTGAGAACGAAGTCCTTTTCCAAGATCTTCCAGTCCTGCGCCGATTGCAAGTCCGTCTTCGGAGAATGCGCTCTGTGTTCTTCCGTAAACGATCTGAAGGAACAGTTCTCTCATTGCTGTATTGATTGCATCACAGACAAGGTCTGTGTTCAGTGCCTCTAAGATTGTCTTGCCCGGAAGGATCTCAGATGCCATAGCAGCGGAATGTGTCATTCCTGAGCATCCAAGTGTCTCTACCAGCGCTTCCTGAATGACGCCTTCTTTTACATTCAGTGTCAGTTTACATGCTCCCTGCTGAGGTGCACACCAGCCTACGCCGTGTGTAAAACCGGAGATATCTTTGATCTCTTTCGCCTTTACCCATTTCGCCTCTTCCGGGATCGGAGCTGGTCCGTGATTCGCGCCCTGAGCCACCGGACACATCATTTCTACTTCATGTGAATAAATCATGTTAAAACTCCTTTCAATATGTATGATTTTCTTCGCATATGGCACACAGCCTTCCGCTGCCTGAAGCGGATGATTTTGCCTGCCCCATATATCAACCATTTTCGCACAATTTCCAGCATTCGTCAATCTCACTTTGACAAGTTTTTCACCAAATGTTGCAGTTCTCTTACCGGACCCGGAGGGCATCCCTGAGCATCTCCAGTGCGGTCTCCACAGTATGCAGACGGTTCTCCTGGCGGTTTCCGTGAAAACGGCATTCCCTTACCGTTGTCCTGCCCTTCAGGAAACAGCCGATATAGACCAGCCCCACCGGTTTTTCTGCCGTGCCGCCTCCCGGACCGGCGATTCCCGTAGCGCTTAAGGCCGCATCCGCCCCTGCCGAGCGCGCTGCGCCCTCCGCCATCTCCCGGGCGGTCTGCTCACTGACAGCCCCGTACTTTTCCAGAGTTTCATGCTTCACACCCACGAGACGTTCCTTCGCTTCGTTGGAATATGTCACATATCCTTCATTCAGGACATCCGATGCTCCTGCCACATTTACAATAGTGCCGGCAATCAGCCCGCCCGTGCAGGATTCCGCCGTAGTCACTGTCATCCGCCCTGCTGTCAGCAGTTCTACCACGGCCTCCTCCGGCTTTTTCTCTTTTCCGTTGTCTGTCTTAGCTATCGCTGTGCTGTTTTCGTTCATCTTATTACATGCCTCCCCGGGTGAGCACCTGTCTGTTCTTCCAGACATAATCCACAAGGGAGATAAGCGTAAGTGCTACGGCGATCCATATCAATACTTCTCCGATTATATCAAACACGCCTCCGAAATCTGCGATCAGCACGATAATCATGGCCATCTGGAATACCGTCTTGAATTTTCCCCAGTAACTGGCGGCGATCACGATCCCGTTATCTGAAGCTACCAGACGGAAACCGCTGATGATAAATTCTCTTGCAATGATAACGATAACGATCGCGGGGGCGAGCTTTCCCGAAGGGATAAGGCAGATCATTGCCGAACACACAAGCAGCTTATCGGCAAGAGGATCCATAAATTTGCCGAAATTTGTCACCAGATTATACTTTCTGGCAATCTTTCCGTCCAGCATATCCGTCAGGCTGGCAATGACAAACAATGCCAGAGCAATCCATTTATTTGCGTCTCCTCCCACATCCGTCAGCATAAAAAAAACAAAAAAAGGTACCATGATCACACGCAGTACAGTCAGTTTATTCGGTAAATTCATATCAATTCTCCTATCAAATCATAATCCAATGCTCCGGTAACTTTCACTTTTGCAAAATCACCCGATATAAGTTCTTCGTCCGTATTGATAAAGATAAGTCCGTCCACGTTCGGCGCGTCCCTGTAGGTTCTCCCGACAAAAGCATTCTCATCCGCCACTTTTCCTTCGATCATTACAAGCATTTCCCGCCCGATCATATTTTCGGCATTGTCAAATGCTATCTCCTGCTGAAGTTCCATCAGCTCGGCCTGTCGTTCCTCCTTTATCTCTTCATCGATCTGATCCGGCATGGCTGCAGCCGGAGTTCCTTCCTCCGGCGAGTAAGTAAACACGCCGAGACGGTCAAACTCCATCTCATCCACAAACTCCGCCAGCTCTTCATGCTGTTCCTGCGTCTCGCCCGGGAATCCTGTTATCAGCGTCGTCCGGAGGCATATATCCGGGATCTCCCTGCGGAGTTTACCTACGATATCGATAAGCTCCTGCTTCGAAGTCCGACGGCCCATCCGCTTTAATATAGTGTCGCTTGCATGCTGTATGGGCAGATCAAGGTAATGGCATACTTTCGGCTCTTCCTTCATGACCTGTATAAGCTCGTCCGTAATCTCCTCGGGATAACAGTAAAGAATCCTGATCCACCGGATTCCTCTTATTCTGCACAGCTCTCTGATCAGCCTGTGCAGAGATTTCTCTCCGTAGATATCTCTCCCGTAAAGCGTTGTCTCCTGGGCAACAAGTATCAGTTCCTTTACTCCCTGCTCTGCAAGATATTCCGCCTCTTTTATCAGGCGTTCCATGGGTACGCTTCTGTAATTTCCTCTGATTTTCGGGATAATACAGTAGGTACAGTGCTTGTCACACCCCTCCGCGATCTTAAGGTAGGCAAAGTGTCCTCCTGTTGTCACAAGTCTCCTTGTATCCGGAAGAGGAAGTGCGTCAATATCCGAGAGCATGACAGAATGCCTTCCCGCGAGCGCCTCATCCACAGCATCCAGAATCCTGTCATAAGCTGTTGTGCCGAGCACTTCATCCACCTCGGGAATCTCATCCATAATTTCCTGGCGGTAGCGTTCCGCCAGGCATCCCGTTACGATCAGTGCTTTGACCTTCCCGGTTTTTCTGTACTCTGCCATCTCAAGTATGTTCTGGATGCTTTCCTCTTTCGCGTCATGAATGAAACAGCATGTGTTAATCACTATGATGTCCGCCTCATTCTCATCATCTGTCATCTCGTATCCCCTTGATGCGAGCAGTCCCAGCATCACTTCTGTATCCACCAGGTTTTTGTCACATCCCAGAGAGATAAACAGTATCTTCATATGCAACCTCCAGTCAAATGTTTCTTTGATCAGTAAAAAGGCAGATACCACATGTGCATCTGCCCAGCCTGACTTGTCTTATTCCTCTTCTTCTGTTGTATTCTCTGCCAGAATTTTCAACTTTCCTCTGTTCAGTTCATCGATGGCGATAGAAAGCGGTTTCTCGCCCTCCTTTGTCTCCACCAGGGGAAGTTCCCCGGCGATCAGCTGTCTTGCTCTCTTTGAAGTTGCCATGACGATGGAATAACGGCTGTTGACAATCTTGGAATCCCCCTCCTCGACGTCTTTATTAACCACTTTCATCAGATCTGTATAAGATGGGTGCAGCATACTCAATCTTCTCCTTTCATACTTACAAGCTCTGCCCTTATCTGTTCCATAAATTCCCTGTTTCTGGAAATTCTGTCGTGCTCTCCCTGAATGATCGCATGCATCCGCATAACGCACTGTTCGAGGTTGTCATTGATGATCAGGTAATCATACCTGTCCATTCCCTCTGCCTCCTCACAGGCACGTCTCATTCTGGAACGGATCACATCCATTGTCTCAGTCCCTCTTCCAACAAGCCGTGACCTCAGTTCTTCCGCAGTCGGCGGCGTCACGAACAGAAGCAGGGTGTCCGGAAATGCCTCCCTGACCTTGAGCGCTCCCTGGATCTCGATCTCAAGTATGACATCCTTTCCTTCCGCGAGCTTTGACTCAACATATTCCCTGGGAGTTCCGTAGTAATTTTCCACATACCTAGCATACTCTATCAATTCGCCTTTGGCAATCATTTTTTCAAATTCCTTCCTGGTTTTGAAAAAATATTCTCTGCCTTCCTGCTCTCCGCTTCGCGGGTTTCTTGTAGTCGCTGAAATGGAAAGCGCATAAGTATCCGGGTATCTCGCGAGCAGTTCTTTCATAAGCGTTCCCTTGCCTGATCCGGAAAAACCGGATACAACAATTAAAATTCCTTTTCTTTCCATATCTCTCATCCCCTGTCCCGTGAATATTATTCTATGTTCTGTATCTGCTCTCTGATTTTCTCTATCTCAGTCTTCAGGCTGATTGCATGGTTCGACACTTCCAGGTCATTCGCCTTGGACAGTATCGTATTTGCCTCCCGGTTCATCTCCTGGGCAATGAAATCCAGCTTTCTTCCGATGCCTTCCTCTTCTTCAAGGGTGGATCTCATATGACGGATATGGCTTTTCAGTCTTACAACTTCCTCATCCGTACAGATCTTGTCTGCAAACAGGATTACCTCCGCCGCAATCCTGCTGTCCTCGATCTGTGTATCCTCCAGAAGTTCACGAACCTTTTCCTCAAGCTTTGTCCTGTACTCCTGTATAATCTGCGGTGAGCGCTCCTCAATATACCCGATGAGCACTTCCAGATTCGAAAGTTTATCCAGGATATCTTTCTTCAGATTTTCCCCCTCGGCTGTTCTCGTCTCGACGAAATGAGAAAATGCTCCTTCCAGAGCTTCCTTAAGGCCGTTCCACAGTTCCTCTTCATCCTCTGTCTGCTCTTCCATGGTAAACACTTCGGGATAACGGGAGAGGGTGGACACCCTTATATCATCCTCGAGCCCGAACTCCTCCGCCATCTGGCGCAGATATTTCAGATACTCAGCGGCAATCGACGAATTATACTTCACGGCCATCTGATTCTGTGTGGAATCCTCGTATGTGATAAAAATATCCACCTTTCCCCTCGTAACGTAAGACTTCAGAAGGGTCCGGATCGCAGTCTCAAAGAAATTCAGTTTCTTCGGCATCCGGATATTGATATCAAGATAGCGGTGATTAACACCTTTGAGCTCTACCGTGAATTTTCTTGCCTCTCTCTGGACCTCACATCTGCCAAAACCGGTCATGCTTTTTATCATATTGTTTCATCCTCTGTTATGTATATTGCAGTTCAGGCAATAACGCCAGACTGTAAAGTTCATTATACCTCTTTCTGCTACAGAGGGTCAACCATTTTGTGAAACAGGTCTTTTTCCGTGACCTGAATCATGCTATAATATTCACGCCGTATTTTGAACCGGCAGAATCTCCGGGGCTCTGCGCCCCGGATAATTATAGAAATGAGGAATTGAAATGGCATTTGACGGAATTGTCGTGGCAGATCTTGTTCACGAATTAAATGAAGAACTCAAAGACGGAAGAATCGCCAAGATCGCCCAGCCGGAAACTGACGAGCTTCTTCTCACGATAAAGACACCCTCGGGACAGAAAAGGCTCTCCATCTCAGCAGATGCTTCCCTGCCCCTGATCTATCTCACAGGGACAAATAAGCCGAGCCCTATCACAGCTCCAAACTTCTGCATGCTCTTAAGGAAGCACATTGGAGGCGGACGTATTGTGAATATCTGGCAGCCGAAGCTTGAGAGAATCATCCACTTTACCATCGAGCATCTGGATGAACTGGGCGATCTCTGCCGTAAAGATCTGATCGTTGAGATTATGGGAAAGCACAGCAATATCATCTTCTGTACGGAAGACGGAAAAATCATAGACAGCATCAAGCATGTGCCCGCGCAGATGAGTTCTGTCCGCGAGGTCCTGCCCGGACGGGAATATTTCATCCCTGACACCATGCATAAGGCGGATCCGCTGACTGTATCCCCGGAGGATTTTTCTGATATTCTGACCGGAAAACCTGCTGCCCTTGCGAAGGCGCTCTATACAAGTTTTACCGGGATCAGCCCCGTGACCGCGGAAGAGATCTGTTTTCTTTCAGGCCTTGATTCTTCCCTTCCCGCGAAAGAATATTCCGCAGATATCCTGTTCCATCTTTATACCCAGTTTAACATCTATCTTTCTGCGGTAAAGGAACAGCGTTTTTCCCCCGCCATATACTTTGACGGGGATGAGCCGAAAGAGTTTTCTTCTCTGCCTCTGACTCATTTTTCGAAATATACAAAGAAAGAATACCGCTCTGTCTCAGAAGTGCTTGAAACCTTCTATTCTACCCGAAGCCGGATCACACGCATCCGCCAGAAGTCTGCGGATTTAAGGCATATTGTACAGACAGCCCTGGAGCGGAACCGCAAAAAGTATGATCTTCAGCTCCGTCAGCTCAAGGATACGGAAAACCGGGATAAATTCAAGGTCTACGGGGAATTGATCAACACCTACGGCTACAATCTGGAGGACGGCGCAAAAAAGCTTGAGGCGCTCAATTATTACACCAACGAGATGGTCTCCATTCCTCTGGATCCCACAAAGTCTCCCCGCGAGAATGCGCAGCGCTATTTCAGCAGATATAACAAACAGAAACGGACTTTTGAAGCCCTCTCCGAACTTTCTCAGGAGACAAAAGATGACATTGTCTATCTCGAATCCGTACAGACCGCTCTGGATATCGCCCGTACAGAGGATGACCTTGCCGGCATAAAAGAAGAGCTGGTAAATGCCGGTTACATTAAAAGAAAACTCACCCGTAAAAAGGCAAAAATCAAAAACACGCCGCTCCACTACATTTCCAGCGACGGATATCATATGTATGTGGGAAAAAATAATCTTCAGAACGACGAGCTGACCTTTAATTTTGCCGTAGGGAACGACTGGTGGTTCCACGCGAAACAGGCTCCGGGATCACATGTCATTGTAAAAACGAACGGCGACGAGCTTCCGGATTCTACTTTCGAAGAAGCCGGCCGTCTCGCCGCCTATTATTCAAGCATGAGAGGAGGAGAAAAGGTCGAGATTGACTATGTGGAAAAGAAACATGTCAAAAAACCGAAGGGAGCCAGACCCGGATTTGTCGTATATTATACGAATTACTCCCTGGTAATCGACAGTGATATCTCCGGGATACAGGAAGTGTAGGCGGGACAGATTCAGCAGGCGTCTCTTACTTCCTGCGGAACCGTAATCTTTTCTGTCTGATCATAATCTGTAAATACAAGTTCTATGGAATAGAGATTTACCTTTGTCGTCTCCCCGTAGGAATCATAAAGTTCATTGAGTACTCCGCTCATATCAACGATAATCCTTGCGGGGAGCATTTCATCTATATAAATATCAAAGATGACCGGAACTTCCAGTTCCTTTACCGCCTCCTCGCTCGGAAGGTCAACCAGGCCGAAGGCATTGATCATATCCCTGCCAAGCAGTCCCATAAGATCCTCCCCTTTTACATCGCCGTACATCTGATAGCAGTCTTTTCCCTCTACGGTGACAGGCTCATCTGCGAGGCGGAATTCTTCCAGCACTTCCCCTTCCTGTGCGAAAATATTTCCGTCCATACCGATATGGTTTTCTGAATCAGGTTCTGTAACATCCCTTTCCCATTCACCGTCCAGACTGCTGTAGGTCACATATTCGCCATCCTCCATAACCTGATAGATCTCCATCTCGCCTGATACTTCAGCGTCCTCAATATTAACTTCAGCCGTTCCCTTTGCATGTCCTGCCGGCGGATCTGTCGTGTTCTCCATCTCCATTTCCATATTTACCTCACGGAGATCCAGAATATCTTCAAGCTGGATCGCAAGCTCTACCCGGTTGGAGGAAGAGGTAACTTCCTGCATCCTTCCGGACGCCTCGCTGAAGATTTTTTCCGGTGTGACTCTTTGACTGCAGCCGGACAGAAAAGACGGAAGGGCCGCAGAAAGAACCAGTATCGGGATCATCCTTCTTCTGTAACACTTCATATTCACTCCTGCCCTGCCAGATAATCGATAAACTGCTGTGCCGTACGTCCCGAAAGTCCTCCATGAGAAAGCTCCCATTTATTTGCCTCAAGAAGAAGCTTTTCTTCCGGCATGTGTATGTCATTTTTCTCTGCAAGAACGCGTACAATCTCCTGAAACTCCTTCTTGTTCGGTGAGCCGAAATAAATCGTAACTCCGAATCTTGCCACCAGGGACAGTTTTTCCTGAACTGTATCATTCGTATGGAGCTCCTCATCCCGGTCAGCTTTGTCCTTAAAAGTCTCCCGGATCAGATGCCGCCGGTTGGATGTGGCGTAAATCAGAACATTCCCGGGCTTTTTCTCCAGCCCTCCCTCTATGACCGCCTTAAGATATTTATACTCGATCTCAAATTCTTCAAATGAAAGATCATCCATATAGATGATAAACTTGTAATTTCTGTTCTTGATCTGTGCAATCACATCATTCAGGTCTTTGAACTGATGCTTGTACACTTCTATCATCCTGAGCCCCTGATCATAATACTGGTTAAGGATTGCCTTTATAGAAGAAGATTTTCCGGTGCCCGCATCTCCAAAAAGGAGACAGTTGTTCGCCTTTTTTCCTTCAACAAAAGCCTTTGTATTATCGATCAGTTTTTTCTTTGCAATCTCATATCCGACAAGATCGTCCAGATGAACATGAGCGATATTGGTGATCGGCACGATCTGCACGTCTCCGTGCTCCGGGTGCTCTACCCGGAATGCTTTATGAAGTCCCAGTTTTCCCACGCCGAATTCTTTATAGAACTGTGTGATCTTACTCTTGAATTCATCCACATCCGCTGACTCTCCGAGACTGCGGCTCAGATCACAGATCCGGTCACGGATGCGGCGGTTGAACACTTTTCCTCCTCCGGTTACATTTTTATAATTCATAAGGATCTGTAGACATTCTGCATCCAGGTCTCTCTCGAGCTTTGAAAAATCATAGTCGAACATTTCCTTGAAAATCGCAAAATCGTGAAGCGCTATCTGGTTGATGCTTCCGTCCACCTCTCCTACGATCTCGCATGATGTACTGTAGGCGTTCTCATCACTTGCAAGAAGAAACGTCAGATATGTATGCCACAGATTTCCTTCAAAGCCATGGCTGACAGACAGTTCCAGAAGTGAATTGACACACTCGAAAAGCAGGCCGCGGAGATCTTCTTTATTATAATATTCACTTTCTGAATTCTCGATCAGAAAGGTCATGTCTTTCAGGATCTCCCCGTAATCCATATTTTTATACAGCATCAGTTCATTTGTACGCATTGCTTATCCTCTTTTCCATAATCTAATAATTCCCGAGAATCTTCAGATTTCTCGCCTCTTCACGCAGCCCCCGTATTGCATTCTTTACCGCGGGCTCTTCAAGATTTCCCTCAAAATCTACAAAGAAGCAGTATTCCCAGTTCTTTCCTTCTACCGGTCGTGACTCGATCTTTGTCATATTCAGATCATTGTATATAAAGTGAGACAGAATCCCGTAAAGAGAACCGCTGGTATGCGGCACTTCGAACCGGATACTGATCTTCGAGGCATTTTTCAGGAAAATCTTCTGGTTTGTGACAACAATAAACCTTGTAGAATTATCCGGTTCATCGTTTATCTTGTCCACCAGCACAGAGAGACCGTGAACTTTTGCCGCATAGGCGCTGCACACCGCCGCCTGAGTCATATCCTGATCCTCCAGCACTTTTTTCGCCGCGATCGCTGTGTTCACCACGCTGATCTTCTGCCAGTTGGAGTGGTCATCCAGAAACCGGCTTGTCTGCATCAGGGCTTCTGTCTTGGAATACACGGTTCTGATATCGCTGAGCGATGCTCCCGGAAGTCCTGCCAGTGTATGTACAATAGGCAGGATCGTCTCTGCCACGATAAAATTCTCAAACTCGTCGAGGAGATCATACATTTCATTGACCGGTCCCGCAGTGGAATTCTCGATCGGGAGCACCGCGTAATCCGCCGATCCCTCCTCGATCGCCTCCATGGCCTCCCGGAATGTTCTGACATGAAAACTGTTTACATCCTTCCCGAAATACTGTTCCATGGCGGCCTGGCTGTAAGCCCCTTCCGTTCCCTGGAAGACAACCCTTGCATTCTCCGCATCAAAAGAGTCTACCCGTATAAAAGGAAGTCTTCCGAGAGCTCCCGCCTCTACAAGCTGCCGGTACTGCAGCTTGCGGCTCATGGACATGAGCTGTTCATAAACTTCCTGAATTCCTTTCTTGTTAAATTCACCGGTGACTTTCGAAGCCACATCAGCCAGCTTTGCTTTTTCCCTCTGGCTGTCATATACTTTTCTTCCCGCTCGTACTTTATATTCTCCAACCTGTTCACAGACATCCATTCTTCTCTGGTACAGGCCGGCTATCTGATCATCGATCTCATCCAGCTGAGCTCTCAGTTCTTCAAGTGTTGCCATCTTTACTTTCTCCTTTCGTCCGCTCCTCGCGCCGGCAGCTCGATTTCGCTTCGCTTCATCTCGCTGTTGTTGCACTCTCATAGGTCCGGCTGTAACACTTCCCGACTGCCCGCAGTCGTCGGTCTTTCCGCCGTCCCTGCGCTCGTCGCTATGTCACAGTATAATATATTTCGTGTATAAAATCTACTCCTGTTATACATACTTTCTTTATGATGAGAAAGAAGTTTATTGCATGCGGCGTCCTTGGATGGTGCATGGAAATCGTATTTACAGGGCTCGGTTCCCTTAGGAAAAATGAACACCGTCTGACGGCCCGCACCTCGATCTGGATGTTTCCGATCTATGGCATGGCCTGTTTTCTCACGCCCCTCTGCCGCCTGCTGCAGAAACGGAATTTTCTGGTCAGAGGATTCGCATATACCTGCTGTATCTTTGCCGGAGAATTTCTCTCTGGAAGCTTCCTGAAACGGCACGGCGCCTGCCCCTGGGATTACAGCCGGGCAAAATATAATATCAGAGGGGTGATACGCCTTGACTATGCACCGCTCTGGTTCGGAGCCGGCCTTCTGTTTGAAAAAATCATCCGGTAGCAGTTGAAAAATAATATGATTTAGTATATGATTAGATGGAGTCAGGCAGGCCTGTTCTACAGGCCTGCTTATAAAAAATAGGGAGGCATACAGATGAATACCGCAGAATGCATTACAACCCGAAGAAGCATCCGTAAGTACAAACCGGATCCTGTTGATCATTCACTGATTGATTCTATTGTTTCACTGGCGTCTTATTCCCCTTCCTGGAAAAACACTCAGATCACCCATTATATCGCGATCGAAGATTCTTCTCTTCTGAGAGAGATCGCAGAAAAATTCACCCCGGATTACAATTCAAAGATTATAAGCCAGGCGCCCATGCTGATCGCCGTCACTCTGGTCAGAGGACGCAGCGGTTTTGAACGGGACGGCTCTTTTTCCACAAAGAAAGGAGACCGCTGGCAGATGTTTGATGCAGGGGCGGCATGCCAGACTTTCTGTCTTGCAGCCAGAGATAAGGGACTCGGCACGGTCATCATGGGGATCTTTGATGAGGATGGGATCACAGAACTTTTACATATTCCGGAGGATCAGGAGCTTGCGGCACTGATCGCAGTAGGGTGGCCGGATATCGATCCTGATGCACCGAAGAGAAAGACCGTCGGAGATTTACTTCAATACAGATAAGATTAAGTGGCAGATTTCTGTCACGGAGGAGGTTATTTATGAGACATTTGATGAGTCCGCTGGATTTTTCGGTGGAAGAACTTGACACACTGCTGGACCTGGCACAGGATATCGAGGCACATCCTGAAAAGTACGCCCACGCGTGTGAAGGGAAAAAGCTTGCAACACTTTTCTATGAGCCGAGCACACGTACCCGTCTGAGCCATGAGGCCGCAATGCTGAACCTTGGCGGAAGCGTCATGGGCTTTGCTTCTTCAGATTCCAGCTCTGCTTCCAAGGGAGAAAGCGTCGCTGACACAATCCGCGTAATTTCCTGTTACGCTGATATCTGTGCCATGAGACACCCGAAAGAAGGGGCTCCTATGGTGGCATGCCAGCACTCCACAATTCCTGTAATCAATGCAGGAGACGGAGGGCATCAGCATCCTACACAGACGCTGACTGATCTGCTCACGATCCGGAATCTGAAAGGCCGTCTCTGCAATATGACGATCGGCCTGTGCGGAGATCTGAAATTCGGACGTACAGTCCACTCTCTGATCAACGCGCTCGTGAGATATGAGGGAATCCGTTTTATCCTGATCTCTCCGGAAGAGCTTCGTCTTCCGGAATATATCCGCCATGATGTACTGGACAGGAACAATATTCCATATGAAGAGGTGGTACGTCTCGAAGACGCCCTTCCTCAGCTCGATATCCTTTATATGACCAGAGTACAGAAAGAACGTTTCTTCAACGAAGAAGACTATGTACGCATGAAGGACTTTTATATTCTTGACAAGGCCAAAATGAAGCTTGCCCCGGAAGACATGTATGTCCTTCATCCGCTCCCGAGAGTAAACGAAATCTCGGTTGAAGTGGACGATGATCCGCGTGCCGCTTATTTCCGTCAGGCACAGTACGGAGTCTATGTCCGCATGGCGCTTATTCTGACACTGCTCGATATTCACGTTGACTGATCTAACAGAGGATTTAAAAAAGAGAGGAACAGATAAATGGTAAAAAATACACTGAATGTAGGAAGTATATCGGAAGGCTTTGTTCTGGACCACATTGAGGCTGGGAGAAGCATGGACATCTACAAGTATCTCCACCTGGATAAACTGGACTGCTGTGTGGCTATCATCAAAAACGCCAAGAGCAGCAAAATGGGGAAGAAGGATATTATCAAGATCGAATGCCCCATTGATTTCATGGATCTGGATATTCTGGGATTCATTGACCACAACATCACTGTAAACATCATTGAAAATGAAAAAATTGTTGAGAAGAAGCAGCTGAGACTCCCGAAAGAAATCAAAAACGTAATCCGCTGCAAAAACCCGAGATGCATCACCTCTATCGAACAGGGACTGGATCATGTCTTTGTTCTCACAGATGAGGAGAACCAGATCTACAGATGTAAATACTGCGAAGAGAAATACCGCAGGAGAAGATAAGCGTGAAAGACCGCAAAAACGGATGCGGGTCCGCACACAGCACTGCTGTCGCGGATCCGCATCCGTTTTTTTCTGAAAACAGTGTTAAGCAAGACGATAAGCCGGGTTATGTCGTTGGACAATCATCTGTCTAGGCGCGGCGTCGCCGCCGTGCTCAAGCGACCTACCTGAAGCGTGACGGGCCGCCACACTGCTTCTTTCCGGTCTTGCTTCGGATGGGGTTTACATGTGCCCTCTCTGTTACCAGAGAGGCGGTAGTCTCTTACACTGCCTTTCCACCCTTACCCGGACAGATGTAGGATGACACGGAAAAAACAGATACCTGTTCGTATCAGCATACATCTGTCCGGGCGGTTTATTTCTGTTGCACTGGCCTTGGAGTCACCTCCACCGGACGTTATCCGGCATCCTGCCCTGTGAAGCCCGGACTTTCCTCGTCTGCGGCCTTTCGGCACCTGCAGCCGCGATTGTCTGTCTTACTTAACACATTTTTCAATTATACTATCGCAGGGGGAAACTGTCCAGACCTTTCTTCCATTCCGTACAGAAATGGAATGGGAATGTTTCCGTGCGAAACAAACTCAATTACACTGAACCGTCTGTTGCGCCTTCATCCACAATCAGGTCGTTTCCGTCCGCAGCTCCTGTGGCCAGCGCATCGCACCGTTCATTCTGCGGATGCCCGTCATGTCCTTTTACCCAGTGAAATTTGACGTCATGAGGCTCTCTGGCTTTCAGAAGCCGTTTCCACAGGTCCACATTCTTTACCGGCTCATTTTTTCCCCGCTTCCAGTTCTTTTTGATCCATCCATCCACCCAGTGCTGATTGAATGCATTTACCACATACTGTGAATCCGAATAAACCTCCACTGTACAGGGACGGTTCAACGCCTCCAGACCGGCGATCACCGCCATGAGTTCCATCCGGTTGTTTGTTGTCTTCACATATCCCTGGGACATTTCTTTCACATGCAGCTCTCCTTTCGGATCCACATATTCAAGAACAGTCCCATAGCCACCGGGGCCATCCGGATTTCCTCTGGCCGCTCCGTCAGTGTAAATCTTTACAAGCATGTCCTTACATCCTCTCTGTGTGATTTATTTTTCCAGCAGGAAGCTCTGTCCTTCCCTTTCAATCCTCATAATCCTGTCTTCATATTCCCGGGTGCATTTTTCCAGCAAAAGCCGGTCGAAGACTTCATAACTGCCCCAGAAATGCATCGGAAAGACCTTCTCTGTGTCCGTACGTTTCATAAAGCAGTCCAGCCCCCAGCAGTACTGCTCTCCCAGCCTGGGATCCACCGGGACAAAAGCGACATTGATCTTCTCCTTCTGGAGCTTGTTGATCTCGGACTGATAGGCTCTCCGCATCGCAGTATTATACGCTTCCGTCTCTCCTTCCCAGTGCCACCAGTTCAGGTCTCCCGCATGATAGATCGTCTTTCCTCCATATTTAAGAAGATACGCGACTCCCTCGTCCGTTGAGCGAAGTGTCCGGATTCTGCCCCCCAGGATTTCCCGCTCTTCATTTGGTTTCATAAAGACAATATCCGGCGCTGCTTTTTCCGTCACGTCTGAAGAAAGGATAAAACACAGCGGACCCGGGTGCTTTCTCAGAGAAAAAATCTCTTTCCGATAATGATCGTAATGTGCGTGACTCACAAAAACAAGCAGTTTTTTCCCGGGATCCATCTTCGGAAGCTCTCCTTTATAATAGTCGAACAGAAAAATCACGTCATCCATTTCGACAAGGAAGCCGCTGTGTCCAAGATATGTAACCTTCATCATAAACTCATCGTCTCCACAACCTGCACTACTTCAGGGAGAATATACTCCATGTCTTCTTTTGCCATTTTTGCGCTTTCCGGCAGATTGATGATCAGAGTCTTTTTTCTGATCCCCGCTGCTGAACGGTCCAGAATGATCTTCTTGGAATATCGGATATTGTATGCCCGGAGCGCCTCCGGGATCCCCGGGAGAAGGCGGTCCGCCACATCAGCGAGAGCATCCGGCGCACAGTCTCTCTCCCGGTATTCTACTGCGCCTGTGGTAAGAATCAGATCCACTGAGCCAGAATCCGCCAGCTGTTTCAGAACGGAGGCCAATACCGCTCTTTCCTGAGGCAGCACACTGGCTGCCCTTACTTCAAATCCCACATGTTCCAGCATTCTCTTCAGTGCGGTTGCCGCCGCGCTTTCCGCCTTTGCCTTATATGCTCCCGTATCAAGTGTAAATATAGCTGCTCTCATCGTTCGTACCCCTTTCGTTCTTATTTACCTGTTTCTTTTCTCTCCTCCGGTCCCCCTGTACCGGAACATGATCCGTGATCTATCCGAGGATCCTCCTTGCGGACTCATTTGCCTTTGCATAGATCTCTTCTCTGGAGCGGTCCAGGAAAAATTTTCCGTCTCTGTACAGGACTTTTCCTCCGACCATGGTCAGTTTTACATTCTGTTTGCTTCCGCTGAACACCACGTTGCGTTCAATATTCTGGATCGGCTGCATATTGGGCTGCATCAGGTCAATCATAATCAGATCAGCTTTTTTGCCCTCGCTCAGCGTATCACACTCCGGAAGTCCCATGGCATGCGCCCCGTTCACAGCCGCCATCCTGAGCACCTCCATAGCCGGCACAGCCTCCGGGTCGTCGCAGACAGCCTTCTGGAGTCCTGTCACAAGGAACATCTCCCGGAACATGTCAAGACAGTTGTTGCTGGCAGCTCCATCCGTTCCGATGGACACCGGAATCCCCATATCAAGGTACCGCTTTACCGGAGCGATACCGCTGGCAAGCTTCAGATTTGAAGCAGGGTTTGTGACCACATAAAGCCCCCTCTTCTTTATAATGTCAAAATCCGATTCGTCCATATGAACGCCATGGAAGAGACCGCCTCCGTGATTGAACAGCCCCAGGGAATCCATATACGCCACCGGCGTCATGCCTGTGCGTGTCCTGCAGTCCTCCACCTCTTTTTTCGTCTCGGAACAGTGAACATAGACGGGGGCCTTATATTTCTCCGAGAGAGCGGCCAGCCCCTCCATCAGTTCACGGCTGGTCGTATACTCAGCGTGAAATCCGAGCTGGAATGAGATAAGCCTGTCCGGATCCTGGTTATAAGTATGATAATCCGCTTCTACTTCCTCAAGAGTTCCCCCGAAATTATTGATGCTCTCACAGAATACATTGCGGAATCCGGCTTCGCGCACTGCCCTTGCTCCTGCTGCCCGGTGCATATACATATCAAAAATGGAGGTAATTCCGCTTGTCAGGTATTCCATTACCGCCAGTTTTGTGTGCCAGTACACATCGTCATCGGTAAGCTTCGCCTCTGCGGGGAACACCCGGTTGTTAAGCCATTCGTCCAGCTTCATGTCATCCGCATGGGAACGGAGAAAAGTCATTGCCGAATGAGTATGGGCATTCTTGAACCCCGGCATGATCAGATTTCTCTCCGCATCGATCTCTTCATCCCATTTCATCTCCGGAGCTGTCCTCCTGGGACCCACATAGGTGATCGTGTCTCCCTCAATCCACAGTTCACCTTCAAAGATGCCTTTTTTCTCCTCCATAGTCAGTATTCTTGCATTATATATTCTTGTATTCATATCGTTTTCCTCTTCCCATTTCTTGTCCTGGAGTTACTCATCTGTCACATACGCTCAATAATTCTGGTCACAAGGCGCTCGAATTCTCCGGACCGCCTGTCCGCCACTGCCTGTACATCCAGATGGCTCAGTTCTTCATCCGAAAGACCGCTCGCCATATTTGATATACAGGAAATACCGCACACACGAATCCCGGCATGCCGTGCGGCAATAGCCTCACAGGCCGTGCTCATCCCTACCGCATCCGCACCCAGTGCCGCATACATTCTGATTTCTGCCGGACTTTCAAAATTCGGTCCTGTAGTCTGAAGATAGACTCCTTCCTGCAGTTCAATCTTCTCGTCCGCTGCAGTGGATCGGATCATTTCCTGAAGCTCCGTATCATAAATGCGGGTCATATCCGGGAACCGTTCTCCCAGTTCAGACACATTCTGTCCGATCAGCGGAGAAGGAACAAAGCTGGAAATCTGATCTGTAATCATCATAAAGTCGCCCACATGAAAACTGCGGTTTATCCCCCCTGACGCATTTGTCAGAAAAAGGATCTCTATCCCCATCCGCTTCATCAGGCGGGTCGGAAGCACGACCTCTTCCATGGAATATCCTTCATAATAATGCACACGTCCCTTCATGACAACGGCAGGCACATTTCCGATATAACCCAGCAGAAACCTTCCGTCGTGTCCCTCCACTGTAGAAACCGGGAATCCCGGGATATCACCGTACGGAATTTCCTTCTCCACCTTCATGTTCTTTGCGTAGCCGCCAAGTCCCGATCCCAGAATCAGGCCCACACGGGGCACAAAGTCGGTTACCGATCTATAATATTCATAACATTTTTCCAGTCGTTCATACTGTGCGCTCATGACTTCCTCCTTATCATCTCCTGTCTCTTACGCAGGAAGGCGCTTCTGCACACTTTCGCTGAAGCGCCTTCCCGTATAGGAACAGCTTTTTTCCTACTGTGATACTAGCCTATTTTTCCCTTCTTGTCAAGAAACCCCGGGCCATGCATTGGAAGATTCCGGGAGATTTCCTGTTTCGGTACACACAGGCCGGATTCTGTTTTATCCTTCTTCATCCCATAATTCCTGTGTCAGATAATGATGCAGACCAGTCCTCCGTTTGAGTCATTGACAATTTTCTGCATGGTATCCTGAAGTTTTACCTGACTCTCGTCGTTGATCATGGTAATCTTATTGCGCATCCCGTCCATTACAAGCTCTTCGATGGATTTCCCGAAAATATTGGTGCCCCAGACACCTTCCGGAGTTTCACTTTCTTTCTTGATATATTCCACAAGATCTTCTGCCTGCTTTTCATTTCCGACAATAGGCGCGATCTCCGTCTCGATGTTTGCACGGATCATATGAATGGAGGGCGCCTCGGACCGGATCTTCACCCCGTACTTGCTGCCCTGTTTGATGATAACCGGATCATCCAGCCGGATGTCTTCTTTTTTCGGGCTGACCACCCCATATCCCTTCATCTTCACATCCGTGAACGCATCTCTTATCTGGCTGAATTCTTCCTTCATGGCAGAAAGCTCCTTCATGGTGGCAATCAGCTCATATTCACCTTTGATCTGTGTTCCTGTCAGTTCACTCAGAACTTCATAATAATACTTCTGCTCGAATCCGATCCGTATCCTTACTTTTCCCGTATCCATCTCTACTTTCTCAACCGCAATTCCGGTTATGTACGGACTTTCTGTCTCCACCGGACCGGAGACCGCGCTTCTGATATCTTCGATATGGTCCATCACGTTCTTTATGTTCTCCAGGAGATCCTGCTTGATCCTGTGGTCCCGCGAAAGCATTTCCACCCATTTCGGAAGATAGAACTCTGCTTCTGTGATCGGAAATTCATACAGCACCTCCCGCATGATCTCATGAATGTCCTCCTTCTTAAGCTGCTCACAGTTAACCGGGAATACAGAAACACGGTATTTCTGTTCCAGCTCCTCCTTCAGAGCTTTCGCCTCCTCAGAGTAAGGTTTGCGGCAGTTCAGCAGGATAATAAAAGGTTTTCCTATGGACTGCAGCTCCTTTACCGTCTTCTCCTCTGCCGGAATATAATTCTCTCTGGGCAGATCCGTCACACTGCCGTCTGTTGTCACCACAAATCCGATCGTGGCATGGTCGTGGATCACCTTCTGTGTCCCGATGGCCGCAGCCTTGGTAAACGGGATCTCATACTCAAACCATGGCGTCTTCACCTGCCGTTCCACATCATTTTCAATGTGCCCTGACGCCCCTTCCACCATATAACCCACACAGTCGATAAGACGGATCTTCACTTCCACATCTTCAGAGAGCCGTACTGACGCCGCTTCTTTCGGAACGAATTTGGGCTCTGTTGTCATGATCGTTGTACCCGACGCGGACTGAGGCAGCTCATCCTGTGTTCTTTCTTTTGCATGCTCATCTGTCATATTCGGCAGGACAAGGAGATCCATAAAGCGTTTGATAAATGTCGACTTGCCTGTCCGAACCGGACCGACGACTCCGATGTAGATCTCCCCGTTCGTCCGTGCTTTCATGTCCCTGTATACCTGAAATGAATCCATAAAAATACCCCCTTGTTCTGCTGATACCAATGTATGCAGACCGCAAGAGGGTTATGACTTCTTTCTTCTGTTTTTAAAAGGCGTCTTTATCTGTATCTGCTCACACCTCTATTCATTCCACATCAATGCCATGTTCTCGCTCCGTGACTCCCTCATCATCAGGTCATCCACAGCTTCCGCCGGAGATTTTCCTTCGAAAAGTACTTTGTTTACCTCCATGACAATAGGCATGGATACATTATATTTTTCAGCAAGCCTTGCCGCCGCTTTCGCAGAGTATACTCCCTCCACTACCATCTTTACCTCATCCATTGCCTCCTGCATGGACTTTCCCTGGCCCATCAGATAGCCTGCCTTACGATTGCGGCTGTGAACACTGGCGCAGGTCACGATCAGATCGCCGATACCTGTAAGTCCGCTGAAAGTTTCAATCTTTCCCCCCATCTTCATGCCAAGACGGGAAATCTCAGCAATTCCGCGCGTAATAAGGGCCGCTTTGGTATTATCTCCGTAACCCAGTCCATCGGCAATTCCTGCTGCCAGGGCGATGACATTCTTAAGCGATCCGCCCAGTTCGATACCAAGGATATCCGGACTCGTGTACACGCGGAACACCCTGCTGTTGAACATGGACTGAAGATACTCTGCTGTCTTTCTCGTCTTCGCACCGATTACACAGGTAGTGGGCAGCTTCTTTCCCACTTCCTCCGCATGACTTGGTCCTGACAGTACTGCTACATCCGCCTGCGGAATCTCCTCGCCGATCTGGACAGAAAGCGTCTTAAGGGTGGACTCTTCGATTCCCTTCGCCACGTCCACAATGATCTGTCCTTCTGCCACATAAGGGCGCATATTCCGTGCTGTTGACCTGGTATAGATGGAAGGTACTGCGAGGACAAGGAAATCCTTTCCCCGGATGGCCTCTTCCATGTCATTGGTGATGACCATATTCTGAGGAAGCTTTACCCCCGGCAGTTTCTGGAGATGCTCTCTCTTCTCATCGAGCATCTTCACCTCATCCTTATCGATGGACCACACTGTTACCTGATGACCGTTATCGCTCAGCAGGACGGAAAGAGCCGTTCCCCAGCTTCCCGCGCCGAGCACACCTACATTTGCCATGATCGTCTACTCCTTTTTCTTTGCTCCGAATTTATTCTCAGTTCCCGACATAAGCCTGCCGATGTTCGCCCGATGGCGGTAGAACGCAAGCGCCGTCATCAGGAACAGCAGGATATAAAGCTCATACAGCCTTGCCGGTTCCATATCCAGCATACCTCTCTGCCCTGCCAGGATCATCTCAATGAGAAATGCCGTATATGCCATGAGCGATCCCACTGATATGTACCTTGTGATGATCACCGGAACCAGGAAAAAAGCAAGTGTGACCGGGATCATCAGCAGACTCTCCGGGAGACTCCAGAAACTGTTCGCCGCCACAAGTCCCGCCATCACGGCGATCCCTTTTCCTCCCTTGAAGTTCATGTAGAACGGGAAGTTGTGTCCCAGAGTCACTCCGGCACCTGCGTACATCGCCAGCAGCGGCAGACAGTCGCTCCCCCTGAAGAGAAGACAGGTGATCACCACCGCAACAACACACTTGAGCACATCTCCGAAGAAAGTCAGAATTCCCGCTTTCCATCCGATGACGCGCAGGGCGTTTGTTGTTCCCGCGTTTCCGCTTCCCTGTTTCCTGATATCAATGTGATTCATTTTCCCGACAATATAGCCGGTCTGCAGCAGTCCGCATACATATCCGACTGCCAGACATACCAAACGTTCCATCCTGCTACTGCTCCTTTTCCTTTCTCTCTCTTATGAAGAACTTCAGCGAAGTCCCGCGGAAGCCGAATGCCTCCCTGATCTTGTTTTCCAGATATCTCGTGTAAGAAAAATGCATCAGTTCTTTGTCGTTGACAAAGATCACGAATGTAGGCGGTTTGACCGAAACCTGTGTAATATAGTAAAGTTTAAGCCGCTTTCCCTTGTCTGACGGCGGCTGCTGCATGGCAACGGCTTCTGTCATGATCTCATTCAGAACACCTGTGGCGATCCGGAGAGTCTGGTTCTCAATCACCATGTCGATCATATCATACAGTTTATTCAGTCTCTGTCCTGTCAGCGCCGACACATACATGATCTCAGCATAGGGCATATAGGAGAGGGTCTGACGGATCTTTGCTTCGTATTCCCGCATTGTCCTGTCATTCTTTTCTATGGCATCCCACTTGTTCACAACAATAATGACGCCCTTTCCTCTCTCGTGAGCGATTCCCGCGATCTTCGCATCCTGCTCGGTCACGCCCTCCGTAGCATCAATGACCATCAGCACCACATCAGCGCGCTCCACTGCAGTAACTGTACGGATAATGCTGTATCTCTCCAGCTCTTCCTTTATCTTGTTCTTTCTGCGAAGTCCCGCCGTGTCGATAAAAATATATTCTTTCCCATTGTGAACGATCTCGGTATCCACGGCGTCTCTTGTAGTTCCCGCAATATCGGAAACGATCACTCGGTTCTCTCCCAGGAGCTTATTCACTATGGAAGACTTTCCCACATTCGGTTTCCCCACGATGGCCACCCGGGGCCTGTCGTCTTCCTCTGCTTCACCGGCTCCCTCCGGAAAATGTTCCGCCACCGCTTCCAGCATATCCCCCAGTCCGAGCCGGGACGATGCAGAGATCGGAATGGGATCGCCGATTCCAAGATTATAGAATTCATACACATCGGGCATGAATTTATCAAAATTGTCTACTTTATTCACCACCAGGACGACCGGCTTTGCCGATCTTCTCAGCATATCCGCAACTTTGGAGTCTGCATCTGTAAGTCCCTGACGCACATCTGTGATAAAAATAATCACGTCCGCCGTATCGATGGCTATCTGTGCCTGTTCCCGCATCTGCGAGAGGATCACATCTCTGCTGTCAGGCTCGATTCCCCCGGTATCGATCATTGTAAATTCTTTATCCAGCCAGGATATGTCCGCATAGATCCTGTCCCTTGTAACTCCGGGGGTATCCTTGACGATGGAGATCTTCTCCCCCGCCAGAGCGTTGAAAAGTGTGGACTTTCCCACATTCGGCCGCCCTACGATGGCAACTACAGGTTTACTCATTTTATCATAACCTTCCTTGAATTATTCATTTCTTGTTTCTGCCGGGCTCTGTCTTATCATGGCTTCGATCAGATCCTGCCCGCTTGATTTTACAATATCGACGGGGACTTGTAAAGCGTCAGATACGTCTTTTACCGTAAGATCATCCAGAAATACCGCCTCATCAGCCTTCAGCATATTGCAGGGAAGCAGAAGCCTGCTGCCCAGCGCTTTTCCTTTCAGCTGAGCGATTATATCCTGACCCGTAATCAGCCCCGACACAGTGATCTTCTCTCCGAAGAAATCATTGCGTATGCAGTATACATGCACCTTCACTCCGGAGTATTTTTCTTCGATCAGATCCGCCATTTTCTTGATATACGGGAATGCAAGTTTTCCTGTTGCCGCGGAAAGTTCTGCCCTCCGCCCATCTCCTTTCAGTTTCCTGAAACATTCCTCAAACTCATTAAAAAGAAGACGCAGCATTCCCACTCCGTTTTCAAGCTGTAAATATCCGTCATACCTTTCCTCTTCCGGCACTTCTTCTTCTGCCAGAAGATACCACTCATCCCCTGCATGTATAAAGTGAATGCCATACTCCTCATAGATCTTTTTCTGCCAGCGGTGGATAGTCCCCAGCACTTCCCTTGCTTCCTCCTTTGTAAAAGGTTCCAGCGGGTACAGGCCTTCCCGATATCTGGTCAGTCCCACCGGAACAACAGAAACACTCCTCAGCAGAGGAAGATATCCTGTCAGATCACGGATGGACCGATCCAGCTCCTCTCCGTCATTCACCCCTTTGCAGAGAACGATCTGCCCGTTCATCTCAATCCCTCCCTGATACAGAAGATCCACCTTCTGCAGCGCAGCTCCGGCGAAACGGTTATGAAGCATTTTGCAGCGCAGCTCCGGATTTGTAGTCTGGAAAGAGATATTGATGGGCTCCAGCCGGTACTTGATGATCCGACTGATATCATGTTCACTCATATTCGTCAGAGTGACATAATTTCCCTGAAGAAAGGAGAGTCTGGAATCATCATCCTTAAAGTAGAGGGTGTCGCGCATCCCCGGCGGCATCTGGTCAATAAAGCAGAAAATACACCGATTGCAGCATGAGCGGTATTCATCCATCAGCCCGGTTCCGAATCCGATCCCCAGGGATTCGTCTGCGTCTTTCTCAATCTCGAGCTCCCACTGTTCTCCGTCAGGTTTCTCGACGAGAAGAAGAAGCTCCTCGTCCTCCACATAATACTGGTAATCAAAAATATCCTCGATCTCCTGTCCGTTGACAGAGAGCAGCCTGTCGCCGGGTTCTATCCCCAGTTCCGCGGCAATACTGCCTTTTTCCACACTTTCAACTACATGTTCATGTTTCTTCATCTATAAATAAAACTCCTCAGTTTTTTCAGTCTGTCAGATAACCGGGCACCGGTCATCCTGTCTGTCTCACAGGTATGGGGTTCGCCCGCCTGACAGAATCAGCACAGCTTCAGTATAGCATAATTCGGGGGTTCCGCAAAGCTGTGCTTGAATTTATAAATAAAAAATGATATAACCATATATGTAATCATTGGATCCAGATAACTGGATATCACATTTATCACAGGAGAAAATCATGTCAAATATCGAAGTATTAGAAAAGATTCTTCCGGTTGCCCCGCTTAAGATCGCCGCTATGGAAAGCTGCCGTGAGATGGGTCAGAGAGTTAATGACTATATCGTTTCTTTCCGGGAGAATACGATCAACGAGGTAACCGAATCCCCCTTGTATGTCAATTACAAATCAAATAATTATCTGGTGGACTGCAGCTGCCCGCGTTTTGGTTCCGGTGAAGCGAAAGGTCTTCTAAAAGAGACGATCCGCGGAACAGATCTGTTCATCATGACCGACGTCTGCAATTACAGCCTTACATACAAGGTAAACGGTCATCTTAATCACATGTCCCCGGATGACCACTATCAGGATCTGAAGAGAATCATTTCAGCGGCCACAGGCAAGGCACACCGGATCAATGTAATCATGCCCTTCCTGTATGAAAGCCGACAGCATAAACGCACAAAGAGAGAGTCTCTCGACTGTGCTCTGGCACTTGAAGAGCTCAATGCCATGGGAGTCACAAACATCATAACATTTGATGCCCATGACCCCCGGGTACAGAATGCGATTCCACTGAGCGGGTTTGACAGCTTCAATCCACCTTATCAGTTTATGAAAGCGCTTTTCCACGCTGTGCCGGACATTGTTCCGGATAAGGATCACCTTATGATCATCAGCCCTGATGAAGGAGCCATGCACCGCGCGGTATATCTCTCCAATGTTCTCGGAGTTGATATGGGAATGTTCTATAAAAGGCGGGATTACTCTAAGATCGTCAACGGAAGAAATCCGCTTGTGGCACATGAATTTCTTGGCGACGACGTTTCCGGCAAGGATGTGATCATCATGGATGACATGATCTCTTCCGGTGAGAGCATGCTGGATGTCGCCAGACAGCTCAAAGACCGCAGGGCAGCCCGGGTATTCGTCTGCACTACATTCGGTCTGTTCACGGACGGGTTTGAGAAATTTGACGAATATTATGAAAAAGGGTACATCAACAAGGTTATTACAACCAATCTGACATACCTGCCGCCGGAACTCTATCAGAAACCGTATTTTATCGAGGCGGATATGAGCAAGTTCCTTGCTCTGATCATTGATTCCCTGAATCATGATGTAACCATCGGAGCCGTTCTGAATCCGACAGACAAGATTCACGCACTGCTCGACAGATATAAAAACCGATAGTTTTCCAAACCTATTACAGAGGCGGACACCGGAACAGCATTTCCCGCTGTTTTCCGATGTCCGCCTCTGTATTTTATCTGAGCCGTCTGCTCTCATATCTGATCTTTGTTCTCAGAAAACGGAGTATGGCTGCATATCTCTCTTCGACTGTATCCGAGTTTTCTGCAAATTCCAGGCTCTCTGCCACGACCGTAAGAAATCTGTCTGTGACTTCTCCTCTGTGCTTTTGAAGAAATTCCGCTTTCTCTTCATTTTCATCCAGATCGAGGAATTCGAGGATCAGTTCCTCCTCACTGTTCTTTCTCTCCTGATGTTCCCGCGCCAGATCACGGCTGAGTTCAAAACGATATACCTGACGGTATCCGGGATATTTTTCATGATCCAGTTCCCGCATAAAAGATTCAAGAGAACTTACATAATACTTCTTTTCTCCCTGAAGTGACTCATATACCACCATCTCTTCTTTTGTTTCCGTACACAGAGCAATACACAATATTTTATACTCTTTTCCTTTGAAATGTCTGTAAATTTCTCCTGTTTTCGGTCTTCTGCGATTCATTTACGCTTCCCTTTCACTTTTTTGAAAATATTCTGATTTCGGTAGTCAAAGGGGTCTGACCCCTTTAATAAAGTTTCGCGCTGATGAGCTTCGGTCGAAAGCCTTTCTGCTCCAGTGCGTCCAGTATTTTTTTCTTATGCTCCGTGCCGAACGCTTCCATCGTTATTCTCAGTTCAACAGCCGCATTTCTGTTCGTACTCACAAACTGGTTGTGTTCCAGTTTGATGACATTCCCCTGCTCATCGGCTATGGTCTTTGCCACCTGAACAAGTTCGCCCGGCTTATCCGGAAGAAGCACAGATACGGAGAAAATCCTGTCTCTCTGGATCAGCCCATGCTGGACGATCGAGGACATGGTAATCACATCCATATTTCCCCCGCTTAATATGCAGACCACCTTTTTCCCTTTGCAGTCAATCTGCTTAAGGGCAGCGACTGAGAGAAGACCGGAATTCTCCACGATCATCTTATGATTCTCCACCATATCAAGGAATGCGCCGATCAGTTCGTCGTCCTCCACAAGCAGCATCCTGTCCACATTCTCCTGTACATACGGAAAAATCTTATCTCCGACTGCTTTCACGGCTGTTCCGTCTGCAATCGTATTGGCACTGTCCAGTTCTACCACTTCCCCGGCCTGAAGCGCCGCAGTCATACTGGCTGCTTCCGCAGGCTCAACTCCAATGACCTTGATCTTGGGATTCAGCATCTTAGCCAGGGTAGCCACCCCTGTGATCAGCCCGCCTCCTCCGACCGGAACAACGATGTAATCCACCGTGGGCAGCTCCTGGACAATCTCCATGGTGATCGTTCCCTGCCCTGCCGCAACGTCAAGATCATTAAACGGGTGTACAAATGTATATCCGTTCTTTTCCGCAAGTTCGCAGGCATAATTGTAAGCGTCATCATAGACGTCACCGTAGAGCACCACATCAGCGCCATAGCTTTTTGTCCGGTTCACCTTGATCAGCGGCGTCACGGTAGGCATGACGATTGTAGCCCTGCATCCGAATTTTTTTGCCGCAAAGGCAACTCCCTGGGCATGGTTTCCGGCCGATGCGGTGATCAGGCCTCTGTCCCTCTCTTCCTGCGTCAGGGTACTGATCTTGTAGTATGCTCCCCGAATCTTATATGCGCCGGTATACTGCATATTCTCAGGTTTCAGGTAAACCTTCGCCCCGCACTGCTCACTCAGATAATCGCTGAAGATCAGTTTTGTGGGATTGGTCACCCGTTTTACAAGTTCACTTGCTTCCTCAAATTTTTCCAGTGTCAACATTCTCATTCTTCCTCTCTGTAAAATAATGCATTCACAAATTCTTCCGAATCAAATTTCTGCAGATCGTCAATTGTCTCTCCCACACCGATATATTTCACCGGAATCCCAAGCTCCGCCTGTATCGCAACAGCAATACCGCCTTTCGCCGTCCCGTCCATCTTCGTCAGGATAACGCCTGTGATATCAGCCACCTCATTAAACTCCCTGGCCTGCGCGAGAGCATTCTGTCCCGTCGTTGCATCCAGAACTACCAGAGTCTCCCGGAAAGCCTCCGGATATTCCCGCTCAATCACACGATTGATCTTCTTAAGCTCTTCCATGAGATTCTTCTTGTTGTGGAGTCTTCCGGCTGTATCACACAACAGCACATCCGCCTTTCTCGCTTTTGCGGCGGCCACGGCGTCAAACACGACTGAAGCCGGATCCGCTCCTTCCTGTCCGCCGATCATGTCCACACCGGCACGGTTTGCCCACTCTTTCAGCTGCTCCCCTGCCGCGGCACGGAATGTATCCGCCGCAGCCAATATGACTCTTTTATTCTGTGCGCGCAGCTTTCCGGCCAGTTTTCCGATGGTCGTCGTCTTTCCGACGCCGTTTACGCCGATGACAAAAACAACGGAAGTTCTGTTTTCAAATTCATATGCTGTCTCTCCCACATCCATCTGCTCCTTGATACTGTCTATAAGGAGCTGCCTGCATTCCGCAGGTTCTTTAATATGGAGCTCGCGCACTTTCCTCTTCAGATCTTCTATAATGTTCATTGTGGCCTGAACACCCAGATCTCCCATAATCAGCGTCTCTTCCAGCTCTTCATAGAAATCGTCATCGATCTTGGAAAACCCGTGGAAAATACTGTCCATTCCGGACACAATATTATTTCTTGTCTTGGTCAGTCCCGACACAAGACGTTTGAAAAATCCCTGTTTCTCTGCCATATCGTTTCTCCCTTTCTCACTCTTCATACAGATCTTTCACTATTTATCAAGCTCATCTTCCAGAAGATCAACTGACACGAGAGTAGATACTCCCTTTTCCTGCATTGTGATTCCATACAGTCTGTCAGCTGCAGCCATTGTACCCCGTCTGTGTGTTATAACGATGAACTGTGTATTCTCTGTCAGCTTATGGAGATACTGTGCAAATCTGGATACGTTGTTGTCGTCCAGCGCCGCTTCGATCTCATCCAGCAGACAGAACGGCGAAGGCTTCAGATTCTGTATGGCAAAGAGCAGTGCGATTGCTGTCAGTGCCTTTTCACCTCCGGAAAGCTGCATCATATTCTGAAGTTTTTTGCCCGGAGGCTGTGCTATGATCCGTATTCCCGCTTCCAGAATATCTTCATCCTCCATCAGCTCCAGAGTTCCCTTTCCTCCTCCGAAAAGCTGTCTGAATACGAGATTAAATTCTGAGGCAATGCGCGCAAACTGTTCGGTAAACTGTTTTCTCATGGCGGTATCCAGCTCTTCTATTATCTGAACAAGAGAAGCTTCAGCCTCCACCAGATCATCATGCTGCCCTTTCAGGAAAGTATATCTCTCGGATACATTTTTAAAATCCTCAATCGCATTGACATTGACCGTTCCCAGTTTGCGGATCTCATTTCTCAGTGTCTGAATCTGGCGCTTCATGAAAGCCAGATCGGTAAGATTCGGATCCCGAAGCTCCATGGCACGGTTGTAGGTGAGTTCATATTCCTCCCACATATAATTTATCTGCTTTTCCGAAGCTTCTTCATAAGATTCCTTCTGGCTGTTCAGACGGAAACATTCCTTATCCAGTGCCGCAATATGCTTTGAGAGGTCTTCTCTTTTCTGTAAAAAATCTTTATGCTTTCTGTTGAGCTCATCCCTCTGTACAGTCTTTGTCCTGATCTCCTGATTGATCTCTTCAAAAAGTTCTTTCGAGTCTTCGATCGTCTTTTTGAGCTCATCTATCTTTTCTTCCTTCTCCCTGATTTCCTGAGACGCATTTCCTTTGCCCGCGTCCAGCTGAGCAAGCTCCTCTTCAAACTTCTCCAGTTCCTCTTCAATTCGTTCGACATTCTCGCGTATGAACATGCTCTGCTGCTCCATCCCGGCAAGTGAAAGATGGACTTCCTCCGAAAGTCTGAGCTGTACTGCTTCTTCTTCCTTTTCTCTGTCAAGTTCTTTCTGAAGCCCGTCTATCTTCTCATTCAGCTCTTTTTCCAGGTTCTCGGAAGTCTCAAGTTCTGTCTGAATCGAATCCTCATTGTCCGCAATCTCCTTGAGCTGTTCCGCCAGGCCTTCCTGTTCCCGGACGTAAGCTTCACATCTCTGTCTGGCTTCCAGCTGCCGGATCTGTGTCTGTTCCACATTCATCTTTGCGGTATTTTCACGGACCGATGCGTTTCTCAGATCCCTCTGGATCTGATCAATGATATTATAACAGTGAGCTCGTCTTTCCTTCACTTCGCTGACGGTGCGTTCCATCTCATCCATGTCCTGTTTCAGCATGGAAACCGTCTTCTCAAACTCTTCGATCTCTCTTCGCCTGCTCAGAAGATTACTGGAATTCTTAAAAGCGCCGCCGGTCATGGAACCGCCGGGATTGATCAGTTCCCCCTCCAGAGTTACCAGTCGGAGTGTCTGACGGTATTTTCTTGCTATGGCGATTCCGTGATCGATATGGTCCACGACAATGGTTCTCCCCAGGAGATGATCCGCCAGTCCGTCAAACTTCTTCTCCACATGGACAAGTGTATTCGCCAGTCCGATCACTCCCGGCTCTCTTAGCGCTTCGGCATTTCGTATCCCTCCGCTTCCCCGCATACTTGTAAGCGGCAGGAATGTAGCTCTTCCGAACCGGTTCTTTTTGAGAAATGCGATCATCCGCTTGGCCGTCTCTTCGTTGTCCGTCACAATGTTCTGGATACTCCCTCCGAGGGCGGTCTCAATCGCAATCTCATATTCCTTATCCACCTTGATGATATCCGCCACAACTCCGATCAGCCCGGGCTCGCGCTCTTTATTTGACATGACTTTCCGGATACTGTTTCCGTATCCGTCATATCGCTCTGTAATATTCTTTAAGGACTCCAGACGTGAAGATTCCCTGTGATAGGCTGTCTGTCCTATCCTCAGCTTTTCCTGTTTTTCATTCAGTTCCTTCTGAAGTTTTGCGATCTCGGCTTCATTTTCCGCTGTCTGACGGTTAAACTTTTCAATCTCCTGCCGGATCGCGGTCAGTTCCTCTTCATATTGGTTCAGACTGTCATTCTGCTTTTCCGCCTCTGATGAAATCTCAAGAATATTTCTGGCAAGGACAGCTTTCCTCGCCGCGATCTGTTCTCTGGTCGTGTCGTAATGCTGTATCTTTGCTTTTGTGGACGCACGGCTGCCAAGGATATTCATGATTTCCTGCTTCATTTCCTCAATGGCAGATGTATGTCCGGCAATCTCTGTCTGTATCTGAATCAGTCTCTCTTTGGCTTCCTCGTCCTGCTGAGACACATCTTTCAGTTTCTCAGCCACTTCCTCCTGTTCTTTCTGAAGCGCTGTCCGCTGTTCCTGCCTTGCTGCCACCTCTGCATGGATCGCATTCAGCCGGTTATCATAATGTTCGTCATTCATCCGGGCCGTATTGATCTGCTCCTTCAGAACATTGATCTGTCCCTCCAGCTGCTGCTTCAGAAGATTTGTCTCATTGAGCTGATTTTTTGCCTTCTCTATAGCATGATCGATGTCTTCTACCTCTTCTTCGATCGCCTCATATTCACTTTTCATCTGCTCATAGCGGTTGCCGGACTCCTCCATTTCAGAAGAGGCGATCTCGTATTTTTCCCCCACATCACGGATCCGCTCCCTCAGCCTTTCTTCCTCGAGGAGAAACATGTTGATATCATATGTCTTCAGTTCTTCTTTTCTCTTCAGATATTCTCTTGCGGTCTCCGACTGTTTCTCCAGAGGCCCCAGCTGCTTTTCCAGCTCTTTCAGTATGTCATTGACACGGGTCAGATTCATCCTCTCTTCTTCCAGCTTTTTCAGAGAAAGGTTCTTTCTGCGCTTAAATTTCACGATTCCGGCCGCCTCGTCGAAAAGCTCTCTTTTCTCCTCCGGCTTTCCGCTTAGGATCCTGTCAATCTGCCCCTGCCCGATAATGGAATAACCTTCCTTGCCGATTCCCGTATCATAGAACATTTCATTGATATCTTTAAGACGGCACGCAGCGCCGTTAATCAGATACTCACTTTCTCCGGAACGGTACAGCTTTCTCGTCACGGTCACTTCCTGATACTCCACCGGAAGCTTATGATCCGAATTATCCAGTGTAATCGCCACAGAAGCATAGCTCAATGGCTTCCTGTTTTCTGTCCCGGAAAAAATCACATCCTGCATGCTTCCGCCGCGCAGCTGTTTCACTCTCTGTTCTCCCAGAACCCACCTTACTGCATCCGCCACGTTGCTCTTTCCGCTTCCGTTCGGACCTACAATCCCCGTTATTCCATTGTGAAAGTCAAATTTTATCTTGTTTGCAAAAGATTTGAATCCCTGCACCTCTATGCTTTTTAAATACATACGGTCCCCACTTTACTTATGCTCCCGGAGCTTCAGTATCGCCTCATAAGCCGCCTGCTGCTCCGCAGCTTTTTTTGTCCTTCCCTTGCCCGATCCGAAACTCACGCCTCCGATCAGCGCTTCCACATAGAACGACTTGTTATGGTCAGGCCCCTCTTCCCTGACAAGATGATAGGAAATCTCCCTTTTTTCTGCCTGCACGATTTCCTGCAAGATAGTTTTACTATCATAAAAGAGCTTCTTATCTTCCAGATCTGTCAATATAAAACGATGAATAAACTCTTTTGCATTAGTAAAACCACCGTCCAGATAAATTGCCCCGATCAGGGCCTCCATTGCATCCGATGTGATCGAATCTCTGTTTCTCCCTCCTGTAGCCTCTTCTCCTTTTCCCAGAAGCAGATATTTGCCGAGTTCAATATCCCGGGCGCACTGCGCAAGAGAAGGCTCGCATACCATGCTGGCCCGGGTCTTGGTGAGTTCTCCTTCCGATACTTTGGGGGACTCCCTGAAAAGATATTCGCTCGAAACCAGCTCAAGCACCGCATCTCCGAGAAATTCAAGTCTTTCATTGCATTTATATTTTTCCAGATGCCTTTCATTCGTATAGGAACTGTGCATCATCGCTCTTTTAAGAAGGGAAAAATCCCGGAAAGTATATCCGATCTTCTCCTCCAGTTCTCTGAATCTGTTATCCATACCTCAACGCTCTTTCCATAAATTTAAGAATGCCTCTGGCGAAACTGCAGGGCGTATGCGCGCAGTTATGCCCGAGGCTATATATGGAAAATGAAAAAGCCCGCAGGGGCTTTTTCATTTTCTCCTATTATTCTACAGCCTTCTTTATCTGATCGACCGCATCCTGTACTGTCACAATCTTCTCTGCCTCGTCATTGTCGATCTCAATATCAAACTCTTCCTCAATCCCCATGATGATCTGGAAGATATCCAGAGAATCCGCTCCGAGGTCATCGACAAAAGTCGTCTCCGGCTTAATTTCTTCTTTCTGAACATTCAACACATCCGCGATAATGTCCTGCAGTTTTTCAAATTCCATTTTTACTCCTCCTACTCACTCTTTTTCTTGCTTTCTTCCTGCGCCGCCTGAATCGCTGCCTTTATCTTTTTGTTTATCTCCTGCTCTTTGAATGTGACGCATTGAATAATTGAATTGCATACTTCCACGGAAGTAGAACTTCCGTGTGTCTTCACGACCAGACCATTCAGACCGAGAAGCGGTGCGCCGCCATATTCGCTCGCGTCAAAATCCTTCATGGTGGCTTTCAGCGCCGGCTTCACAAGCAGAGCTCCGATCTTGCTGCGCAGACTCGACATCATTCCGCTCTTTACCTTTTTCAGGAGTGCACCGCCGACACCTTCGTACAGCTTAAGGATCACATTCCCGACGAACGCCTCGCAGACAATAACATCTGCAGCGCCGTATGGAATATCTCTGGCCTCAACGCTGCCGATAAAGTTAATGTCACTGCAGGCTTTGAGAAGAGGGAACGTTTCCTTTACAAGGGCATTTCCTTTCTCCTCCTCAGCACCGATGTTGACGATACCGACAGTCGGATTTTTCTTTCCCATGACACTCTCCATATAAATCGATCCCATCTTTGCAAATTGTACAAGATGAGATGGTCTGGCATCTACATTTGCCCCGCAGTCAATCAGGAGCGACACTCCTTTCAGTGTCGGAAGAAGCGGTGCAAGCGGCGGTCTTTCCACTCCCTTGATCCTTCCAACCAGAACCTGTCCTCCTACAAGGACTGCACCGGTGCTTCCTGCAGACACAAACGCATCCGCTTCGCCGTTTTTCACCATCTTCATGGCAACTACAATGGAAGAATCCTTCTTTCCCCGTATGGCCTTCACCGGCGGTTCTGCAGTCTCAATAACCTCTGTTGCGTTCACAATCTCTATCTGATCATCCGGATAGGTGTATCCGGACAGTTCCTTCTTCAGCCTGTCCTCCTGTCCGGTCAGCAGGATCTTGATATCCTTCCTGCGCTGAACAGCTTCCACGGCACCCTTTACGATCTCTCCGGGAGCATTGTCTCCTCCCATTGCGTCAAGAGCAACCCTCGTAATATCAGACATATCTCTTCCTCCTAACACTACTGAAATAATTCTACTGGAAATCTCTATAAAAATCAACAAAAAAAGGCGTAAAACACAAAGTTTTTACGCCCTTCTTCATCACCCGAAAATCAGTCAACGGAAATGATTTCACGCTTATTGTATGCTCCGCATGCCTTGCATACACGGTGCGGCATCATAAGCTCTCCGCACTTGCTGCATTTTACCAGATTCGGAGCACTCATCTTCCAGTTGGCTCTTCTCTTATCTCTTCTTGCTTTTGAAGATTTATTCTTTGGACAGATTGACATAGGTTACACCTCCTTAAAATTCTTAAATAAGTCACGGACAACTGACATTCTCGGATCAAGTCCCGGATCTTCGCAGTCACAGGACCCCGTATTCAGATTCCGGCCACACACTTTACACAATCCTCTGCAGTCTTCTCTGCACAGTACTTTTGTTGGCCAGACCGACAAAATCTCATTAAAGAGCAATTTGTCCACGTCAAGATGATATCCGTCAATAAAGTTTGATTCATCCAGCTCCTCTGTCAGTTCTGCGTCGGAGAGGCCTACGTCCACATGCTTCGTAATGTCTAGCACAAACTCCCGCCTGACATCCTCCAGGCATCTGTCACACGGAATGACAGCGGTCAGCCTGGTCTCCGCCTTGATGAGCAGTTCTTTTCCCCTTATATGCTCCACACTCACATGAACCGGCTCCTTGCTGACAATGGGGTAGGTTCCGGATTTCATCCGGATCTCTTCCATCTCCAGCCGCACAGTCTCCTCAACCGTCTTATGCTGGTCTGACAAAACGTCTGATAGGTTAATCAACATAGTCTCATACTCCTATTCACACCTAAATCATTATATCATGTAATATCAGTTTGTCAACCATAAAATCCAGGATCCGGCGCATTCTGTTCCGGATAGCTCTGCCGCCTCTATTTTACAAGCGCAAGTGTCTCTCTTGCGATGGCAAGCTCCTCATTTGTCGGGATAACAAAAACTCTTACTTTTGAATCCGGCTTGGATATCTCTTCCTGTCTTCCGCGAAGCCCTGTATTCTTTTCCTTGTCGAATTTCACGCCGAGATAATCCAGATAACTGCAAACCTGCTCTCTTACATAATCGTCGTTTTCACCGATTCCTGCAGTAAATACGATGTCATCCACTCCGTTCATTGCTGCAGCGTATGATCCGATATATTTTGCTACTCTGTAGGAGAATACATCCATTGCAATCTTCGCTTTCTTGTTGCCGCTGTTCATGGCATCCGTAAGATCCCTGAAATCGCTGGAGAGATCTCCTGACAACCCGTATACACCGGATTTCTTGTTAAGCACATTCATGACTCCCGCAATATCCAGATTCTCTTTCTGTGCAATATACTCCATGATCGCCGGATCAATATCTCCGGAACGTGTTCCCATCACCAGTCCTTCAAGCGGTGTCAGTCCCATGGAAGTATCAACAGATTTTCCGTTCAGCACAGCAGTAACGCTGGATCCGTTGCCCAGATGGCATACGATTGTCTTAAGATCCTCATACGGTCTTCCCATGACCTCAGCCGCTTTTTTGGATACATAGCTGTGGCTTGTGCCGTGGAAGCCATATCTTCTTACTTTGTATTTCTCATAATATTCATACGGCAGACCGTACATATATGCCTTTTCCGGCATTGTCTGATGGAATGCAGTATCAAATACAGCCACCATCGGAGTTCCCGGCATCAGCTTCTGGCATGCCTCGATTCCGATCAGATTCGCAGGATTGTGAAGAGGCGCCAGCTCATTGCACTCTTCGATCGCTTTCTTTACATCGTCGTCGATCACAACTGAGGAAGCGAATTTTTCTCCGCCGTGTACCACGCGGTGGCCTACGGCTCCGATCTCATCCAGGCTCTTCACAACACCTGTCTCAGCGTTTGTAAGAGCGTCGATCACGTACTGAATCGCCTCAGTATGTGTCGGCATGGGCTTGTCCGTCTTCTCCTTCTCTCCGCCGGCCGGCTGATATGTGAGACGTCCGTCAATTCCGATTCTCTCGCAGAGTCCCTTTGCCAGCACATCCTCTGTCTCAGCATTGATAAGCTGGAACTTCAGAGAAGAGCTTCCACAGTTAATAACTAATACATTCATTTTCTTTCCTCCCGAATCACTTGAATCTTATATCCGGGCAGGGAATCTTTTTCCCCGCCTGCTTCCCTCTCTCTTTGCCGCAGCGCCCGCAGACTTTACTGCGCCTGTGCCTGTACGGACGTGATCGCCACAACGCCGACGATATCTTCTGCGCTGCATCCGCGGGACAGATCGTTAACCGGAGCTGCAATTCCCTGTGTAAGCGGTCCGTAAGCCTCTGCCTTGCCAAGTCTCTGCACAAGCTTGTAACCGATATTTCCGGCATCAAGATCCGGGAAAATAAGAACATTGGCGTGTCCTGCCACTTTACTTCCCGGTGCTTTGGATGCTCCGACTTCCGGAACAATCGCCGCGTCAAGCTGAAGCTCTCCGTCCAGCTGAAGATCCGGCGCCATCTCCTGCGCAAGCTTTGTCGCCTCTACAACCTTGTCCACATCCGGATGTTTTGCACTTCCCTTGGTGGAATGAGAAAGCATGGCAACAATCGGCTCTTTTCCTGTCAGAGTGCGGAAGGACTCTGCTGAGGAAATCGCGATATTTGCAAGTTTCTCCGGATCCGGATTCTGCTCCAGTCCCGCGTCTCCGAAGATAAACGTTCCGTCTGCTCCCATATCGCAGTCCGGAACAACCATCAGGAAGAATGCAGATACCAGTTTTGTTCCCGGTTTTGTCTTCAGGATCTGAAGACAGGGACGAAGCGTGTCCGCTGTAGAGTGGCATGCACCGGATACCATACCGTCAGCATCCCCCATCTTTACCATCATAACACCGTAGTACAGGTAGTTATTCAGAAGAAGCTCTCTTGCTTTCTCCTCGGTCATGCCCTTCTTTTCTCTTAACTCTACAAGTTTCGCGATATAGCTCTCTGTTTTCTCGTTTGTTGCAGGATCAACGATCGCAGCACCTGTGATATCATATGTACCTTTGTTTTTCTCGATATCTTCCTTGCTTCCGATCAGAATCAGATCGGCAATCCCTTCCTTCAGGACAGTCTCCGCAGCCTTATAGGTTCTTTCGTCCTCTGTCTCAGGAAGAACGATCGTCTTTTTATCCGCCTTTGCTCTTGCCTTGATTTCATCAATAAATCCCATGATTGACTAATCCACCTTTCATTTTTTATCACCATGTTTTATTATAACGCAAAGGTTTTTTGTATACAAGAGAAATCCATGTGCATTTTCAAATACAATCGTTTAAATTTGCCCGTTTTTTTCTATGATTGTCACAAAAATAACGATCTTTTCACATTTATTCTATATATGGAATATTGCCGTCACGATGTTGAAATATACAAGAATCGTACATGTATCAAGAATCGTGGTAATCAGGGGCGCCGCCATGATCGCGGGATCCACTCCCACCTTCTTCGCGAGAAGGGGAAGAATGCATCCGATACATTTTGCCATGGCAACTACAGATATCATTGTAATCCCGAGAGCCGCCGCAAGGAGCAGGTTCTGATCATACATTATATATATACGGATTCCGTTCACCACCGCGAGCAGAGTTCCGACGACAAGCGCAACTCTTATTTCCTTAAAGACCACCCGGAAAATGTCCCTGAACTCAATTTCCCCTACGGCCAGTCCGCGTATCACAAGCGTTGAACTCTGAGATCCGCAGTTGCCTCCTGTTCCCATAAGCATGGGGATGAATGTAATCAGAACCGGCATCACTGCCATTGCCTCTTCGTAATACCCCAGTATCTCTCCTGTCACAGTTGCGGAAAGCATCAGCAGCATCAGCCAGAGCGACCGGTTTTTTGCGTGCTGAAATACAGATGTTCCAAAATAGGAATCCTCATTGGGACTGACACCGGCCATGATGCTGATGTCTTCCGTCGTCTCATCCTGCAGCACGAGCATGGCGTCATCAACCGTAACGATCCCGACCAGGCAGTCCTCATGATCAATGACCGGGACTGCGACAAGCCCGTACTTGTTGATCATCTTGGCCACATTCTCCTGATCATCGTCAGTCCTGGCAAAAAGCACATTTTCATCCATGATCTCTTCAATTTTTCTTGACTCTCCGGCCGTGAGAAGATCTTTCACATCCACCATGCCGATCAGCTTCTTCTTTTCAGTGACATAGCAGGTATAGATCGTCTCTTTGTTGATTCCCACCTGCCGTATCTTAAGGATGGCATCCGCTACGGTCATCTCCTTCCGCAGGCTGATATATTCGATATTCATAATGCTGCCCGCGCTGTCCTCGGGATACTGGAGAAGAGCATTGATCTTTTTCCTCGTATCCTCGTCCGTCACCATGAGGAGACGGTCCACCACATTGGCCGGCATTTCTTCCAGTACATCGACCGTATCGTCCACATACATCTCATCCATGACTTCCTCCAGCTCGGAGTCTGTCAGAGAATTTATCAGATCCTCACGCATGTCGCTGTCCATGTCCGTAAACACTTCCGCCGCTTCTTCTTTCGCCAGAAGACGGAAGACAAGCGTTCTCTGCTTTTTATCCAGCTCGTCCAGTGCATCAACAATATCAACAGGGTGCATGGACTCCAGTCCTTCTTTCAGCTGCTTAAAATTATGTTGTTCCAGCAGTTCTGACATTTCTTCGACATCCAGTTTTCTTATTTTATCCATGCCTTACCCCTCTTTACAAAATTTTCCCTATTTGAATTTATCTTTTTATAGTATAATGGTTACGTTAACGATATACAAGGAGATTATCATGAAAACTGTCGGACTTATCACAGAATACAACCCCTTCCACAACGGCCATCTCTATCACATCCAGGAGGCTCTGAGAGTCACGGGAGCCGATACTGCCATCGTCGTCATGAGCGGAGACTATGTCCAGCGGGGTGTGCCCGCCATAATGCCCAAGCGTCTCAGAGCGGAGATGGCGCTCAAATGCGGAGCCGGAGCCGTATTTGAACTCCCGGTGTGCTATGCCACAGGGAGCGCAGAATATTTTGCCATGGGAGCCATCTCATTTCTGGACCGGCTCGGCATCGTTGATTCTGTATGTTTCGGCAGCGAATGCGCTGACCTTTCCTCCCTTCAAACCGTTTCCGGCATCCTTTGCAGCGAACCCGACGGATACCGGGAGATTCTGAAAAAGCATCTGAAGGAAGGCCGGTCCTTCCCATCCGCGCGGCAGGCAGCGCTGGCTGAATACACCGGGCGTGAAGAACTGGCTTCTCTGCTGAATGATCCGAATAATATTCTGGGCATTGAATATCTCAAAGCCTTAAAGAAGCTGAACAGTTCCATCGTTCCGTTCACCATACGCCGGATAGGCTCGCATTATCACGACAGCACACTCTCCGGCACCTGCAGTTCCGCTTCAGCCATCCGCTCTCTCCTTGCATATTCCGGATCTTCTCTTCGTACAGAACGCTCCGGACAGACTTTTGAGAACGCGTCCTACACCAACCTTCTCGGAGCGCTCGAAGATCAGGTTCCCGGGTGCTGCATGGAACTCCTTAAAGATTATCACAGGGTTTCCTACCCGGTCTACCAGAATGACTTTTCTCTTATTTTAAAATATAAACTGCTCAACAAGCGCCCCGGAAACCTCACGCGTTATATGGACGTCTCCGAAGAACTGGCCGGACGCATATGCTCCAGACTGAATGATTTTTTCAACTATAAGCAGTTCTGTGAACTTCTGAAAACACGCGAGATCACACAGACCCGGATCAACCGGGCACTTCTGCATATCATGCTGGGACTGAAAAAGGACCGTATACAGAAATATATTGACGGAGGCTATCATTTTTATGCACGTCTGCTCGGCATTCGGCGGGACAGTGAAAAAATAATCACACGAATATCAGAAAAGAGTTCTCTCCCGCTCCTCATCAGGCTCAGTGAAAGCAGCCTTCTGCCGGAACCGGGACAGAAAATGCTCCGCGATGATATTCTGGCCTCCAACCTGTATGCCTCTGTAGTGACAGACAAATTCAGAACCGCTTTTCAGAACGAATACAAGCAGGCGCTTCTGAAAGTATAAAAAATTTAAACTTTTGACGGACTCTGCTCACATCAGTTTTCAGTCCGGATACAGGAAAACGCATCGGCGTCATCCTCCTGCGCAGAATAACTGTCGCCGAAGGACGAATCCGATGCGTTTCATTTTCCGGGTACCGGGGTCAGACTTTTTTCATACAGGTTACCGCCATGGCTCCCGGCCCGATGTGGCAGGCCACACTCAGGGAAAGCGGGCCCTCGATCAGCTCATAACCGGGAAACCTTTCAAGAATTTCCCCTTTCCATTCCTGCGCCTCTTCTTTGCTGCAGGTATACGCCATTCCCAGTACCATCTGATCTTTTACAGGCGCAAAACGCTCATTCAGATCTTTTTCAACCGCATTCAGCATGGCCTTCTTCGCTGCTTTCCAGCCCCGCACTTTCGCGAAAGCATCCAGTTTCTCCCCCTGAATCTGAAGAACCGGCTTCAGATTCAGAACTGTTCCGACGGCTGCCGCCGCAGGGGTGATTCTGCCGCCTTTTTTCAGATACTTCAGTGTGTCCACCGTGATATAGATACTGGAGAGAAATTTCTCCTTCTCAAGTATTTCCCTGATCTCTTTTGCGGACTTTCCTTCCTCCCGCAGTTTCATCGCGTCATAGACAGACTGCTCCTGGGTAACTGAAATGCGCTGATTGTTTACCACCTGCACTCTGCCGTCATATTCTTCTGCAATGGACAGGGCGGTGGCGCAGCTGCTGCTCAGGCCGCTGGACATAGGAATATGAACAATTTCATCATAATCCTTCAGTACATTTTCCCAGAGTTCCATGACGTCCCCCGGGGATGGCTGGGATGTTGAAATATCAGAATCTCCTCCCAGTCTGTCATAAAACTGTTCCTGGGTCAGTGTGATGTCCTCGAGAAAGAGCTGTCCGTCAATAAAAAACGGCATAGGAAGCACAAAAATCCCCAGTTCTTTTCCCCGGCTCTGGGTGATCCCGCTGTTGCTGTCTGTTATGATTGCCAGTCTGCTCATAGTCTTCTCCATTCCGCCGTACATAACGGCATCATATTTTCTAAAAGTGTATCCAAGGGAAAGATCAGTTTTTAAAACTGTGAATCGGCGCCGGAATCCTTCCCTGTCTTCCGATAAACGTCTCACATCCAAACTCATTTACCGGCATGATCGGCGCATATCCCAGAAGTCCTCCGAATTCGGCCGTCTCCCCTACATCTTTCCCGATCACCGGGATCAGTCGGACAGCGGTCGTCTTCTGATTCACCATACCGATGGCCATCTCGTCCGCAATGATGCCTGAGATCGTAGCGGCAGACGTCTTTCCGGGTATGGCGATCATGTCAAGCCCTACAGAGCAGACACAGGTCATTGCTTCCAGTTTTTCCAGGGTCAGCGAACCTGCATTTACCGCATCGATCATCCCCTGATCTTCGCTCACCGGGATAAACGCGCCGCTCAATCCTCCCACATAGGATGACGCCATTACGCCGCCCTTCTTCACCTGATCGTTCAAAAGCGCAAGAGCCGCCGTTGTTCCCGGCGCGCCAACTCTCTCCAGCCCGATCTCTTCCAGGATCTCCGCCACACTGTCGCCGACGTCCGGTGTGGGCGCAAGAGAAAGATCCACAATCCCGAAAGGTACCCCCAGACGTTCTGACGCCTCTCCGGCAACAAGCTGACCCACACGGGTCACCTTAAACGCAGTCTTCTTGATCGTCTCGCAGAGTTCTTCAAATCCTTTTCCGCGCACCTTTTCCAGAGCCTTCTTTACAACTCCCGGTCCGCTGACGCCCACATTGATCACCGCATCCGCCTCTGTCACGCCGAGAAACGCTCCCGCCATGAAAGGATTGTCGTCCGGTGCATTACAGAATACCACAAGCTTTGCACAGCCGAGAGAATCTCTGTCTGCCGTTGCTTCTGCCGTTGCTTTCACAATCTCGCCGCAGAGTCTTACCGCATCCATATTGATTCCCGTCTTTGTTGATCCCACATTCACGGAACTGCAGATACGTTCGGTCTGCGCCAGTGCCTGAGGTATGGAACGAATCAGGTTCTCGTCGCTCTTGGTCATAGCCTTGGACACAAGCGCGGAGTATCCTCCGATAAAATTCACCCCTACTTTATCCGCCGCTCTGTCCAGCGTCTTTGCGATCGAGACGAAATCTTCCGGTGATTTGCACGCCGCCCCGCCTACAAGCGCAATCGGTGTCACGGAAATTCTTTTGTTGACAATGGGAATTCCGAATTCTTTCTCGATATCCTGACCGGTGGACACAAGGTCTTCTGCCAGTGTTGTTATCTTCTCATAAATCTTACGGTTCAGCTCGTCCAGATCAGAATCGATACAGTCAAGAAGGCTGATTCCCAGTGTGATCGTCCGCACATCCAGGTTCTCATGCTCAATCATCTTATTCGTCTCTGATACTTCATACATATTGATCATAGTCTTTATTCCTCGCGTTCTTCTGATTCATAGCCGACCGTTGCATTCCTTGTCTCTGTAAAGAAATGCTCCGGAGCATTTTCATCTTGTTTACAGTCTGTGCATTTTCTCAAAGATCTCTTCTCTCTGACATCGGATGTTCACGCCGATCTCTTTGCCCAGCGCGTCCATCTCATCGCAGACTGTAGTGAAATCTTTTTTCAGATCTGAAACATCCACGATCATCATCATATTAAAATATCCCTGAACGATCGTCTGTGAAATATCAAGAATGTTGATCTCATTTTCCGCAAGATACGTGCAGACCTTTGCTATGATCCCTACTGTATCTTTCCCAAGTACTGTGACAATGCATTTCTTCATCTTCATTTCCTCCTGTGATGCCGTCCTTTTTCCGGCTCAGTTTTCCATAATCAGTTCACATTATACTATATGGTTCTTCCTGTCAGACTGTAACGATCTGCGAGACTGTATCCCGCTTTGCCACAAACATATCAAGGTCTTCCCCTTTATAGTCATTATCTGCCAGAGTTACCTCCAGCTTCACCGTTTCATAGGCAAGCCTTGCGTAATTATTCTCCTTGCTCAAATGCCCGAGAACGATGTGTTTCAAATTATCATGTAGTATATCACAAAGAAGCTGCCCTGACAATTCATTTGACAGATGTCCTTTTTCTCCCAGGATACGCTGTTTCAGATAATATGGATATCCCCCTACTTCCAGCATGTGGATGTCATGATTCGCCTCCAGAAGAACAGCATCCAGATTCTTCAGATGCTCTACCGTATAATCGTCATATTTTCCCAGATCAGTTGCCACGGCCACGGATTTTCCGCCGCACTCCATCCGGTATCCGGACGGTTCATTCGCGTCATGGGAAATGACAAAAGGATTTACAGTGATGTCCCCGAGCACAAAAGGCTCGTCTGTATGTATTGGATGAAGAAGCCCGTCCGGCAGTCTGCCCAGCCCCGAATAACTCAGAATCCCATCGATAGTTCCCGGTGTTGCGTAGATAGGAACTTCATATTTTCTGCTGAACACCCCCAGTCCCTGAATATGATCGGAATGCTCGTGGGTGATCAGGATCCCGTCAATCTCATTTCCCTTGATCTCCAGCTCTTTCAAGCCTTCCTCTATTCTCTTTTTACTGATCCCTGTATCTACAAGCAGATGCGTGCTGTCGCTCCCGACGTAGATACAGTTGCCGCTGCTTCCGCTGGCGATACTGCACAATCTCATAGTCTGTCTCCTATCTGTCTCTCTGTATTTTCAAACACTCCGCTGTTATCAATGATCACACTGCACGCTCTTCGGAACTCCTGGTCCGAGGGCTGGGACGCAATCATGGCCGTGATCTTCCCGTCCGTATAATTTCGCGATGCCTTCAGGCGGGCCCTGCGCACATCCTCTCTCACATAGATATACCAGAGTTCGTCGCAGAGTTCCGCTCCTACATCGGGGAGAAGCGCTGCCTCCACAACATAGATCCGGATTCCTGACGCCGTCTTCTCCTTAATATCCGAACGCACAGCCTCTATCACCGCCGGATGAACAATACTGTTGAGAAGCCGGAGTTTCTCCGGATCCGAGAAGACACAGGCGCCCAGACGGGCTCTGTCCAGCTCTCCGTCCTCTCCTACCATCTCTGTTCCGAACGCTTTCACGATCCTGTCAAAACAGTCTGTACCTCTCCTCTGCAGCCGCTTCGCCGTTTCGTCCATCTGGCAGACAGCCGCACCATATTTCTCTTTCAGCAGTCTGAGCACTTCGCTCTTCCCCGAGCCCACGCCTCCTGTAATACCGATTACTCTCATACTCTTACTTCGCCTCATACCAGTTATGTCCTGTATGCATGTCCGCAATCAGAGGTACGGACAGCTGAGCCGCATTTTCCATCTTATCTTTCAGAAGAACTTTTACCTCTTCCACTTCTTCCTCCGGAGCCTCGATCAGCAGCTCATCGTGAACCTGCAGGATCAGGCGGGATTTCATTCCCCGTTTCCTGAGTTCCCGGTCTACACCGATCATGGCGATCTTTATAATATCCGCCGCGCTTCCCTGTATAGGCGCATTCATTGCAACCCTCTCCCCGAAACTGCGCTGCATGAAGTTGCTGGATTTCAGTTCCGGCACCGGTCTGCGCCTTCCATATAAGGTAACGGCATACCCTTTTTCCTTTGCATGTGCCACTGAGTCATCCAGAAATTTCTTGATCCCCGGATAGGTTTCAAAATAATGCTCGATATATTCTGAAGCCTCTTTCCGGGTGATACTCAGATCCTGGCTGAGCCCGAAAGAACTGATTCCGTATACGATTCCGAAATTCACCGCCTTGGCATTCCTTCTCTGCAGATCCGTAACCTCGTCAAAAGGCGTGTGGAACACCTGGGACGCGGTCATCCTGTGGATATCCCTTGCCTCCCGGTATGCGCGGATAAGCTGCTCGTCCCCCGAACAGTGTGCCAGGATACGGAGTTCGATCTGGGAGTAATCCGCATCCACAAATACACATCCCTGTGCCGGGACAAAAACCTTGCGGATAAGCCGTCCCAGTTCCATCCGCACGGGAATATTCTGCAGATTGGGTTCCGTGCTGCTGATACGTCCTGTAGCTGTAATGGTCTGATTGAACTTTCCGTGGATCCGTCCGTCATCTCCGATGAATACGGCAAGCCCGTCCGCATACGTGGACTTCAGCTTTGCAAGCTGGCGGTATTCCAGGATCTTCGCAACAATGGGATGATCCGGCGCCAGCTTCTCCAGCACATCCGCCGCCGTGGAATATCCGGTTTTTGTCTTCTTGGCATGGGGCATCTGAAGCTTCTCGAAAAGGATCACGCCAAGCTGCTTCGGAGAATTGATATTAAACTCCTCCCCGGCCAGCTCATAGATTTCCTTTTCCAGCTCCACAATCCGCCCGCCAAGCTGGTCCCCGTATGCTTTCAGGGCATCTCCTTCTACCTTCACCCCGGCCTGTTCCATGTGATACAACGTAAATACAAGAGGCATCTCGATCTCCCGGAAGAGGCGGTCCATCCCCGCCTCCTCCAGTTTCTTTTCAAGAACCGGCACAGAGGCAAAAGCGGTATATGCTTCATAGCATGCCTTCGCGCCGTCATCCAGCTTTTCATCAATGAGGAGCCCCAGATACTCTCTCGCCACATCTTCATAATCATAGTCGCTCTTCAGCGGATTCAGCAGATACGCCGCCACAATCACATCAAAAGCTTTTTCTTCCTGCTCATCCTCTCCGTTGCCGCCCTGTATATAAGGAAGGTATTCTTTCAGTCCGCACATGGAAAAGACTTTCGCTTTCTGTGAAAGACGCGAAAGTTTCCCGAACAGATACTCCATGTCCGTGTTCATGTCGCAGGGGACAGAAAAAATTTTGTCCTGTCCGTACGCGATGGCAATCCGTCCAAATCCTGAAGGGTGGGCGAACAGGGGAAGGACATTCCCCGGATCCTTTGACACTGCGGCGCCGACACATCCTGCTGCCTCCGCCTCGTCAAAAATCTTCTCTATCTGCTGCCGGTCCGTCACCTCGGTAAAGCTTTTCTCAATCTCATTGGCGGAAATGCCGGTGTCGAATCGACTGAGCATGTTTTTAAACTGAAGCCGCTTAAACATCTCATGAGCCTCCTCGGTATAAGGATTCTCGAGTCGAGCTTCTTCTATATTAAACTGGATATCGGCATGGGTCTCGATGGTGGCAAGCGTCTTGCTCATCTTCGCCTGCTCCCAGTACTCTTTTAAATTCTTACTGGCTCTCGGCGGTTTCAGTTCATCAACGTGCTCATAGGCATTTTCAATGGTCTTGTAATCCTGGATGATCTTCGTCGCCGTTTTCTCCCCGATCCCGGGCACACCGGGGATATTATCCGCCGTATCCCCCATAAGTGCCTTCACGTCAATAAATTCTTTTGGAGTCACTCCGTACTTTTCCCGGACCTCCGCCGCGTTATAATCCTCCACCTCGGTCTTTCCCTGCTTCGTCTTGGGAATCCGGATCTTCACATGCTCTGTGGCAAGCTGAAGCGTATCTCTGTCTCCGGAGATAATGGACACATCCATCCCTTTCTCCTCGCACAGGCAGGAGATCGTCCCCAGAAGATCATCCGCCTCCAGCCCTTCCTTTTCAATGATGTCGATATTCATGGCTTTAAGCACGTCCTTGATGACCGGAACCTGCTGCCGGAGTTCCTCTGCCATGGGCTTTCTCGTCCCCTTGTAATCGGCAAACATTTTATGCCGGAACGTAGGCGCATGAACGTCGAAAGTCACGGTCAGATACTCCGGCCGCTCCTCATCCAGGATCTTGAACATGATATTTAAAAATCCGTACACCGCGTTGGTGTGAAGCCCCTCTGAGTTTGTCAGGTCGGGTACTCCGTAAAACGCACGGTTTAAGATACTGTGTCCGTCAATCAGTACGATTTTTTCTCTCATATAAATAATCTCCTTCTTCCGGCGCGGCATCCCCCGCGCCGCCATTACTAAAGTATACACTAAAAGTCCTGTTTTTAAAAGGCTGTTTTTCCTGTCCCCGGTTTCGTTTTATATTGTGTCCGCCGCAGGTTTTTGATATAGTAATATCCACAGAGATTTATCTGAACATGAGTTATCTGCAGAAATATATTTTGAACGAAAAAGGAGACACCGAATATGGATGGAATTATTTTTGATGTTGACGGGACCCTCTGGGATTCCACAGACTCGGTAACCGAATCCTGGAACCTGGCGATCCGTGAAAACTCCGATATGGATCTGACCATAACCGCCGATATCCTGAAAGGTCTGTTCGGAAAGACCATGACCGAGATCGCCGACTCGCTCTTTCCCTCTCTTCCCGAAAAAGAGAGGATGGACTTTCTCGATATCTGCTACGATTATGAGAACCGGCACCTGGAGACACATCCCGGCGACCTTTATGAAGGCGTTGTGGAAACAATCCGGAAACTGGCTGAAAAGTATCCTCTCTTCATCGTGAGCAACTGCCAGTGCGGATATATCGAAGTGATGATAGAGTCTTCCGGCATCGGTCCCTTTATCCGGGATCACCTCTGCTTCGGCGAGACCGGGACTCCCAAGAGCGAGACCATCCGCGCCCTGATGGATCGAAACGATCTGAAGGACGTGGTCTATGTGGGAGATACTCAGGGCGACGCAGACGCATGCAGAGACGCCGGGGTGCCTTTCGTGTTTGCGGAGTACGGCTTCGGGGATGTGCCGGATGCGGAAACGAGGATCGGCCGGATATCCGACCTGTGTGAGATGTACCTGTAAAAAGCAGGATAGAAAGGAGCAGTCTGTATCAGATGAACCAGTTGTTGCTTTGCGTTACATATACCATAAAATCCGGAATGAGAGATGAATTTATCCGGGAAGTACTTTCCAGCGGGGTGGCGGAAAAGATTCATAAAGAAAACGGATGCCTTGGCTATGCGTATTATCGTCCGGTTCTGGAGGAAGACAGCGTCCTTCTGGTTGAGAAATGGGACAACGAGGCAAGCCAGAGAGCACATTTGAAGCAGCCCCACATGGAAACACTGAAATCTATTAAAGAACGGTATGTTGTCGACACCCATTTGGAAAAATCTTTCTTATGATACCAAAAAGAAGCTCTGAACCGGTTAAGTTCAGAGCTGAAAATTCTGATGCCGCTGGCCGGACTCGAACCGGCACGGGGTGAACCGCTTGATTTTGAGTCAAGTGCGTCTGCCAATTCCGCCACAGCGGCTGAAAAATACTGAGGAGGAAGAATTCTCTTTCTCCTCAGAACGGATAATATATTATCATATTTTCCGACTATTTTCAATACTTTTTACTTATTAATCAGGGTTGTTTCATGAACTATTCATGAGCAGCACTACCTTTTATAATCTTATT
>CAKNHF010000012.1 GCA_930972465.1 uncultured Lachnospiraceae bacterium
GGCTGGGTGCGCCTGTCTTGATCTGGCAGGTATTGAGCGCCACGGCAAGATCGGCTGGGCTTTGATCCCCATCTGCCGCATATAATTCGCAACCGTTTTTACTGCAATTTTTTCGCCGCCTTTCCACAATTCATGGGTGATTTTAGGAGCACCATAGTTTTGGTGGGAATCCTCATAGATTTTTAAAATTTTTTCCTTAACCTCCCCGCGGTGTTTTTCAGCAGCAGAAGGGCATCTTTTTTTCCATGCGTTATAGCCGGATCGTGAAACACCAAGACGTTTCAGTACCCCGCTGACAGAGACACGGTGCTTCACCGGCCGCTGCTCCATTTCCACAATATACTCTGCTGTGGCAGTATAAACAGCCTCTGTCATTTTCCCAGGATACTGATGGCTTTTTTTAGAATCTCAAGGGCATCCTTTGTATCCCTTAGCTCTCGTTGGAGACGAGCGATCTCTTTTGCCTCATCACTGGAATAATTGCCGGATCCTCTTGTTGGCACACAGCCTTCATGTTCCTTGGCTGCCCGGAGCCATGTTTTGAGAGCAGAATCACTGATTCCCAGATTTTCAGCCGCTTTCTTGAGTGTGAGTTCCGGATGATCCAGACGATACCTGACTGCGTTCTCCTTAAACTGCTGATCATATTTCGTACCTTTTGCCATGTCTGTGATTCCTCCTTCATATCATCTTTCTTATCATACATGATTTAGGTATACATGGCATCTTTACTTTGTACTATTTTTATACTATCACTATGGTGATCAGACCAAGCACCGTGGAGGTAAGCATTATGCTGTAAAAACCGAAAGCAAACTGAGCTGCGCCAGGATGGAACAAAGTGCCGTGGTAAGCCCAATGCCACGGTACTTTAAAGGTCCACAAAAGCGCTACGACCTCCTTCAGGTCCCGGGCTTCCGAAAATACCAGATAAGTATTCCAGAGCATCAGGAAGAACATTGTGAAAAAGAAGATTAAAAACCCATACCGGAACCATTTGCTTTTCATCCACTTTGGAATATCTGTTTTGCGGGAAAGCCCGAAGGTGCCGCCCAGCAGTCCAAACAACTGGCCTCTTCCGCAGTAGCGGTTACAATATCCCTTTGTGCCCTTTATCAGTGAGATAAGCAAAGGAACAAAAAAGCAGATCAGGCCGAGCCATGCAAACATAATATTGAAAAAACCTAAAATCAGATAAGTGAGAGAAAGAATCCATAAGTAATCATACCATTGCTTTTTAATGTTCCACCTCCCGGACCGTAATCACACTTGCCGGACATTCTTTGGCACATTTTCCGCATCCGACGCATTTTCCCATATCCACCTGAGCCATGATCCCACTGATGATCCGGATCGCTTCCAGGGGACAGACTTTTACGCAGCAGCCGCAGGCTACACAGTCTGCCTGCTCCACAAAAGCTTTTCGTTTTTTTCGAATTGAAGCCATGATGATTTTCCTCCGATTGATTGATCTTACCGGACAATTATACATCTGAAATGTCATAAAAATTCTCCTTTGTATATTTTGTGGTTAGGAACAACTAACAATAATACATGAAAACGATTCTCAAGTAAAGTTTTTTTGATTCGATAAGGTGGGAACTGTAACTCTGACAGCGATTATTTTTATAAATTGTGGATCACATTTGGTAAAAAATGTGGTATCCTGTCATTATCCGATGCGGAGAGCAATCAGCTCGATCAGACCGCAGAAATTATCATCATTATTTCAGACCCGTATATTCCGGGAATTTTCACAGAAGCGGAAAATGGAGAATGAGACAGGAGTGATGCCATTGCAGAGATAAGCTGAGAAATAAGCGATATAAGAATGACCTGAATTTAACATTGCGACATGGAAACAAAATGTATTATACTTAAGGGAGACTAAATGGAAAAAGCAAAACTACAATGGCATCCGGCCTTTGGCGCCGCGCTGCGTATCACGCTGCAGGATGAGATGCAGTATCTGGAGATGCATGAAGAACACCTGCTGAGTAAAAAGCCTCTGCAGATAGATGTACTTATCATTAAAAAACTGCGGGATGTTGAGATAAAGAAAACGATCGGGCGGATCTTCAGGAAACATAATATCATAGAATATAAATCGCCTGACGACAGTCTGAGTGTGAATGACTTTTATAAAGTATATGGCTACGCCTGCATTTATCAGTCCAACACAGACAGGATCAAAGAAATCGATCCGGAAGACATGACGCTTACTTTTGTATGCAGTCATTATCCGAGAGAATTTCTGAAACATCTGGAAAGAGTTCGGGGAATGCATACGGAGTATCAGGGAGGCGGAATCTATTATCTCAGGGGAGACCCGATCCCCATGCAGCTTCTGATCGCTCCACGGATGTCAGATGAAGAAAACTACTGGATCCAAAGCATGCGGACTGATCTCCGCGCAGGAGAAGAGATCCAAAAGCTGATGAGAGAATATGAAAAACACAGGAAATCAAAAGACTATACTGCTGTGATGAATCTGATCACAAGGGCAAACTGGGAACAGATGGAGGTGGAAAAGATGATGTGCGATGCATTAAATGAGCTGTTTGCGGAAGAGTTGAAAGAAGCGGACAATAAGGGAAGAACGGAAGGATTAAGGCAGGGAAAGCGCGAAATGATCTTCGCATTCTTAAAGGCGGGCGTGGATATTAAGACGATCAAAGAAGCAAGCGGATTGAATGAGGAGGAGATCGAATCAATCCGCAGAGAGATGGAGTAGACATAAGGTGAAGGAAAACGGGCAGGAAACGGTGATGCTTGAGAAACCGCTTCCTGCCTGTTTTTTGCGACGGCGACGGGCTAAAGTGCGAGTTTCTCCCAGACCTTGACGACCGCACACACTTCCGGTGATTAGCTCCTAAAAATTATTTATAAAATTTACAGCTTTCACTAACCTTTTCTTATTCCCGCGCGTTGTATATTATAGAAGTTGACTTCATAAGCAGAAACGAAAGGAGGACAAGATGGATTCGGATTTTTTTCTGATACAGAAAATGAAAAACGGAGATGACAGTGCGATTGAAAGTTTTGTCCGGAAATATTACCCGAAGATCTTCCAGTACTGTCTCCTTCATATCCGGGACCGGGGAGATGCCGAGGATCTGACCCAGGAAACTTTCCTGAAATTTTTCCAGTCCTTTGAGCAGTATCAGCACCGGGGAAAGTGTTCCGCTTTCCTGTATGCCATCGCCTCCAACGCCTGCAAAGATTACTATAGAAAGGTAAGAGAGCAGTATGTGGAAGAGATCCCCGAGAAGGCGGAGGAAGATCAGGATATGGGATCGGCGGAAATCCGGATGGATGTGGAGATCGCCGTTGCCCGGCTGCCGGAGGAGTTAAGAGAGACGGCAATCCTCTTTTTCTTTCAGGGATTGAAGCAGAGAGAGATCGCGAAACTGCTGGATATCAAGTTGTCTCTGGTGAAATACCGTGTGACCCGGGCAAAAAAACTGCTTGGAGAATATCTGGGTGAAAGGAGGATTCATAATGGAACCTTTTGAAAAGAAAATACAGGAGTATGCAGAGAATGTACAGAAGAATTGCATAAAAGAGTCCTCGATCCTGGAGACGATCCAAAGCTCGGAGGATGCGTTTATAAAGCAGGAGGACCGTCTGATGACCTACGCGGAATTCCTCTATCAGCAGCTTCGGTATATCGGTAAGAGGTGGTGGATCCTTCAGGGGCTGGTGCTGGCAATCCTGCTGTACCTGCTCAATGACTCTGAAGGAATCTATGCACAGAGAACACTGGGGGCGGGAGCTTCGCTTTTCGTGATCCTGGTCATCCCGGAACTCTGGAAGAACCGCAGGACCTCTTCGATGGAGATTGAGGGAACTTCCTTTTATTCCCTGCGCCAGATCTATTCGGCGCGGATCCTGCTGCTCGGAATGGCAGACCTTCTGTTGCTGACTCTGTTTTATACAGCGGCGATCTGGACGTCACAGCTTTCTCTGGGGACATTTATCATCAACTTTGTTGTTCCATTCAACATTTCCTGCTGTATCTGCTTCCGGATCCTGTGCAGCAGAAGAGCGGAGATGGAATACCTGGCAGGGATTATCTGCCTGGCGTGGGCAGCAGTCTGGATGATGATACTGGGGCAGGACTGGATCTATGAAAAGATCGCAGTGTCTGTCTGGGCAGGGCTTCTGATCTGCTCTTTTGCCTATCTGGTCTGGTGTGTCAGGAAGGCACAGAAAGACTGTGAATCAATCTGGGAGGTAAATCGTTCATGGAATTAAAGATAAAAGAACTGACAAAAGATTTTAAAGATTTCCGTGCCGTGGATCATGTTTCCTGTTCGATGGAACAGGGGGTCTATGGACTGTTGGGAGTAAACGGAGCGGGGAAGACGACACTGATGCGGATGATCTGTACCCTGTTGCGTCCCACAGAAGGCTCAGTCACATGGAATGGAAAGGATATTTTCAAGATGGACGCGTCATATCGGAAAGTACTCGGGTATCTGCCCCAGGACTTCGGGTTCTATCCGGATTTTACGGTACAGGATTATATGATGTATATCTCATCCATCAAGGGAATCCGTCCGATGACGGCGAAGAAGCGGACAGAGAAACTTCTGGAACAGGTGGGACTCCGGAAGATGAAAAAGAGAAAGATGAGGAATCTTTCAGGAGGAATGCAGCGCAGAGTTGGGATTGCCCAGGCTATGCTGAACGATCCGCAGATTCTGATCCTTGATGAACCCACCGCGGGACTGGACCCTAACGAGAGGATACGTTTCAGGAACCTGATCAGCGAGCTTGCGGAGGACCGGCTGGTGCTGTTGTCAACCCACATCGTATCTGACGTGGAATTTATTGCCAATGACATCCTGCTCATGAAGGATGGTAAGTTCTTCATGAACGGAACAGCGGAGGAGATCATCTCTTCCATGGATCAGGCGGTATGGAGTTGTACGGTTCCGAGAAAGGAGGCAGACCGTTATCTTAGTAAATATCTGGTCTCCAATGTGAAGACTGTCCCCGGCGGGGCTGAACTTCGTATCCTTGCAAAGCGCTCTCCGGCGGAAGGCGCAGTCATGGAGGAGGCAACGCTGGAAGACGCATTTTTACTTTATTTTGGAGAGAAAGCAGGTGAGGAACATGATGGTGAAGTATGAGTTAAAAAGGATATTTACAAAACGGATGAACCGTCTTCTGCTTGCCGTGGCAGTGATCATCAGTGTTGTGATGAGTGTGTTTGCGGTGACAAGCGAGTGGTATGTAGACAGTGAGGGAATCAACCATGAGACTCCTGATGCTATACGGAGACTGACGCAGGATAAAAACCAGTGGAAAGGGGAACTCACCGGGGATGTGATCGCTCAGATCGTGGCGGACCGTCAGGAGATCGCGCGTGACTACCCGGACGATGTGCCGGATACTGTATATGGAGAGCGTATTCAGGCGTACTCGGATATTACACAGATGGTGGACACCATACTTGGAGGAGATGAGGGATATTCACCTGGTGCTCTCCAGGGCATTACGACAGATCAGGCGAAAGATATCTATTCCATCCGGGAACAGTATATAGAGCAGCTCATTCAGAAGTATGGGGATACCCCGGAAAAGCAGGAGTTCTTAAGAACTCAGTATGAAAAGACGGATACTCCCTTTTACTATGAACCGGCTGATTCATGGGATAATATGCGCTTATATGCTACTACCTATGGAATAATCCTTGTAGTGTTGATCGGATTTCTTGCGGCAGGAATCTTCGCCGACGAATTCTCTCTGAAGGCGGACGCGGTGTTCTTCTCCTGCAGGTACAGCAGGACGAAAGCCGTGCGCAGTAAGATCCTGACCGGACTTCTCATGGCAACAGTGATCTACTGGGTGGGAATGGCGCTGCTCTCCGGCATCTCTTTCGCTGTGATGGGAGTGAGCGGATTCAATACAACGTATCAGGTTGATTCGCCTTACTGTATTTACAACGTGACCTTCGGGCAGCTATACCTGATCATTCTGGTGTGCGGATATATCGCCAGCCTGCTTTCTGCATCTGTTGCCATGCTGGTGTCAGCAAAGACCCATTCGGCGAATATCGCAGTGTGTATTCCGTTTATCCTGTTCTGTGTCTTACCATTTATCGGAAGGGCACTGCCTTTTGGTACCTTTTTCCAGCTCACGCCGGATCAGCTCCTTAATATACTGAATTGTGCAAGACGGACTTACATCTATCAGATCGGGAGCCTGGTGTTCCGGCAGATTCCGTTTGTCATGCTGTTTTATACTCTGGTGGCGGCAGTGTTCCTTCCGGTGATCTATCAGTGTTACCGGCGGTACGGGATGAAGCGAAGCGCCTGACATATTTTATCAGATGGGGAAAGACTCCCGACTCTACAGGCTGTGAGCCAATCCCCATGTGATAAACGCTCCTCGAGGGCGCTGAACGTCCGGGGGCGTTCGCTTAGCGCCGACCGTAGTGGAACGAAGAGCGCAGGGATTCGGAAAACAGACAAAACCGGCATATCAAAGCCGGTTTTTGTCACCCCATTCGCACATTCCGTCCAGAATAGGAATCAGCGATCTGCCTCTTTCGGTCAGGCTGTATTCTACCTTGGGCGGGATCTGCGGATACTCCTCTCTGTGAACAAGCTGATCTGCTTCCAGTTCCTTTAATGTGGAGCTGAGTGTTTTATAGGAAATCTGTCCGATATATTTTTTCATTTCATTGAATCTCACCACACCGAATTCCATCAGTGTATAGAGGATCGTCATTTTGTATTTCCCGTTAATCAGAGATAAAGTATAACTGAATCCGGTGGTGCTTAAAGTTTCATTAGAGATGCATCTTTTGCCCATTTTACACTCTCCTTCGGGTAAGTATTGAACCTGCTTGTAAGTATCGCACTTTTATGTGCGTACTTGTTTTATGGTATATTCTTGCTATGATTGTAATATCAGCAGCGGGGAATGTCAATCCCGCGAAGAAAAGGAGAGATTATTATGAGTAAAAAAATTGTTGTAATTACAGGAAGCCCGCGTAAAAACGGAAACAGTTTTGCCATGACAGAAGCTTTTATCAAAGCGGCAGAAGAAAAAGGCCACACAGTGACAAGATTTGATGCAGCCATGATGAAGCTGGGGGGCTGCCATGCATGTGAAACCTGCTATAAAACAGGAAAAGCCTGTTCCTTTGACGATGACTTCAATACCATTGCCCCGGCTGTGTTAGAGGCAGACGGCATAGTATTTACCATGCCGGTTTACTGGTATTCCATTCCGTCTCAGATCAAGGCAGTGATCGACCGCCTCTACTCCCTTGTGGTAGGAGGAAAAGATATTGCCGGAAAAGAATGCGCCATTATCGCGTGCTGTGAGGAAGAAGACCTGACGGTGCTGGATGGAGTGCGTATTCCAATGGAGCGGACAGCTGCATTGAATAAATGGAAAATGGTCGGTGAAGTACTCATTCCCGGTGTGCTGAACGAAGGAGATATCGACAAGACCGACGGATGCGCCCAGGCAGCGGCACTGGCGGATAAGTTCTGAGAATGAATGATCGTTGAATGAAGGGAGAATCAGCATGGGCAGGAAAATTGTAATACTAAACGGAAGCCCCAGGAAAAATGGAAATACATCAGCGCTTGTAAAGTCCTTTACAGAAGGTGCGGAAAGTGCGGGCAACACGGTGACGGAATTTTTTCTGAGCGGAATGGAGATTCATGGCTGTAAAGGCTGCTTCGGCGGACACAGCAGCAGAGAATGTCCCTGTGTTCAGAAAGATGACATGGATCAGATCTATCCGGCAGTGAAAGAGTCCGATGTGGTGGTCTTTGCCACTCCACTCTATTACTGGAACATGAGCGGACAGATCAGGACAGCTACTGACCGTCTGTTTGCTCTGGAGGAGGGGGATGGCAATCTTCTCAGAGGATGCGGCAGATCTTCTGCGCTTCTGATGGCTGCGGAAGGCAATGGATTTGACGATGTCCTTCTCTATTATGACCATCTGATGGAGCATCTGAGATGGAAAAATCTCGGGCATGTCCTTGCAGGAGGAAATGAAGATGCAGGTGACATTGAGGGAAAACCGGAACTGAAAGAAGCTTATGAACTGGGGAGATCGATAAAGTAGTTCTGAAAAAAGAGGGCAGAGTAAGGGTGAATACTTATCATAGAAAAATTCTATGAAAATATATTATATATAAATATTTGTTATTTAAATGTCTCCGTGTTAAAGTGAGGATGTAGAAATTATGGAGGAGGTTTGATTCAGATGAAAAAGGGTCTGATCCTTATTTTAACACTGGGTGTTTTCAGTATTATCAATACAGAGATGGGCGTGGTCGGCATCCTTCCTCTGATTTCTGAAAATTACGGGGTAACGGTTGCGACGGCGGGAATGCTGGTCAGTATGTTTGCACTGGTGGTTGCGGCGTCCGGACCGACTATGCCCCTTTTCTTTTCGGGAATAAACAGGAAGAAAGCGATGGTCCTTGTCCTGAGTGTATTTACGGCATGTAATGTGATCTCGGCATTTGCCTCGAACTTTCCGGTGGTTCTGATCACTCGTGTGATCCCGGCTTTTTTCCAGCCGGTATATGTATCCATGGCAATGTCGGTCGCAGGTTCTTCTGTGCCGGAGAAAGAATCACCGAAGGCGGTGGCAAGGGTTATGATGGGAGTCTCTGCGGGAATGGTCCTTGGCGTACCCATCGTCAGCTATATCTCCAGCCTCACGTCCCTGCGTGCCGGTATGCTGTTTTTCGCGGCTGTGAATGCGGCTGCTCTGATCGCCACGATTATCGCAGTGCCGGATCTCCCGGTAAAAGAGAGAATGTCTTACGGGTCTCAGCTGAGTGTGCTGAAGGAGGGAAAAACATGGCTCTCTATTTTCGGAGTGATGTTTTTAAACGGTTCTGTGTTTGGCGTATATAGTTATCTCTCGGAATATATGGAGACAGTAACGCAGCTTTCAGCGGGACTGATCAGTATACTCCTTCTTGTATACGGGCTGTCTAACATGATCGGAAATCTGATTGCGGGAAGGCTGCTGAGCAGCCGGCCCAAGGGATTTGTGGTAACGTTTCCGTTCTTTCTCGCGGCGGTATATGCAGTGCTGTTTTTTCTGGGATACTTTACGGTTCCCATGGGAGTGCTCACGTTTGTATGGGGCGTACTTGCGGGAGCAGCGGCGAATATCAATCAATACTGGCTGGCTACGGCGGCGCCGAAAGCCCCGGATTTTGCAAACGGTCTGTTCCTTGCATCCACGAACCTTGGAACTACAGTGGGGACGACCGCGTGCGGATTTTTCCTTTCCCGTTTTGGAACACGGTATATCGTGCTTGGCGGAATTCTCTTTATCGTCTGTGCGTTTGCTCTGATCACATGGCGTGTATACGGTGAAGAAAGAGTGAAAAGTACAGGGAAAAGTCTGAAAACTGCGTAAGGGAGGAACATTTATGAAAAAAACTGCAGTGATCCTGCTGGCAGGTATTTTAATTTTGTCTCTCCCGGGATGCGGGGAAGACAGCAGTATGGTTTCGCAGGATCCGTCGCTGACGACTGAAACAGCAGAGAACAGAGATCCCGAACAGCAGGCAGAAGAAGAAAATGAAGAGGCAGAGGATCGGCTGTCAGAAGAACGTCAGGCAGAGGATCCGGCCGGAGAAGAGGAGGAAGAGAAAATGACAGAGATCACGATCACAGCAGGAGAAAAGAAGTTTTCCGCAAAACTTTACGACAGTGAAACGTCCCGGGCGTTCGCAGAGAAGCTTCCGATGACAATAGAGATGAGTGAGCTGAACGGAAACGAAAAGTATTATTATATGCCGGAAAGTCTCCCTACAAGGGCCGAGCGCCCGGGAAGGATCAAAACAGGGGATCTGATGCTTTTCGGTTCTGACTGCATTGTGCTGTTCTACGAGTCGTTTTCTACTTCATACAGTTATACGCCGGTGGGATACGTTGAGGATCCGGACAGTCTTGCAGAAGCTCTGGGAAGCGGAAGCGCACAGGTGACGTTTGAGATCGGATAATGTATGAAAAAGTATGGCTGTTTCCGGCCCGCGGAAGCTGCTATCTCTGTAAGAGAGGCGGTCTTCTCCGCGGGCTTCTTTCTGTTTTTGACAAAACGTGATACAATACGTGAAGACTGGACTGACTGGATTTTGCGGAGAGGAGAGAATCAGACATGGTATATACGGTGCTGAACATAAAATAAGCGTATTAATATACGGGTCCCTTTTGCGGGACTCGTTTTTTGCCTTGACTTTAGTCTGATTTCGTACTATACTCTTGGTACGAAATCGGACTAAAGGGGGCTATGGACAAATGCATCAGGAAACTGAAGTACAGCAGTTTAACCGATTATACAAAGAGCTGGATGATCTATATCATGAGATTGCTCTTGCAATGGGACTCTCAGACAGTGCCTTCGCTGTCCTGTACATGGTGGGTACGCTGGGGGATGGGTGCCTGCAGCGGGATATCTGCAGGGAGGCATATGTGAGCAAGCAGACTGTCAACTCTTCCATGCGAAACCTTGAACGCCAGGGATATCTGTATCTGGAACAGCGTGGAAGAGACAAACATATCCGTCTCACGGACAAGGGGAAACAGTTTGTGGAGGAAAAGATCCGACCGGTGGTTGACATCGAGAACGCGGCGTTTCTGGAGATGGAACCGGAGGAGCGGGCCGAGTTTATCCGGCTTTCCCGGAAATATGTGGACGGATTCGCGGAAAAAGAAAAGAAGCTTTTGGAGGTGCTTTCATGAAACTGATCCTTCAATTTCTTAAACCTTACAGACGACTCTGTCTGTTTAACATCCTTGCCATGCTCCTGGATGTGGCCGGAGGACTGCTGGTACCCAGACTTACTGCAGATATGATCAATATCGGTGTGGAGAGCGGCAGCCTGGACTATATGATCGGGAAAGGAATCGCAATGCTGGCAGTGACCGTCCTTTCCGGGGCGGGAGCACTTATCGGAAGCTGGCTGTGCGCGGATCTGTCGGCAAAGATCGGTCAGGATATGAGGAATGCCGTCTACGAGAAATCTCTTACTTTTTCTGAGCATGATTTTGAACAGTTCGGCACAGGTTCCATGATCACCCGGACGCTGAATGATATCAACATCGTCCAGCAGTCCGTGGTCTGGTGTATTCAGATGGTGCTGCCGGTCCCGGCTGTATGTGTCATGGGTGTGGGGCTGGCTTTTGCCATTGACAGGGTGATGGGAGTTCTTTTGATCGCGGTGACGGTCCTGATCATCGTGCTGGCGGTTCTTGTGACCCGGAAAGCGTCGGTGATCTTTGAGAGGCTTCAGCGGCTCCTTGACCGGATGAACGTGGTACTCAGAGAGAATCTGACCGGAGTGAGAGTAATCCGTGCCTTCAACAAGGAAAAGGATGAGGAGAAGAGGATGCGGAAGACCTTCGAGGACTATGCAGAGACAGCAGTCAGCGCAAATCTCCTGTTTGCAGGACTGGAGAGTACGGCGTTCTTCGTCATCAATATCTGTATCGTGGCCATCCTGTGGATCGGCGGCGACCGGATCGGAGCAGGATTTATGGAAATCGGGGATATCACAGCTCTGACGGAGTATTCCATCATGATCCTGTTCTATATCATCATGGCGCAGATGGTGATTATTCTTCTGCCCAGAGCGAGAGTGTGCATCGGAAGGATCAGGGAAGTGCTGGAGAAGGAACCGGAGATCCTGGATGGAGAGGACTCGATCAGGAGCCCGATGAAGCCGGCGGTGGAAGCCGCGGTTTTTCGAGACGTCACCTTCCGTTTCCCTGACGCGGACGAGAATGCCCTGACGGATCTGAACTTTATCTGCCGGAAAGGTGAGACCACAGCAGTCATCGGCGGAACAGGCAGCGGAAAATCTACCATTGCCAAACTTCTTCTCCGGTTCCATGACGTGACGGAAGGATCCATCTTTGTGGGCGGTGCTGATGTGCGCAACATTGCCCAGAACGAGCTGAGAAGCCGGATCTCCTACGTACCCCAGAAGGCATGGCTCTTCTCAGGGACCATTGCCGACAACCTCTGCTATGGGAATGAAAATGCATCCGAGAGAGAGATGCGGCGCATCCTTTCGGTGGCTCAGGCAGATTTCGTCAGCAGTCTGGCTAACGGACTGGACGCCCATGTGGCACAGGGAGGGACGAACTATTCCGGCGGACAGAAGCAGCGGCTCTGTATTGCACGGGCTCTGATGAAGAAAGCGGACCTGTATATCTTTGACGACAGTTTTTCCGCTCTTGACTTCAAGACAGATGCGGCTCTGCGAAAGGCGTTGAAAGAAGAAGTCGCGGATGCGGCGGTGCTGATCATCGCCCAGCGGATCAACACGATCCTGAATGCGGACCAGATCCTTGTTCTGGACGAGGGCAGGATCGTCGGCATCGGCAGACATGAGGAATTGATAGAAAACTGTCCGGTGTACCGGGAGATCGCCAGATCACAGATGAAAGGAGGCGGGGAAGTTGGCTGAAAAACGGAGAAACAAAGGCGCCGCCGCGACGGTGATGAGACTGTGGAAAACCGTGGGGAGACAGCGGATACGCCTGGTGATTGTGGCGGTGTCTGTGATCTTCTATACCGTGCTTTCCGTGGCGGCTCCGGTTTACAGCGCCGGAATCGTGGATCTTCTCTGGCGGGAAATCCGTGGAGCACTGGAAAACGGAACCGGGTTCCGTGTGACCTGGGAACATGGAGGAAGAGAGATCATGATCCTGTTTGGGATCTATACGGCGACCGGAGTTCTGTATACCTTCCAGAGTTTTCTGATGGCGAGTTTTGCCGAGCGTCTGAGCCTGGAACTGAGGACGCAGATCAGCCGGAAGCTGGATCGTCTGCCCCTTTCTTTCTTTGATAACCATAAGACCGGGGAGGTGTTAAGCCGTGCCACCAACGATCTGGATAAGATGTCTGAGGTGCTTCAGACAGGACTTTTAAAGCTGTTTACTGCAGTGGGGATGGTTGTCGGATCACTGCTCATGATGTTCCGGTTCCACATCGGGCTGACAGTGGTCTTTCTGGTATTTACGCTGTTGTCCATTTTTTCCACGAAACTGTTCGCCGCGAAGACGCTGCGGTACGCCGCGCTGCGGCAGCAGGCAGTGAGCCGGGTGACCGGGCAGGTGGAGGAAGCCTACAGCGGGCGTACGGTGATCCGGGCATTCAACCGGGAAGAAAAAAGTGCTGAGGAAATGCGGGATGCTGTGAAAGAACTTGCGGACACGTCCCGGAAGGCGGATTTTATGATGAATATGGTAAATCCGTTTATCCGCCTTGTGAACCGTCTGGGACAGGCGGTGATCGCTGTTTTCGCAGGAAAACTCCTGCTGGACGGAGTGCTGACTGTGGGAACCTTCCAGGCGTTCTTTCAGTACGTGTACCAGGCGTCGGAGCCGTTGACTGAGGCGGCGTATATGATTAACTCTCTTCAGTCGTCTATTGCCTCCGTAGAGCGGATCTTTGAACTTCTGGATGAGAAAGAGATCCTGCCTGATACTGCGGACCCGGCAGGCGGAACAGAGAATGCGGAAGGAAGGGTGGAGTTCCGGAATGTACGGTTCGGCTACACGCCGGAACGGATCCTTATGAAGGATATCAGTTTTACAGCCGAGCCGGGGCAGAAGATCGCAATTGTAGGGAGCACAGGCGCGGGCAAGACGACGCTGATCAATCTGCTGATGCGTTTTTATGAGGTGAACGGCGGGCAGATCACACTGGACGGGGTTCCCACGGACTGTCTGACCTACCGGGGGCTGCGAAGTAATTTCGGAATGGTTCTTCAGGACACCTGGCTGTTTGAGGGCACCATCGCTGAGAATATCGCTTACGGAAGACCGGACGCCTCCCGGGAGGAGATCATTGCGGCGGCGAAGGCTGCGAGGGCGGACTTCTTCATTCGGACTTTGCCGAAAGGCTACGATACGGTGCTGGAAGGGGATGCGGACAATATCTCCGCGGGACAGAGACAGCTTCTCACGATTGCCAGAGTCATGCTCTGCAATCCGGCTGTGCTGATCCTCGATGAGGCCACATCCAGTGTGGACACCCGCACGGAGATGGAAATCGGAAAGGCAATGAATGCCCTGATGAAGAACCGGACCAGCTTTGTCATTGCCCACAGACTTTCTACGATCGTCGACGCAGATCTGATCCTTGTCATGCAGAACGGAGATATTATCGAGAAGGGAGACCATAAGGAACTTCTGAGGGCAAAGGGCGCCTATGCAGAGCTTTACAACAGTCAGTTCGCATAATTCCGCTGCAGCGGAAAAGAAACTGCTGAAATGCATATAGCGGCGGGAAAAACTTATCCCGAATATGAAGTTGAACTCACATTACAGGAGCAGAGATTAATGTGGAAGAGAAAATGAAGGAGCCGATCAGACGGCATAGGCGGTTCTAATCTTCTGTGCGGGAGCATATATCTGAATTGAGAACGTCTCTTTGGGGCGTTCTCAATTTCTGCACGGGGGTGTTTTTTTGATATATATAGTAGAAAAAGGCGATACACTGGAGAAAATCTCTGAAAGGACAGGAGTGCCGGTGTGGAAAATCGTCTATGATAATCAGATAGAAAACAGAGACAGAATCGCCCAGGGGCAGGCACTGCTGCTCCTTCAGGCAGGTGAGAACGGCGGACTGGCAGAGGGAAAAGAAACAGGGGGATATGCATATCCCTTTATCGAGCCGGCCGTTCTGGGGCAGGCGCTGCCTTCGCTCCGGAAACTGCTTGTGTTTTCCTGGGGATTTACATTTGAGGGGACTCTTGTCCCGCCGCCTCAGGATGATCTGTGGATGACAGAGACGGCCCGAAAGCAGGGGGCAGAGCCGATCCTGGTGCTCACGCCCTTTTCCGGCGGCGCTTTTAACAATCAGCTGGTAAAAGTCCTTGTGGAAAATGAAATGCTGCAGGATAAGGTGACCGATGAACTCCTTGCGGCTGTCAGCGACAGAGGATATGCAGGAGTGAATATTGATTTTGAATATGTTCTGCCGGAAAGCCGGGTCCGGTATGCGGAATTCATCGGAAAGCTGCGTACAAAAATGAATCGGAACGGCTACAGAGTCTCCGTCGCTGTGGCCCCAAAAATATCAGACAGTCAGAAGGGGCTCCTGGTGGAAGGAATCGACTATGCGCTTCTTGGGGAAAATGCAGATGCGGTATTCCTCATGACATATGAGTGGGGATATACCTATGGTCCGCCCATGGCGGTGGCGCCTCTTGACAAAGTGAGGGAAGTGGTGGAGTATGCGGTCAGCCGGATACCCGCCGGAAAATTGATTCTGGGGATCCCGAACTACGGATATGACTGGCCGCTTCCATATGAAAAGGGGATTACCCGGGCACGGACTGTAGGCAATGCGGAAGCGGCCGGTATTGCAGCCGAGAACGGAGCGGTGATCGAGTATGCCAGGATGTCTCAGGCTCCCTGGTTTACATATAAAAAGTCCGGAATCGAGCACGTGGTCTGGTTTGAAGATCCAAGAAGTGTAGAGGCAAAATGGAATCTTGTAAAAGAATATGAACTGGCGGGTGCATGGTACTGGAACCTGATGCGTATATTCCGGGCAAACTGGCTGATGATGGGAAGTGAACAGACCGGGGAAAAGGACGGCTTGGAAAAACAGGGGATATAGGGGAGATAATGAGAGGGGGCGGAAAAAGCCTGCCTATGCAGCAAGCCTTTTCCGGTTTGCAAGATAATAGCCGATTCCCAGTGCATCGGCAAGAAACCATCCGATGGGAACAGACCACCATATCCCCACGACACCGAAAACAGGGAGGGCTGAGAGCGCATAGGCAAGAGCCACCCGTGTGCCCAGCGACATGACAGTGAGGATGACGGACATTCCCGGTTTCCCGAGAGCGCGGTACAGTCCGTAGAGCAGAAACAGGATACCGATCAGCGTATAGAAAGCGCCTTCAATACGCAGATACCGGACTCCTTCAGATATGACGGAGACTTCTTCTGCGTCGATAAACAGCCCCATCAGCGGCTCTGCGAAAACAAAGACCAGCAGAGAGATGAACAGACTGAAGAAGACAGAAGTGAGGAGCGCTGCCCGGATGCCTTTTTGGATCCTGTTATTCTCTCTCGCTCCGAAATTCTGAGCGATGAAGATGGAAAATGCGTTTCCAAAGTCCTGGACGGGCAGATAGGCAAAAGCATCAATTTTCACTGCTGCCGCAAAGGCAGCCATGATGGTAGTGCCAAAACTGTTAACCAGACCCTGCACTGCCAGGATTCCCAGGTTCATAATGGACTGCTGCATACAGGTCAGAGCCGAAAAACTGGTAATTTCCTTTATCCGGCTCAGACGAAGACGGATGCCGGCCTTAGGCCGTATCAGGTGAGGAAATCGGATGCATGTGTAGAGGGCAATTCCGATTCCGGATACATACTGAGAGATGACGGTGGCTTCAGCGGCTCCGCCGACGCCCCGGTCAAGCCCGGCAACGAACCACAGATCCAGCACGATGTTAAGTACTGCAGATACGGCAAGAAAAGCCAGAGGGATCACGGAATTGCCGAGGGAGCGCAGGAGCGAGGCGAAAAAATTATAAAGGAAAATACCGACCAGACCTGCAAAGATCACCATCAGGTACTCTTTCATCAGGCTTATGAGTTCGTCCGGAGTGCGCAGAAACCAGATGATCCAGTCGATTCCTGCAAAAATCAGAATATTCAGAAAAATTGTCACAATACCCAGAAGAACAAAGGAGGCAATGATTCCTTCCTGCAGTCCTCTTTCATCCTTCTGTCCGAAGCGGATGGAGAATACGGTTCCACTTCCCATGGCAAGTCCCAGAATGATGGAGGTCAGAAATGTCATAAGAGAAAAGGCGGATCCCACCGCTGCCAGCGCGTCCGCGCCCAGAAAACGTCCTACGATCAGGGTATCCGCGATATTGTAGCACTGCTGCAGGAGATCGCCCAGAATCATTGGTATGGCGAAGCGCAGCATGGTCTTCATGACAGGACCGCGAGTAAGTTCATTTTCCATTTTGATCACTGCTTTCTATTCGTAATTTTTAAATTAACATTCGTAAGATATGATAATCTGAAAAGGAAGGATTGTCAACCGGAATAAAAGGAAGTATAATGGCAGAAAACACGGCGAAATGCCGGAAATAAGCGCCGGAGGGGCAATGTCGGAAGAACAGGGACATGCTGGAATTCCGGTATATCGGCATGGCTGAGAGGGAGGCAGTGTTTTATGTTTCTGGACGGGCTTGATGAACTGGATCAGAAGATTGTCAGTCTTCTGATCCGGAATGCAAGAATGTCTTATTCGGAGATCGGTCAGAAAGTCGGAATCTCCAGAGTGGCGGTTAAGATGAGAGTGAAAGCTTTGGAACAGAAAGGAATTATAGAAGAATATACGACCATTATCAATCCACAGAAGATCAGCGGCGCCATATCCTGCTATTTTGAGATCGAGACAAGGCCGGATACCCTGATGGAAGTGGCAGAGATTCTGAAGACGAACGGTACAGTCACACAGATCTACCGTGTTACGGGTAAGAGCAGGCTTCATGTCCATGCAGTCGCTTCCTCCAATGAAGAGATGGAAAAACTGATCTGCGACACCATGGATAATCTGCCCGGAGTGGTGGAATGTACCTGCAACACGATCCTCTCCAGGATCAAGGATATCAAGGGACTTCGCCTGTAAAACGGCGCGGGCAGTACACTGGGAAAGAGGATGCAGATGACAGCGGGAAAGGAGCGGATATGACCGGCGGAATTATTATTTTCAGTTTTACCCGTACAGGGACTGAGCTGAGCAGACAGCTGCGGATGAGGCTGAGCCAGGAAAACAAAAGATGCTGCGGGTATGCTCCGGAGAAGTTCGCGGGAGAGGGAATCGAACCGGTTTCAGGAGAAATCAGGCAGATTATCGGGAAAAACTGGGGAAAGAATACGTTTATCTTTATCGGGGCAGCCGGAATCGCGGTGAGATATATCGCACCTTTTGTAAAGGACAAGTTTACCGATTCGGCCGTACTGGTTCTGGACGAAAAAGGAGAATATGTGATTCCCCTTCTGTCGGGACATATGGGCGGAGCAGTCCGGATGGCAGATGGGATCGCCGGAATGATCGGGGCGGAAGCGGTTCATACAACTGCGACGGATGTACAGAAGAAATTCGCGGTGGACGTGTTTGCAGGCGAGAATCATTTATACATTACCGATCGCAGGATGTCAAAGGAGATATCGGCGGCGGTACTGGAAGGAGAGAGGGTTGCTTTTTTCCCGGAGTACCAGGGATGCCGGATTGAAGGAAATATTCCGGAAGAACTCATACTGTGCAGGGATTATGATTCGCTGAAAGCATTCCGGCACAGGATTATCATAACAGACAACATGCAGGTCGCAGACGGGAGAGAGAACAACGGAACGCTTGTGCTGAAGCCCCGGAATATTACGGCCGGGATCGGCTGCCGCAGAGGCATCGGAAGGGAGCTGCTGAAAAAAGGCCTTGAAAGTATTCTGGCAGAGAGAGGACTTTCGATGGAACAGGTGGAGCGGATCGCAAGCATTGATCTGAAAAAAGATGAACCGGGAATTCTTCAGCTGGCAGATGAGTACGGAATTCCGTTTATTACTTATCCGGCAGAGGAGTTAAAGAAGATTGGAAATGTCACATCTTCTTCCTCATTTGTAGAGCAGGTGACAGGAGTCGACAACGTGTGCGAGAGAGCGGCTCTCATGTGCTGCGGAGAAGGAAAACTGATTCAGGGAAAGAGCGTACGGGATTCCATGACGGCGGCGCTTGCGAGGAGTCCTTTGATACTGAGAATGGATGTATGATGAAAAGATAAGATCTCAGAAATAGTTTTTCATACGGAAATTCGGATGTAAAAGGAGATATCAGGGAGATAAAGATATTCAATATTTCATGTCTGAAAGAAACGAAAGAAGCTCTTTTGCTGCAGGAACACAGGTATAGAGAGCTGGAAAGAAGAAGGGAAATGAGATGGACAGAAACGAAAAATGGCTGGAATGGGCGGTAGAACTTCAAAGCATTGCACAGGCAGGGCTTCATTACGGAAAGGACCGGTTCGACCTGGAGCGGTATGAGAGGATACGTGCCATTGCAGCGGAGATGATCAGTTATAAGACAGAAATTCCGGTGGAGAAGGTAAAGGATCTGTTCTGCAATGAGACGGGATACCAGACGCCAAAGCTGGACACCCGCGCCGCAATCTTCCAGGACGATAAGATCCTGCTCGTGCAGGAGAACAATGGGACCTGGTCCATGCCCGGCGGCTGGGTTGACGTGGATGTCTCGGTGGGAGAGAACGTGGTCAAGGAAGTGAAGGAGGAAGCAGGTCTGGATGTCACGGCGGATCTGGTCATAGCCATTCAGGACAGGGAGAAACATAATCTTCCAATCTATGCTTATAAAGTATGTAAGGTATTTGTGCTGTGTTCTGTCAAGGGAGGCTCTTTTGAGAAGAACATAGAGACTGTGGGGAGCCGGTATTTCGGCATGGATGAGCTGCCTCAGCTTGCCACAGAGAAAAATAATGAAGAACAGATACGGATGTGCTTTGAAGCGTATCATTCAGAGAACTGGAAGACTCATCTGGAATAGATGCAACTGGGATTTTATACGCGCATTGAAGTCGAATGGAGAACTGATATGAGGAAAAGTTTATCTGAGATGAGCCTGGAAGAATTATGGCGGCTATTTCCCATTATCCTGGCAGATCACAGGGAAGAATGGAAGACATGGTACACTGAAGAAAAGGAGCTGCTTGAGCGCATCCTTCCTCCGGGAACAGCAGAGCGGATCAGCCATGTGGGCAGCACTGCCATCGGGAAGATCAAGTCAAAACCGATCGTGGACATTCTGATTGAGGTGATGCCGGGAACAGATATGGGAGAAGTTTGTGACGTTCTCTGTGAAAACGGATGGATCTGCATGAGTCAGAGTGAAAACAGGATGTCGTTTAATAAAGGGTATACGGAGCAAGGATTTGCAGAGAAAGTATTCCATCTGCATCTGAGGTATTCCGGCGACCATGATGAACTGTATTTCCGGGATTATCTGAATGAGCACACGGATATTGCAGAGAGATATGAACAGCTGAAGCTGGCGCTTTGGAAAAGATACGAACATGACAGAGACGGTTACACAGAGGCAAAGGGGGCATTTGTCCGGAAATATACAGCTGAAGCAAAGAAAGAGTATGGGAGCCGCTATGACAAGAGACTGTATCTGATCGGAGGTCCTATGGGTGTGGGAAAGACAACGGCAGGACAAATACTTAAGAGAAGTCTTTCGAAATGTGTATTCCTGGACGGCGACTGGTGCTGGGATATGGATCCCTTCCAGGTCACGGAGGAGACAAAACAGATGGTCATAGAGAATATCTGTGTGCTTCTGAATAATTTCCTTCACTGCACCGTGTATCAGAATATTGTGTTCTGCTGGGTCATGCATCAGCAGAAAATCCTGGATGAGATCATATCCCGGTTGGATACAGAAAAATGCAGGATCCTGAAGGTCTCTCTGGTCTGCACGGAAAATGCTCTTCGGGAGCGCCTTGAGAAAGATATCAGGGATGGGGTGCGGAAAGAGGATGTGATCAGCCGGAGTCTCAGCTATCTTCCTCTGTATGACAAGCTGGATACCATGAAGATCGACGTTTCGGAAAAGTCTGCGGAGAAGATTGCAGAGGAAATTATAAGGACAGCGGATACTTTGTGACTGGAGATATAAAAAATGCAGTATAAATGATACGGGATGAATTTATAGAAAAGATGAGACAGGGAGGGTGTGGAGATGAAGCTGAAAAATATCCTGATCGCAGTACATGATATTGAGAGAGCGAAAACATTCTATAAAAAAATGTTCGGGCTGAATCCGGTCCTGGAGCAGGAGGGAAACGTTATCCTGACGGAAGGACTTGTCCTTCAGGATGCGGATGTATGGCAGAAATCTCTGGGACGCGGGATCCTTTCACAGAATAATGCTTCTGAGCTGTATTTTGAAGAATCAAATATGGAAGCATTTGCGAAGCGGCTGGAAGAATATGAGGACGAAATCCAATATGTGGATCGTCTGACAGAATTGTCCTGGGGACAGAAAATGGTCCGGTTTTATGATCCGGACGGAAACCTGATTGAAGTGAGGTCGCCGGCAGCAGGCGGGAAATAAAAGGAGGAGATATAGAATGAGTACAGTGTTCAACAGGACCAGAGTATCAGAGCCTGCTCTCTTTACTCCCTGTGATACGACGGAAAAGGTGAAAGACTTTCCGGCAGTTTGTGTCTCTACATTTTCTGAGAATATTATTCAGAAATTTGCGACTTTGAGAGAAACCGAGAAGATCGCGGAACTTTATACTGCCAATGGCAGCACTCCCGTTTATAAAATCCGGTATGGAGGACAGGAGATTGCATTTTATCAGTCCAGAGTCGGCGCGCCAGCCTGCGTATCGGGATTTGAGGAGATCATTGCAATGGGAGCAGAACGGTTTGTGCTGTTTGGCTCCTGCGGTGTGCTGGATGATGAAAAGGTAAAGAAACGTATTATTGTCCCTGTATCCGCTGTGCGTGATGAGGGGACAAGCTATCATTATGCTGCACCTTCCGAAGAGATCGAGACAGATTCGGAACAGGTCAAAGTATTAAAAAATGTTCTGGAAAGATGCGGCTATCCATATGTTGAAGGAAAAACCTGGACTTCAGACGGAATCTACAGAGAAACCCTTCCGGCAATCAAAGAGCGAAGAGAAGCAGGCTGCCTGGCGGTAGAGATGGAATGCGCTTCGATGATCGCTGCGGCAAGATATCGGAAAATTCCTTTTATCCAGTTTCTGTACGGTGCGGATAACTTAAGCTCCAATACCTGGGAGATCCGCGACCTTGCACAGTACGGATTAAATGAAGCGGAGAAATATATGGCGCTCGCATTTGAATGTGGACTGGAGATGATGAAATGGAAGACGTCCTCTATTTGACCATTATGGGAGTGTGCGGAGCACTTTTCATGTACCTTGGGTGGCTGATCTGGATAAAGGAGAAGATCAATCTCATCCATGATTATCATTACAAGAAAGTAAAAGAATCTGATAAGAAGGCATATACGGCTGTTATGGGAAAGGCAACAATGTTGATAGGAGCCGGGACGGTGTTGGACGGCATTATCTGTATATTTCTGCACCTTCAGAAAGGCGGGACTGTCTTTACGCCACTTTTTGCAGTGGGACTGGTGATGATGATATATGCGCAGATAAAGTATAATCACGGGATATTTTGATGCCATGGCAGTATCTTGAAAAGTCCCGGAAAAACCAGTAAAGCTAATGGTTTTACGAAGCAGAAAGGCACTGATTTGACCAAATAAAAAGTTAAGTAGCTAGGAGGCATGTAGATGGCAGCGTTCGACTACAAGAAAGAGTATAAAGAATTTTACCTTCCGCCGAAAAAGCCGCAGATCATAGAGATCCCTGCGATGAACTTCCTGGCGGTCCGGGGACAGGGAAATCCCAATGAAGAAGGAGGTACTTATAAGAACGCGATTGGCCTGCTTTACGGTATGGCATATACGATCAAAATGAGTAAGATGGGGGATCATAGAATAGAGGGATATTTTGACTATGTGGTACCGCCGCTGGAAGGATTCTGGTGGCAGGAAGGAACGCAGGGAGTGGATTACTCCCGGAAAGAGGACTTTCAGTGGATCTCACTGATCCGCCTGCCGGAATTCGTGACAGAAGATGAATTTGAGTGGGCCCGCAGGGAAGCAACAGCGAAAAAGGAAATGGATTTTTCCAAGGTTGAATTCCTTACTTATGAAGAGGGACTGTGTGTGCAGTGTATGCATATCGGTTCGTATGATGCAGAACCGGATACTGTGCGCAGGATGGAGGAATATATCGAAGAACAGGGATATGAAACGGACTTTTCAGACTTCAGATTTCACCATGAAATTTATCTGAGTGATGTGCGAAGGAGTAAGCCCGAAAACCTGAAGACCGTGATCCGCCACCCTGTCAGGAAAAAATAACAGAGGGAGACTGCTCATAAGCGGGCAGTCTCCCTATCCAATTTAGCGGAAAACTTTGAGTCTTTCCCTGACCTCCTCTTCCGAGAGATTAAATTTTTCCCTGATCTCATCAATGATCTCTTTTTCCGGAATGTTATATTTCTTTTGGACATCTATAAGAGTTGAGATAAGTTGGTGGAGACCTTCCTCAAAACCGTTGTTATAACCATCAGATTTGCCGGCATTATATCCGTCTTCATATCCCTCCTGCTTCATTGCCTTTTCATATTTTTCCTGATCAAATGTTTCCAGAACCACTTGGATCACCTCTGCTTTCTGAGCAGTCAGGATATCGGCAAGAACGTTATTGGCATGTTAGGATTATACGTACTTTGATGTTCATAAAGATTGAGCACTACACTGACAAGAAAACCGAGATCATTTTTCAAGGAAATTTTTGGCGGAAACCGCCGGAATAAATCTGAAAACAAGAAGCTGCTGCAAGAACGGCGAATGGGAAAGAAAATCCCATTTGTTATCCGTTAATTTTACATGAAAGATGTGAAAAAGACAATATGTCAGGTTGCACAAAATCTGAAGGCAGGATATAATCAATTCAGAGTTCTTAAAGGAGGCAGCAGGCCGTGGACGGGACGGGGATCAGAGATGAGGTTATTCAGGAAATCTGTGAAATAGCTGAGAAATATAAGGTTGAAAAGGTGATCCTGTTTGGATCACGTGCCAGAGGGGATTTTCGAAGGACAAGTGATATTGATCTGGCTGTAAAGGGAGGAGATTTTATCAATTTTGCTCTGGATGTGGATGAGGAGACTTCGACTCTTCTCATGTTTGATTTCGTGGATCTGAACCGCAGTATCCAGCAGGAACTGAGGGAGAATATTGAAAGGGAAGGGAGAATAATCTATGAAAAAATTTGATATTTTCAGCTCAAATCTTGAAGTCCTGAAAAGAGCAGGACAAGAGGATATTGATAATGAATTAATCATAAGCGGAATCATTGATAAGTTTTTTATTCAATTTGAACTCAGTTGGAAAGTTCTGAAAGAATTGCTCCGCTATGAAGGGAGTCGTGAAGCAAGATCGGAATCGCCCAGAGAGATACTGAAGGCAGCGTACTCTGTGTACGATTTTATTAATGAAGATGTCTGGATTGAGATGCTGAAGTCCAGAAACGATATGACTCATATCTATGACGGAGAGGCGGCAAAGAGGCTTGTAAATATCATTCTGCAGAAATATATCCCTGAATTTTTGAGAATGCAGAAAGGGATTCTGGAGCGATATGGAGATATTCTCCAACAGCTTTGAAAATTATAAAAAGCACAACAATGACCTTGAGATCAACTGAAAAGGAGGAAAAAGATGTTAGAAGTTGGGACGAAAGCTCCGGCATTTGAACTGCCGGATCAGAACGGAGAAATGCATACACTGGAAGAATACAGAGGGAAAAAAGTGATCCTTTATTTTTACCCCAGGGATAACACACCGGGATGTACAAAACAGGCCTGCGGGTTCGGAGAACTGTATCCTCAGTTTATGGAGAAAGGGGCGGCGGTCCTTGGAGTGAGCAAGGACAGCGTCGCTTCTCATAAAAAATTTGAGGAGAAGTACAACCTTCCGTTTACGCTGCTTTCCGATACGGAACTGACCTGTATCCAGGCGTATGACGTCTGGAAGGAAAAGAACATGTACGGAAAGAAGACAATGGGAGTAGTGCGGACAACCTACCTGATCGATGAGAAAGGCGTGATCGTGAAAGCCTTCGGAAAAGTGAAGGCGGCGGACAATCCGGCTCAGATGCTGGAGGAAATCTCCGAATGAAACCGGATATCGGGCGGACCCGGTCCGGGCTGAGGCTGGGCTATACGACCGGAAGCTGTGCGGCGGCAGCGGCGAAAGCTGCCGCGCAGATGCTGCTCTCCGGGGAGCAGATGGAGCATGTCCGGCTGATGACCCCCAAGGGGATCGAACTTTATCTGGATGTGGAATGCATTACGAGAACAGCAGAATACGCAGAGTGCGCAGTGCGCAAATTCAGCGGGGATGACCCGGATGTGACAGACGGGCTCCTCGTTTTTGCGCGGGTGGAGATCGAGGAGGAGCCTGAGAAGCCGGGGCGTAAAGATACTGAATCCTGTTTTGATGAAGACGGCATTATTATTGATGGCGGCGAGGGAGTCGGCAGGGTGGCAAAACCCGGTCTGGAGCAGCATGTCGGGCAGGCCGCGATCAACAGGGTACCCCGCAGGATGATCGGGAGAGCGGTGAATGAGATCCGCAGGATATATGGATTCAGCGATCTGCTCCGGGTGACGATTTCGATCCCCGGGGGAGAAGAGACGGCGAAAAGGACTTTCAACCCCAGGCTTGGAATCGAGGGAGGACTGTCTGTTCTTGGAACCAGTGGAATTGTAGAACCCATGAGCGAGAAAGCGCTGACGGATACGATCTGGCTTGAAATGAAGATGCTGCGGGAGAACGGTCATCGATACTGCTATGTTGTCCCGGGCAATTATGGAACAGACTTCCTCAGAGAGACCCTGCAGGCGGATCCTTTTCTTGCAGTCAAATGCAGCAACTATGTGGGAGAGACCATTGATGATGCCAGGCTCCTGGGGATGAAAGGGATCCTGCTGATTGGTCATGTGGGCAAATTTATCAAACTGGCGGCAGGAGTGATGAATACTCATTCCCGGCAGGCGGACTGCAGGATGGAAGTATTTGCTTCCCATGCGGCTATGGCAGGAGCAGACAGAGAGACGGTGAGAAGGCTGATGCAGTGCATCAATACCGCAGAAGCGATCGGAATCTTAAAGGAGCGGAGAGTCCTGAAGCAGGTGATGGAGACCGTAATGGATCGGATCGATTTTTATCTCCGGCAGAGAGCCGGAGAGGAACTTGCAATCGGAGCGATCGTGTTTTCTCTGGAAGACGGGATCCTCGGGAGGACGAAGAAAGCGGAAATGCTTCTGCAGCGGATCCGCGGGGGAAAAAGCGGAATCTGCAGAGAAACATGAAAGGGCGAAGCGCGCAGACGGACAGAAAAAGGTAACCTGTACAGACAAACAGGAAAAAGCAGCCTGCGCAGACGAGCAGGGAGACCAGGAGAAAAAGACAGGAGGAACAGACCAGAATGAGCGGAACATTTAGAGGAGTGGGAGTGGGACCGGGCGACCCGGAACTGATGACATTAAAGGCGGTCCGTGCGATCCGGAAGTGCAGCGTGATTGCCGTTCCGGTATCGGACAACAGTCTGGAGGAGCCTGTCTTTGAGAAGACGGGAACTGAGAGCCGGTATGCAGAATATCTTGATCGGTGCGTGGCATTTGGCATCGCCCGGGGAGCTGTGCCGGAGGTGGGAAAAAAGAACCGGATTTTTCTGCCCATGCCGATGATCAGGGAAAAGGAGAAGCTGAAGAACATCCATGACATGGACGCGGACGCAGTGGCCGGGATACTGGAGCAGGGGATGGATGTAGTCTTTCTTACGCTGGGAGATCCGACCGTCTACTCGACCTGTATGTATGTGCACAAAAGGCTGAAGAAGAAGGGATATTCCACGGAACTTGTGCCGGGGATCCCTTCTTTTTGCGCGGCATCGGCACGAATGGATATTTCCCTCGCGGAGAACCGGCAGGAACTTCATATCCTTCCGGCATCTTACCAGATCGAGAAGGGGCTGGAACTTCCGGGAACAAAGGTACTGATGAAAGCGGGCAGGAAGATAGCGGATGTGAAAAAGATCCTGATAGAAAAAGGGATGGAGGCAGAGATGGTGGAGAACTGCGGGATGGAAAACGAGAGAGTTTATCTTTCCGCGGAGGAAATACCGGAACAGGCGGGATATTACTCACTGCTCATTGTAAAAGAAAAAAGCTCAGGAGGAGAGAAGATATGATTACATTTGTGGGAGCCGGACCGGGGGCTGAGGATCTGATCACTGTGAGAGGACAGCGGCTGTTACAGTCCGCGGACGTCGTGATCTATGCGGGATCTCTTGTGAATCCCGGTCTTTTGTCACTGTGCAGGAAAGAATGCGAGATCTATAACAGTGCAAAGATGACCCTGGAGGAAGTAATGGAAGTGATGGAGCGAGGGGAGAAAGAGAAAAAAGAGATCGTTCGTCTCCACACGGGAGATCCCTGTCTTTACGGTGCGATCCGGGAGCAGATGGATGAACTGGACCGGTGCGGCATTTCTTTTGAGGTGTGCCCGGGTGTGAGTTCTTTCTGCGGCGCTGCCGCTGCGCTGGAGGCAGAGTACACCCTTCCGGGAATCTCACAGTCGGTGGTGATCACAAGGATGGCGGGCAGGACGCCTGTGCCGGAGAAGGAGTCGATCCGGAGTTTTGCCGCCCACCAGTCTACGATGGTCATCTTCCTGAGTACCGGGATGCTCCGGCAGCTTTCGGAAGAACTGATCCGTGGAGGATATCCCGCGGATACGCCTGCGGCCATTGTATACAAGGCAACCTGGCCGGAGGAGAAGGTGCTGCGGTGCACGGTGGCTGACCTGGCGGAGACCGCGGAGGCGGAGAATGTTACAAAGACCGCGTTGATTGTGGTGGGAAGAGTGTTGGACGGCAAGTATGAGAGATCAAAGCTGTATGATCCGTCGTTTACCACGGAGTTCCGCAAAGCGTCCGCGGACCCGGGAAAAAGAGAGCTTTCTGCCCATGCAGAGGAGAGAAAACTACCGGATAGAAGAAACCTTCAATCGAGATGAGGCGGAAACGCCGTGCCAGAAGAAAAAAAGGAGCAGATAAAATGAGTACGATCTATGTGACGGGGCTGGGGCCGGGCGCCGCAGACCAGATGACGATAAAAGCCAGAAAGGTGCTGGAACACTGTCCGGTGATCATCGGATATACGGTGTATATCGACCTGATCCGGAATCAGTTTCCGGATAAGGTGTTTCTGAGCACGCCCATGCGCAGAGAGGCGGATCGGTGCCGTATGGCTTTTGAGGAGGCAGAGAAAGGTCAGGATGTGGCGATGGTGTGCAGCGGGGACGCCGGGATTTACGGCATGGCGGGCCTGATCTGTGAGATCGGGAAGGACTATCCTGAGACCGGGATTGAAGTGGTTCCGGGGATCACAGCCGCGTCCGGCGGAGCTGCTGTTTTGGGGGCGCCGCTGATGCATGATTTCGCAGTCATCAGTCTGAGCGATCTGCTGACCCCCTGGGAGCTGATTGAGAAGCGGCTGAACGCTGCGGCAGAGGCGGAGTTTGTCATCTGTCTGTATAATCCTTCCAGCAGAAAACGCGCGGACTATCTGGAGAAAGCGTGCGGGATCATTTTGCGGCATCGTGCACCGGAGACAGTCTGCGGTATCGTAAAAAATATCGGGCGGGAGGGCGAGACTTATGAGATCCTCTCTCTTGAGCGGCTGAAGACGACACAGACCGACATGTTTACAACGGTCTTTATCGGCAATTCGAAGACGATGGAATTAAACGGCAGGATGGTGACGCCGAGAGGATATAAGGATGTGTGAGAAAGAGCGTGTGATCTTCCTTGTGGGGATCGGAATGGGAACAGGAGATGGAATGACCGTGCAGGCGGAGAAGTGTATCCGCTCCTGCGACTGCCTGATCGGGGCACAGCGCATGCTGGAATCTGTCGGGAGCGAAGTGAGGAAGACGAAGCCGATGCTGGCGGAATACCGTCCGACAGAGATTGTTTCTTATGCGGAGAGGCACCCGGAGTACAGAAGGATCGGAGTGCTCCTTTCCGGAGACACGGGATTTTACAGCGGGGCAAAGAAACTTGCTTCAGAAATCCGGGAACGGATGAAGGGCTGCGGAGTAGAGATGATCCCGGGCATTTCTTCCGTTGTGTACCTTGCCGCCAGACTGGAGACTTCCTGGGAGGACGCAGCCTTGGTGAGCCTCCACGGAAAGGAAGCGGATTTTATAAGCACGGCAGACCGGAACCGGAAAACCTTTCTCCTTCTCGGAAGCGCAGGGAGCGGAGAGCAGGTGCTGAAAAAGCTGCTGGAATACGGGATGGATCATGTGACGGTCCATGCCGGCAGCAGGCTCTCTTATGAGAATGAAAAGATCATTTCCGGGAAACCTTCCGAACTTACAGGAGATGACCTGGAGGGACTCTGTACGTTGCTGATCGAGAATCCTCATCCGTCGGAACAGACAGGCCCCCATATAAGTGACGAAGCGTTCATACGGGGAAAGGTCCCTATGACCAAGGAAGAGGTCCGGGCGGTCAGCATCGCCCGGCTCAGGCTGACGGAAGACGCGGTAGTGTGGGATGTTGGCGCGGGAACAGGGTCTGTATCCGTTGAGGCGGCGCGATGCGGGAGCAGGATCCGGGTATATGCGGTGGAGAAGAATCCGGAAGCGCTGGAGCTGATCCGGGAGAACCGGAGACGATTCCGGACGGACGGGATCCGGATCATTTCCGGAGAGGCGCCGGAAGCATTGAAGACACTGGAAGCCCCCACACATCTGTTTGTCGGGGGAAGTTCCGGCAGTCTGAAGGAGATCCTCTCCTGTGCCATTGAGAAAAATGATCAGGTTCGTATAGTCGTCAACGCTATTTCCCTTGAGACAGTAAGGGAAGTGATGGAAGCGGTTGAAGAAGGACTCCTGAATCATCCGGAGATCACCCAGCTTTCTGTGTCCAGATCCCGGGAACTGGGGAGATACCATATGATGACGGGACAGAATCCGGTCTATATCATATCCGCAGGGGGGATCCCAGCAGAGAGGGGGGACGCCTGATGAGGAAGAGCGGAGGGATCCTTCTTGCTGCTCCTGCCAGCGGCAGCGGGAAGACTGCGGCGGCCTGCGCGATGATAGCGGCTTTGCGGGATCAGGGACTGGAAGTGCGGGCGTGCAAGTGCGGCCCGGATTATATCGACCCCATGTTCCACAGGGAAGTGCTGGGGATCAATTCCAAAAATCTGGATCTGTTTTTCTCGGAAAGAGAGGAACTGATCCAGGAATATGAAAGACATACAGAGGGCGCGGATATCACGGTCACAGAGGGGGTGATGGGATATTACGACGGCATGACACTGGATTCGGAGAGAGCCAGTTCTTACGACGTGGCGAGGACACTTGGGCTCCCTGTCCTACTGGTGCTTCCCTGCCGGGGAGCTTCCCTTTCTCTGGCGGCAGTGGTGAAGGGGATTGCGGAGTTCCGGGAGGACAGCAATCTCTGCGGGATCATTCTGAACCGGGTGTCGGAGATGCTGTATCCCAGGCTAAAAAGGATGCTGGAGGACGAACTCGGGAAGATGGGACTCGACATTCCGGTGGTGGGATATCTGCCGGAGGATCCCTGCTTCCGGATGGAGAGCCGGCATCTGGGGCTTGTGACGCCTCAGGAGATGGACGGACTGAAAGCACGGATGAAGGAGGCGGGGAATCTCCTTGCCCGGACGGTGGACCTGGAACTGGTGAGAGAGATCGCAGGGAAGGCGGCACGGAGTTCCGGGAGAGAAGAAGGATCAGAGAAGATCAGAGATCACGTTCCTGTCCGGAGAAAGATCCGCCTCGGCATTGCCAGGGATGAGGCGTTCTGCTTTTATTACAAGGACAACCTGACTCTTCTGGAAGACCTCGGATGTATCCTTGTTTCATTCAGCCCGCTCAGGGACAGTGCGCTGCCGGATGCTCTGGACGGACTGATCCTGGGCGGAGGATATCCGGAACTTCACGGGAAAGAGCTTGCGGAGAACAAAGGAATGCTGTCTTCTGTGCGAGAGGCGCTGGAGGCGGGGATGCCTTGTCTTGCCGAGTGCGGAGGATTTATGTATCTTCACGAGAAACTGGAGGACCGGGAGGGAACCGTTTATTCGCTCGTGGGAAGGATCCTCGGGAGGACATATTCCACCGGGAAACTGGTCCGGTTCGGATATGTGCAGATCCGGAACCGGGAGAAAGAGGACTCTTGTCCGGAGGAATATCTTTCGCTGAAAGGAAATCTCTCATCAGAAGGATATCTTCTCCCGGGGGAGACAATCCGGGGACATGAATTCCACTACTGGGACAGTACGGACAGCGGCAAGGACTGTGTTGCCGTGAAGCCGGACGGACAAAGAAAATGGAACTGCATCCATATGGAGGGAAATCTGTTCGCAGGATATCCCCATCTGTATCTGCCGTCCATGAGAAAATTTGCAGAGCGTTTTGTGAAAAGATGCGGAAACTGGAGAGAAAAGACTGAGACAGGAACGGATTCCGATCAGGAGAAAACGGCAGGACAGAAATCGAAAAGATTGTGAGGATAATACGGGTGAATGAGATGGCAGCGGAAGAAAAACTGAGAGAAGCGTTAAAACGGATCGTACCGGCGGATGCCGGGAGCATGGAAAAGGCAAAGCAGAGATGGAAGTCTGTGGGAAAGCCCCTTTTCAGCCTGGGAAAACTGGAAGATGCGGTGATACAGATCGCGGGGATAAAGGGAAAGCCTGTTTACAGTCTCGACCGGAAAGGACTTGTGATCATGTGCGCCGACAACGGTGTGGCAGCGGAAGGAGTCACCCAGACCGGACAGGAAGTCACAGCCATTGTAGCGGAGAACTTTACGAAGAAGAAAACCAGCGTCTGCCTTATGGCGGAGGTCGCCGGCGTGGATCTGTTCCCGGTGGATATCGGGATGGCCACAGATGTGCCGGCGGTCACCAGACCGGAATACAAGGTGGCATACGGGACGAAGGACATGATGAAAGGACCTGCCATGACGAGGGAACAGGCTGCACAGGCGGTCTTAAACGGAATCCGGATCGTAAAAGAACTGGCGGACAAAGGATACGATATTCTGGCTACGGGAGAGATGGGGATCGGGAATACCACGACCAGCAGCGCGGTGGTCTCTGTTCTCTTGGAAAAGGACGTGGAGGCAGTCACCGGACGTGGAGCAGGCCTGAGCGCAGAAGGTCTCAGACGAAAGGTTCAGGTGATCCGGGAAGCTATTCGTCTCAATGAGCCTGACCGGAAGGATGCGCTGGATGTCCTGGCGAAAGTGGGAGGTTTTGATATTGCCGGACTAGCCGGAGTATTTCTGGGCGGGGCGCTCTGCCACATCCCGGTCATGATCGACGGGTTCATCTCATCGGCTGCGGCACTGTGTGCGGTGAGAATGGCGCCGGAGTGCAGGGACTATATGCTGGCATCTCACAGGTCCGGGGAGACGGCAGGAGGGATGGTGCTGGACGCGCTGGGTCTGTCTGAGTTTATCGACTGCAATATGTCTCTCGGAGAGGGGAGCGGGGCAGTGGCGGCCATGCCTCTTCTGGATATGGGACTGTCCGTCTATCTGAAGATGAGCACCTTTGAGGAGATCAAGGTGGAGCAGTATGAAGAGTATGAGTAGGAGTGTGGGATAAAATGTACCTGTTACGATCACTGGCGATCGCCATATCCATGTATTCCAAGATCCCGGTTCCCACGGTGGACTGGAACGAGAAAAATATGAAGTATGCGATGTGTTTTTTCCCTGTGGTGGGAGCGGTCGCAGGAGGACTGCAGCTTCTTATCGGATATCTTCTTCTGAAATATACTTCCTGTGGAAACCTGTTTTTTGCGATCGCCATGGCGCTGATCCCGGTGATTGTATCCGGCGGGATCCATCTGGACGGGTTCGCGGATACGGTGGACGCCCTCAGTTCCTATGGTGACAGGGAGAAGAAGCTGGAGATTCTGAAGGACCCGAATACCGGAGCTTTCGCCGTGATCGGGCTGTGTGTCTATTTTCTGGCGGATACGGCGCTCTGGAGTGAAGTGACGGTGGAACTCCTGCCTGTGATCGCGTGTACCTATATGTTCTCCCGGTCCCTGAGCGGAATCTCCGTTGTGAGCTTCCGGGCGGCGAAGAACAGCGGACTTCTGAGAACCTTTCAGGACGGAGCGCAGAAAAAGCGCGCCAGAATGGTGCTGATTGTGTGGGCCTGTGTCTGCGGCGGGATTATGCTGTATCTTTCCTGGAAGACTGCAGCGATTGTGATCATTGCGGCTCTTCTTGTGTTCCTCTATTATTACAGGATGAGCCGGAAGCAGTTCGGCGGGACCACAGGAGATCTGGCAGGGTATTTCCTTCAGGTCTGTGAACTGGCGATGCTGGCAGGGGCAGTGCTGAGCAGGGGGATCGGATAGATGAAGATCGTATTTATCCGGCATCTGCCCACGCCGGGCAATGAAAAAAGACAGTATATCGGACACACGGATGAGCATCTGTCAGACGCGGCGGTGGAAGCGTTTCACAGAAGAAAGGATACATATCCGGATGTACAATGTGTCATTGCGAGTCCGATGAAGCGGTGCATCGAGACGGCACGACTGATCTATCCGGATGCGGAGATCCGGACAGAGCCTATGCTCAGGGAGTGTGATTTCGGCCTTTTTGAGGGAAAGACATATGAGGATCTGAAAGAGCATCCGGCTTATATTGAATGGCTGGAATCAGGCGGTACGACAGCGTTCCCGGGAGGAGAAGCGCAGAAGGTTTTCCGGGAGAGATGCGCAGAGGGAGTGCGAAAATGGATCAGCATATTGACAGGAGAAGGAGCAGAGAGCGCGGCCTTTGTTGTACACGGAGGGACGATTATGGCAGCATTGTCACAGCTGGCGGAGGAACCCTATGATTTTTACCACTGGCAGGCGGAGAACGGCGGCGGATTTACGGCCGAAGTGTCAGAAGAGGACTGGAAGAGAGGGAAAAAAGTTTTAACTGATGTTAAGCAAGAATTTCCCTAACCTCTGCAGGTGGCGGGATGAATTGCTATTATTAAATGTAAAGATACTGAAAAGCTGTTGAGGGGCGGAAGAGATTGAGGTATCATAGGAGTGTGACGAAAGATATGGAGACTGCTGAAAATCTCTATGTAAAAGTACTTCCTTGAGTGGGAAGAAAAACAGTAAAAGAGGAGGCTCGTATGAAGGCATATCAGGTCAAGATTCCGATCAAAGGCTCCCATCCCCCGATCTGGCGCAGATGCATCATCCCGGCGGGAATCACATTTTCACAGCTTGCAGTGTTGCTTAATGAGATTATGGGATGGAAAGGGTATCATCTCTGTTTGCATTTCAGTTCCAGGATATGGGGATATGTATAGAGGAGATTGATGAAGATTATTCAGACCCGGCTTATGATCTGAAGGAAGCGGCAGAGGCTGTGATCGGTCTTATCTTTCACATCGGAGCCCAAAAAGAGATACGTGTCAGCAATGTTATCATCGAAGCGATTCTGGAACAGCTCTGCCGCGAGGCCGGGATCAGACTGAAAAGGGTGAAAAAGCTGGGATCGATCGAGGAATTCCGACAGGAGATGCAGAGATTCGGATTCTAAAAAAGGGGTGTGTTATGGGAAAAGGGTTGATCGTTTATCAGTCGAAATATGGAGCGACAAAGAAATATGCCATGTGGCTTGCGGAAACTGCAGGATTTGATGTGACCGAGACCGCAAAAGCGGAAAACCGGATGCTGGAGCAGTATGACAGGCTTGTATTGTGCGGCGGAATCTATGCGTCAGGTATCGCAGGGATTTCTTTCCTGAGAAAGAACAAAAAGGACCTGGAAGGAAAGAAGGTCGCTGTTTTCTGTGTGGGTGCCTCCCCGTATGATGAAAAGGCGATCAAAGAGGTAAAGCAGCACAATCTGAAAGAGGATTTGAAAGAAATTCCTCTGTTTTATGGGAGAGGAACGTGGAATGAGTCGGCAATGTCTTTTAAGGACAGAACTTTGTGCAGAATCCTCCAGAAGGCAGTAGCCAAAAAAGATCCTTCCACATATGAACCCTGGATGACAGCTCTCATGTGTGCGGTGGGACAGGAGTGTGACTGGACAGACCGGAAGTATCTGGAACCGCTCTTACAGTACATCATGTGAGCCCGGAGGAAAACTTTATGATACTCAGAAGATACAGAACTGAAGACTGTGAGGAGATGGCGGATCTTTTCTGCGACACCGTCCACTCCGTCAATGCGGAGGACTATACGGAAGAACAGCTGAACGCCTGGGCGCCCGGGAAAGTGAACCTGAAAGAATGGGACAAGTCTTTTCAGGAACATGTCACAGCCGTGGCGGTGGAAAAAAAGAATGGGGCGGAAAGGATCATCGGATTCGGTGATATGGACAGCAAGGGATACCTTGACAGGCTGTATGTACACAAGGATTACCAGAGGCAGGGCGTTGCCACAGCCATCTCTGATGAACTGGAGCGTGCAGTAAAAGCCGGAAAGTATACTACTCACGCGTCGATCACCGCAAGGCCGTTCTTTCAGAAAAGAGGCTACCGGGTCGTAAGAGAACAGCAGGTTGAGCGGTGCGGGATCCTGCTTACAAATTTCGTGATGGAGAAGCTGATTGAAAAGCGCGAGAAAGAAAATGGATGATATCGTAGAATGGAGAGACTGAGATGAAATTTGCATTTCTTATCATGGGAGAGTTTGATATGGAAAAGGACAGGGCATCGATCCATGGCGGAGACGCCAGGATTACAGGTGTTTTCAGTATAGAAGAGGCATGTGCGGAGGCAGAGTGTCTGTGCTGAGAAGGATGAAAGAAAAGCTGAAAGAGTTGGCAGGAGCACTGCTCGGATACTCAGTTGTAGCAGGGATTATTCTCGCCGTTATTGCTGTAATCGCTGTCGTGAGCGGCTCGATTATGAGATTATTTGGTTTTGAATATGAATCGGTCTGGAGTATCGTCCTGTTCTTTATCATCGTTATGATCGTTGGATTCCCGCTGGATGTCCTGTCTTCAGCGCTGCCCAGGGCTTTTGTGTCTGCAGGGCGCAGCACAGAGGAGCAGGCGGTTGTATTTTATGTGATACTGGACACTCTGATGTCTGCAGTATCCATGGCAGCGGCAGATTATTTTATGGACGGCGTCTCCGCAAGTGATCTTTCGATACTTGTGATTTCATTTCTTTTTGCGCTGACTTCAGTAAAAGACTTCAGAGAAAAACTCGGAAAGGACAGTTGACAGATAAAGGGAGGTAACGTTATGGCATATGCGAATATCAAGGCAACGCTGGCAAGCGATATCAGAAAAGTGTGGGATACAGTTACGGATCTTAAGGACTGGTCCTGGAGGAGCGGGCTTGACCGGATCGAAGTGCTCAGCGACACACAGTTTGTAGAGTATACAGAGGACGGATTTGCCACAACGTTTACAGTTACTTTGAAGGAGCGGTATAAGCGGTGGGAATTCGATATGGAAAACAAGAACATAAAGGGGCACTGGACAGGAATATTTTATGACCAGATGGGAAGGACCACGATCGATTTTACAGAGAAAGTTACGGTGAAGAAATTCTATCTCCGCCCGTTTGCCGGAAGGTACCTGAGAAATCAGCAGAGGATGTATTTTTCTGATCTGAAGGCAAAGACGGAGGGATAATTTCCTTGCTCCCGGCTGTTTTCAGGGATAGAATGCGTATGCTGAACTCGAATCGATCTGTTTACTTGGAAAAAAGCAGCGGGGGAAAAGGAGAAGCAGGAGAGGAACATGAGAGCGACAGTCTTGGTGGACAATATAGGAAATGATACGATACAGGGGGAGTGGGGCCTGAGCTTTTATATTGAATATGGGGACAGAAAACTCCTTTTAGACGCCGGCGCTTCCGGTCTGTTTGCAGAGAATGCGCAGAAGCTGGGACTTTCACTGGAGGAAGTGGATTATGCGGTGCTGTCCCACGCCCACTATGACCATGCAGACGGAATGAGCGTCTTTCTGGACCGCAACACCAGAGCAAGGCTGTATCTGAGAGATGCCTGCAGAGAGAACTGTTACAGGATCAAGGAGGGCGGCTGGAAATACATCGGCATACAGGAAGGGTTTCTGGAAAAATACAGAGACAGACTTGTCTATGTATCGGGTGACCTGGAAATTACGAAAGGCGTATGGCTGATTCCCCACAGGACATCAGGGCTGGAGCGTGCCGGACGAAGAGAAAAGATGTATCTGAGAGAGGATGGAAAATGGATAACGGACTGTTTTGCGCATGAGCAGAGCCTTGTCTTTGACACTCCGGAAGGTCTGGTCATTTTCAACAGCTGCTCCCATGGAGGCGCCGATACTGTGATATGTGAGACAGAGGAAGCGTTTCCCGGCAGAAAGGTGAGGGCATTGATCGGCGGATTTCATCTTCACAACAAGACGGAACAGTATGTCCGGGAGATATCAGCCCGCATCCGGGAAACCGGAGTGGAGGAGATATTCACGGGACACTGCACCGGAGAAGAAGCATATTATGTCATGAAGGAAGAACTGGGAGATAAGGCGCATCAGCTGCGGGCAGGACTGCAGATGGATTTCTGAAAGAGCAGGAGGAAAATGAAATGGATCAGGATATACTGAACAAACGGATCGCTGTCGCAGGCATCGGCGGCGTGGGAGGCTATCTGGCCGGAATGCTTGGCAGAGTATGCCCGCATCTGACAATGGCAGTGAGGGGAGACAGAAGAGAGTCGATTCTGAAGAACGGACTCGTTCTTCACAGTGAGTATAAAGGAGAGATCAATGTAAGACCGGAATATGCGGTCCCTGTCAGTGAGATGGGAGAACAGGACTACATTTTTGTCTGCGTGAAGAACTATTCACTGGAGGATGTATGCCGTGAGATGGAACACGCTGTGACGGAGAATACGGTCATTATTCCGGTTATGAACGGCGTGGATCCGGGTGAGCGGATCAGAAAGGCGCTGGGAAAGGGAACAGTGGTGGATTCGCTGATCTATATTGTGGCATTCGCGAATAAGGATTACTCTGTTACCCAGCAGGGAGATTTCGCCAATCTGCGTATCGGGATCAGGAATGCGGATGAGACTCAGCAGCAAAAGGTGCAGGAGGTATCAGATATCCTTACAGGTGCAGACATCGATCATATGATCGCGGAAGATATCGAAGTCGAGATCTGGCGGAAATATATCCTGAACTGCGCGTATAATACAGAGAGCGCCTATTATGACAACGCCATCGGACAGCTCAGGAGCGATCCGAAGAAGGCGGAGGAATATGAGGCTCTGGTCCGGGAAGCCTATCAGGTTGCGCAGGCAAAAGGCGTGGGGGTCAGACAGGAGCATGTGGATGCGATTCTGCATCGTTTTTACCATGAGCTTGCGGAGAACGCGACCAGCTCGCTTCAGAGGGATATACGGGCCGGGAAGAAGGCAGAGGTGGAAACATTCAGCGGTTACATCGTGCGGGAAGGTCAGAGGCTTGGAATCAGGACGCCTGTGACGGAAAAGATGTATGAAGGGCTGAAAGCGCTTCAGCATTGACCCGGAGTGGAGCGGAAAGGAGGCGTCGGAATGCAGATCACGGATCTGTGGATTCGTAATTTTAAATCAATCAGGGACATGCATATTGAAAATATAGAAAATGCCCTGATCCTTGTTGGAAAAAATGACACGGGCAAGACTGCTGTTCTCGACGCTGTGCGGGCCGTGGGAGGAGATTATGAGGTCAGGAAAGAGGATTTCCGGGAATCATATCCCAATGTGGAGATACTTGTCACACTGCAGATCACAGAGGCGGATCTCCAGCGTTTCCACAGGTACGGAATCGTCAGCTCCTACCGCAGATATGAGTCATGGTACAGGGATTTCTGCAGGAAACTGCCGTCTTACCGGGACGGAAAGCTGACGTTTGAATACACTGTGAATCGGGACGGACGCATCCGGTACAGCGACGGGCATCAGAAGAACAACGGTTTCATACCGAAGATTTTTCCTCATATCTACTATATGGATGCAGAAAGGAATCTGGAAAAGTTTCAGGACGATCTGCTTCTGCTGCAGGAGGACGAACTGCTGAAGCAGATGCGTTCCGGGTGCTGCATGTTTGATATGGCGAAAAAATGCAATCACTGTTTTTCCTGTATCGGGCTGATCCAGAAGAAGACGCCGGAGGAACTGAACGCATTCGAGGCGGCGAAGCTTCTGGAGTATAAACTGTACAATCTGAGCCTGGATGCTTTTTCCCGGCGAGTGAATGAAAATTTCCGGAAAAACGGCGGAAGGGACAGAGTCGCCTACTCCATGAATCTGGATATTGAGCGTACGCTGTCTGTCACGGCGGAGATACAGAGAGAGGGCCAGCAGGAAAAATGGCCGCTGGGCAGTATGGGAAAAGGAATGCGGAGTATCTACATGCTTTCCCTTCTGGAAACTTATGAGGAAGAGGGAAGGCAGAATGCGGATCTCATCCTGGTGGAAGACCCTGAGATATTTCTTCATCCGAAGCTCCAGAAAGTATCAGGGGATATTCTGTACAGACTGTCCCGTAAGAACCAGGTTGTGTTTTCAACCCATTCTCCGAATCTGCTTCCGGACTTCAACAGCAGACAGATCCGACAGGTATATCTGAATAGTGAAGGGGTTTCCGAGGTACGGGAGAAGACAGATATCAGTGCAGTGCTGGACGACCTGGGATATTCTGCAAATGACCTTATGAATGTAAACTTTGTGTTTATTGTGGAAGGAAAGCAGGACAAAAGCAGGCTGCCTCTGCTCATCAGAAAATATTATTCCGAGACCTATGACAGTGAGGGAAATCTTTCCCGGATTGCGATCATTACTACCAACAGCTGCACCAATATCAAGACCTATGCCAATCTGAAATACATGAATCAGATTTATATCAAGGATAATTTTCTCATGATCCGGGACGGGGACGGGAAGGACAGGGAAGAGCTGAAGCGTCAGCTCTGCAGCTATTATGCGAAAAGAAACGAAGAGGATGTGGACCGCCTTCCCCGCGTGACGGAGAAGAATGTCCTGATTCTGAGGTACTATTCGTTTGAGAATTATTTCCTTGATCCGAAGGTAATGGCACGGATCGGGATACTGGAATCGGAAGAACAGTTCTACGACATCTTTCTGGACAGGTGGAAAGAATATCTGTACCGTCTGAAAAGCGGGCAGAAGCTGGCGGAAGTGATCGGGCGTGATATTGAGACGACGGATGATGTGAAGAATCATATGGAAGAGATCAGAATCCATATGCGGGGACATAATCTGTATGATATCTATTACGGCAGATATAAGGAAAACGAACAGGAAATCCTGATGCGGTATATTGATGCGGCGCCGAGGGAAGACTTTGCGGATATACTGGATCCCATAGACAGATTTATTTATTTTGAGAGCAGAAAGAAGGAAAAGTAGAAGAGAGATTTTCAGCATATGTCAGAGGAGGGAAAGTGTATGAAGAAACTGTTCGGGGTTCTGGCCCTGTCGGCAGCATGTCTGATCAGTCAGTTCAGCGCAATGGCAAATTCTGCGCAGAAGGACTGGCAGGGTACTTCAGCTAACGGAGTGATCGTCACGGATGAAGAGTGCCCTGTCACAGTTGAAAAGGAACGCCTTACATTTGACATATCTGAATTTCCGGAGACGTATTACAGCACTCCGGAAGAATTCCTCTCCTATACCGGGCGTGTTACAGCGGAGTATACTTTTTATAATCCGACGGACTATACGGTGAATGCCACGCTTGTCTTTCCTTTCGGAAAAGCTCCGTCCTACGGCTATCACACCGATCCTCTGACCGGAGCTGCGGAATACGATGCGGATACAGAAAAATACGGAATTACGGTGAACGGCTCGGAGACAGAAAATAGGCTGAGATATACCTATGCCGCCGTTGATTTTGAAGTGGAACGGGATATGGCAAAACTGCATGAAGGATATGTGGAAGATCCATTTTACTATCCGGATATTCCGGTGACAAAATATATCTACGGCGTCAGGGGAATTGACGGGGAAAAATACAGGAATGCAGGCGCAGGATTCCGGATATCAGGAGACGGATCGAAAACAAAGGTATTTACAGAGGCGGGGATGGGATATTACCACCGGGAAGATGCAATAGAAGCATCCTTATGGGTAAATAACGGGAGCATTCTGGAAATATATATGATTGGAGAACAGCCTGAGAAACCTCTTCAGTGGCACCTTTATGAAGACAGCTCAATGGAGAAAAAAATCGACGGAACAGTCTTTCTGACAGATACAGAAAAAATGACATTTCGCGATTTCGCCATGATGGCTTATAACCCTCTGTCGTCTGTCAGCGAGACAGACTGGTATAATGCAGTCGTATATGAGCTGAATCTGTATGAAAGGAATGCGGGATTCATAGAGAGCCGGTATGACCATCTGAATGTCCTGGATACGCTGATGCGGTGGTATGAGTATGAGATCACCATAGGTCCGGGAGAGAGGATTGTCAATGAGGTTACGGCGCCGCTCTATCCGGAAATACATGACTATGCGGATCCTGTCTGCGATTATACTTATCTGCTGTCCCCGGCGCAGACCTGGAAAGAGTTTCATGATCTGGAGATTATGATCAACACACCATATTTTATCCGGGAGAGCAATCTGGAAGGATTTGAGAAGTGTGAAGACGGTTACAGACTCACACTGGAATCTCTTCCTGCAGTTGATCTGAAATTTACCCTTGCGGAAAAAGCAGGCGGACGGATTATGGAGCCGGATACCGGGGCAGCAGGCACATCGGTCCATTTCCCGGTGACGGCAGTGGCCTTTCTTACAGCGGCGGGCGGATGCATCGGTATCGCAGCGGCAGCGGGAATCACGGCGGCTGTGATCATACGGATAAGAAAAACAGACAGAAAAAAATAAAGATAACAGCGGAGAAAAAAGATGAGTAAAAAAGATGAGAAGACAAATGTGATGCGGATCCTGGATCAGAAGAAGATCGAGTATAAAAGCTACAGCTATCTTCAGACCGGCGCTGTGAACGGGATGGAAGTTGCCCAGGCTCTTGATGAGGATCCGGGGATGGTGTTCAAGACCCTTGTAACGGTCGGAAAGTCGAAGACAAACTATGTGTTCGTGGTTCCTGTAAACAAGGAACTGAATCTGAAAAAAGCGGCTCACAGCGTAGGGGAAAAGAGCATTGAGATGATAAAGCAGAAGGAGCTCCTTCCTCTGACGGGATATATCCATGGCGGCTGTTCCCCCATCGGGATGAAGAAACAGTTTGCCACTACCATAGACCGGAGCGCGGAGAAATACGGAAGGATCATTTTCAGCGCGGGTAAGATAGGATTCCAGGTGGAGGTAAGCCTGGAGGATCTGAAAAAAGTGATCCGGTTTGAACTGGATGATATTGCAGAATAGGAGAAACCTGTAAATGCTGATCTCACTTGCGGCCTGTGTGACAGGCTTTTTACTTGATTTTTTATTCGGTGACCCGGTCTGGCTGTATCATCCGGTCCGGCAGATCGGAAATTTTATCTCCTTCGGAGAAAAAAAGCTTCGCGGGATATTCGGAAAGAAAGAAAAAGGAGAACTGGCGTCAGGAACGGTACTTTGGTTCCTGACGGCAGGATTTTCTTTTGTTATCCCCTTTCTTGTCCTCTGGGGCGCGCAAAGGGTCCATCCCGCGCTTCGGTTCCTGATCGAGAGCTTCTGGTGCTATCAGATTCTGGCGGCGAGATGCCTGGTTGAGGAGAGCGGAAAAGTTTATGACAGACTGAAGGAGAAGGATCTGCCGGGCGCAAGAAAGGCGGTATCCATGATTGTCGGGCGTGACACGGAGAACCTGACGGAGGAAGGCGTGACGAAAGCGGCGGTGGAGACGGTGGCGGAAAATACATCTGACGGAGTGACAGCGCCGCTTCTGTTCCTGCTCCTGGGGGGAGCGCCTTTCGGTTTCCTGTACAAGGCAGTGAACACCATGGACTCCATGCTGGGATACAAGAATGAGAAGTACCTGTATTTCGGAAGATTTCCGGCGAAGATGGACGATGTATTCAACTATATCCCTTCCCGTGTTACGGCTCTTTTTATGATCGCGGCTGCGTTCCTCACCGGAATGGACGCAAAGAACGCCTGGATGATCTGGCGAAGGGACCGGAGGAAGCATGCCAGCCCCAATTCCGCTCAGACAGAATCAGTCTGTGCGGGTGCGCTCCGGGTGCGGCTGGCGGGAGACGCGGTCTATTTCGGAAAGCTGCATAAGAAAGAGTATCTGGGAGACCCGCTTCGCCCGATAGAACCGGAGGACATCCGGCGGGCAGGGAGACTGATGTATGTGACGGCATTTCTCGTGCTGCTGGTATTCGGAGCGATAAAGCTGGCGGTGATAGTGTAACTCAAAATGAATTTTTTACCGTGTGCAATTCGAGGCGTTTAGAAGACGGCAGTTTTTTTGAACCGGAGAATGTAGTTTTATTCGGAAAGACAGCAAAACAGGACAGGAAGGAGAAACAGAATGGAATACGGACACGGAGGAGATATCTATACATACAGGGACATGCTTGATTTTTCCGTGAATGTGAACCCGCTGGGACTGTCGAGGAAAGTCATAGAGGCAGCAAAAAAGGGTGTGGAGCGGGCGGCTCAGTATCCGGACAGCCGGTGCAGAGAGCTGCGGGCAGCACTTTCAGAGAAGAAGGGAATTCCGGGAGAATGTTTTATTTTCGGAAACGGAGCGGCGGATCTGTTCTTTTCTCTTGTCCTGGCGGAAAAGCCGAAAAGGGCGGTGATCCCGGTTCCGGCTTTTTCCGAGTATGCGCATGCACTCCGGACAGTGGGCTGCCGGATTGAGGAGTATGTTCTGCGCAGGGAGGAGCAGTTCACCCTGACAGAGGATTTCCTGGAATGTCTGACGCCGGAGACGGATATCGTCTTTCTGTGCAGTCCTTCCAATCCGGCCGGACAGGTGATCCCAAGAGAACTTCTCTGCCGGATCGCGGATCGGTGTGAAGCGGCACGGATCCGCCTTGTGGTGGATGAATGTTTCATCGATTTTCTCCCGGAGCCGTCAGAATTTACCATGGAGAGGATGTCAGAGCAGTATTCCTGCCTGTTCGTAGTCCAGGCGTTTACAAAGATTCATGCCATCCCCGGGCTTCGGCTGGGATATGGGATCACCTCGGATCTGGCACTTCTGGAACGGATACAGCAGGTCCGTCAGCCATGGAGCGTGTCCACGCCAGCCCAGGCAGCAGGACTCGCGGCGCTGCAGGACAGTGACAGGGTACAGGCGGCGCGGGAACTGGTCTGCAGCGAGAGGCGCCGGATGGAAAAAGAACTGAGAGAAGCCGGGGTGGAGGTGATCCCCTCGAAGGCGAATTTTATCCTGATGTACAGTCCATATGACCTTTTCTCTCTTCTGAAGGACAGAGGGATCCTGATCCGGGACTGCTCAAATTACAGCGGTCTGAGAAAAGGATGGTATCGCACTGCCGTGAGAAGAAAAGAGGAAAATGACCGGCTGCTGGAGGCGATACGGCAGGTCTGCGGCTAATGGAAATGGAATGATGTTGTGGGAAAGCCTGCAACTGACTATATGAGTGCAAGGAGGAAACAGATATAGTGGCAAGATCGATCATGATACAGGGAACCATGTCCAATGCAGGGAAGAGCGTCCTTGCGGGAGGGCTGTGCCGGGTGCTGAAACAGGACGGATTCCGCGTGGCGCCCTTTAAATCTCAGAATATGGCGCTCAATTCCTTTATCACCAGAGACGGGCTGGAGATGGGACGGGCACAGGTGATGCAGGCGGAGGCGGCAGGAGTGGAGCCTGACGTGTGCATGAACCCGATTCTGCTCAAACCTACTAATGATACAGGTTCCCAGGTGATCGTAAACGGGGAGCCTGTGGGGACCATGTCTGCGGTGGAATATTACAGGCACAAGAAAGACTACATCCCGGCAATCCTGGAAGCATATCATAAGCTGGAAGAGTCTTATGATGTGATCGTCATAGAAGGGGCGGGAAGCCCGGCGGAGATCAACCTGAAACAGGATGATATCGTCAACATGGGGCTGGCGGAACTGGTGGACGCACCCGTGCTCCTTGTGGGGGATATTGACCGGGGCGGTGTGTTCGCCCAGCTTGTGGGAACGGTCATGCTCCTGGAGGAGAAAGAGAGAGAAAGGATCAAGGGAACCATTATCAACAAATTCCGGGGAGATGTGTCGATCCTGAAGCCGGGACTTTCCATGCTGGAAGAGAAGACAGGGATCCCGGTGCTGGGAGTGGTGCCTTATTTCTATCTTGACATTGACGATGAGGACAGTCTTACGGAGCGATTCCGGAAAAAAGACAGCGCAGGACTGATCGATCTTGCAGTGATCCGCCTTCCCCGGATCTCGAATTTTACAGATTTTGCACCCCTTGAGGCAATGGAGGAAGTGAGCGTCAGATATATCTCTTCTCCCGCAGAGTTCGGCAACCCGGACGCGGTGCTCCTTTCGGGAAGCAAAAACACCATACAGGATCTTCTGTGGATGAGGCAGAACGGACTGGAGGCGAAGATCCTGCAGCATGCCGGGCGGGGCGGGCTGGTGTTCGGAATCTGCGGCGGATATCAGATGCTGGGGGAAGAAATCTCCGATCCGGAGGGTGCAGAACAGAGAGGAACAGTGCCCGGACTGGGGCTTCTACCTGTGCGCACAGTATTTCGGCAGGAAAAGAGAAGAACCAGGGTGCAGGGACATTTCCGGAAATTATGTGGGATGCTTGAAGAGATGAGCGGAGCCCGGATGGAAGGATACGAGATCCATATGGGAGAGAGTTTTTACATAGAAGGGAATAATTCTGCAAAAGGTGTGTCCGGAGCGCGCAGGGAGGCTCTCGTGGAGTTCATGGATGAGACGGCGGCAAGCGGGACGGACGAGCTCTCTGCACTCTGTACAGATTCGCTCCGTACAGACGGCGCCCAGCGCGGGAACGTCTACGGCTGTTATGTCCACGGGATATTTGACGCGCCGGAGGCGGCGAAAGGATTCCTGACGGCAATCTTGAAGAAGAAAGGATACGATCCGGATCAGATCCGGGTCACAGACTGGAAAGCGCACAAGGAAGAACAGTATGACAGGCTCGCAGATATTATCCGGAGCAGTCTGGACATGGAGGAAATTTATAAGATTATTCAAGGTTGAGTAATTATGGCGGAGTGGGAAGGAGAACGCTGTTATGCTGGAAGTGAAGTTTTATGATACAGTGGATGATGCATTGTTAAAGTTCGCGGTTATTATTTCACAGAGCAATGGGAAATGGGTGTTTTGCAAGCACAGGGAACGAGATACATATGAAGTACCGGGAGGTCATCGTGAACCGGGTGAAGATATTGCAGAAACTGCACGGCGTGAACTTCAGGAAGAAACCGGTGCTGTCCGGTTTGATATTAAACCGATGTGCGTTTATTCAGTCACAGGAAGAAACCGGGTGAATGAGAGCGGTGAGGAAACATTCGGGTTATTGTGTTTTGCGGAAATAATGGAGTTTTCGGGTAAACTGGACAGCGAGATGGAAAAGGTCGTGCTTATGGATAAGCTGCCTGAAAACTGGACATATCCATTGATACAACCCAAATTGATAGAAAAGTATCTTCAGATTTCAAAAGCAATATAAAAAGAAATCTTCTATAATAAAACTGTATTGAATCAGAATTAGTTTTTCGAGAAAGGAAATGATGCACCATGCATTCTGCGATAAGGATCGGGAGCCGGGAAAGCGCGCTGGCAGTCCGCCAGGCGGAGATCATCCGGGATCTGATACAAAAGTATGACCCGGAAACAGAAGTCCGGATCATCACAATGAAAACAACAGGAGATAAGATCCTGGATAAAAGTCTGGAGAAGATCGGCGGGAAAGGACTGTTTGTAAAGGAACTGGACCGGGCTCTTCTGGAAGGGCGGATCGATCTGTCTGTACATAGTCTGAAGGATATGCCAATGGACGTGAACGGGGAACTCCCCATCCTTGCCTTTGGAGAGCGGGAAGACCCGAGGGATGTCCTTATCTATCGGAACGGGCTGAAGGAACTGCCGGAATGTCCGGTGATCGGCACATCCAGCAGGCGGCGCGCGTTGCAGATGGAACGGCTTTATCCGGGCTGTACCTTCCGCGGGATCCGGGGAAATGTGCAGACCCGGTTGAGAAAGCTGGAGGAAGAGGGATATGACGGAACCCTTCTTGCCGCGGCGGGACTGAAACGGCTCGGAATGGAGCATGCGGCGGGACGGTATCTGTCTGTAGATGAGATGATCCCTGCGGCGGGCCAGGGAATCCTTGCGGTGCAGGGGAGAAAGGGCGAAATTTACGACTGGATCAGTCAGGTGGATGATCCGGTAAGCCGGGCGGCAGCTCTCGCAGAGCGCCAGTTTATCCGTGTACTGGGAGGAGGATGCACTTCTCCGTCAGCGGCTCATGCACAGATCAGCGGAAATGAACTGAAGCTGACAGGTCTTTGCTGGAGCGAGAAGTCCGGACAGTATTCCCGGGGAGTGCTGTGCGCGGATGTCAGCCGGGCTGAGCAGGCCGGGGAGGAGCTTGCGAAGCGTCTGCTGCGGGAAGCGGAGTGAGGAAGGAGAAGAAAGATGGAGATCAGACTGGAACCGGTAAAAATGGAAGAAAAGGAAATCCTGTACCGTCTTCTGCAGTATTCTCTGTATGAGGAGAGCGGGACAGACCAGAATGAGATGAGAGACGATGGCCTGTTTGAATATCAGTGGTTTGACTGCTATTTTGACCAGCGAGACTCCATGGAGAGGGATGCTTTTTTTATCCGGGAGGAAGAGACGGGTAAACTGCTCGGATTCGTTATGGTGAATGAATATATGCAGAAGTTCAGCAAGGGACACAGCATCGTGGAATTTATGGTCATTCCGAAGTACCGGAGAAGAGGCGTTGGAAAGAAAGCAGCGGTCTTATGCTTCGAGAAGTACAGGGGAAACTGGGAGGCCCGTCCGTCTTACGGGAGTGAAAAGGCGTATCTGTTCTGGAAGAACGTGATCGAGAAGTATACGGATGGGAAATGCAGGTTTGAGGATGGGATATTCTTATTTCAAAATTAAAAAACAACCGTAGTTTTTCTATAATAACCATTGAGACGATGAATAAAAGTGGAAAATGTGCCAAAAATATTCAATATCAGGTTGCGAATCACTGTTTTAAGGCATATACTAATTAAAAAAACTGACACATGTGCCAAAAATATTCAACGAAAAGAGGCGCTATATGGAAATCAAGAGGGAACAATATCTGCAGGCTCTGATCAACCGGATGCACAATCATTTGATTAAGGTAGTGACTGGTATCAGAAGATCGGGGAAATCTTACCTGATATTTCACATTTTTCAAAATTACCTTCTGGAACAGGGCACTCCGGAATCTCACATTATCCGTATTGAACTGGATCAGAGAAAACACAGACAGTACAGAGATCCGGATGTGATTCTCGAATATATTGAGTCATCCATTCAGGACAATCAGATGTATTACATTCTTCTGGATGAAGTCCAGCTCTTAAATGAATTTGAAGAAGTGCTGAACTCATTGCTGCATATCGACAATGTAGATGTATATGTGACAGGAAGTAATTCAAGGTTCCTTTCCAGAGATGTAATAACGGAATTCCGTGGAAGAGGAGACGAGATCCATATTTTTCCACTGACATTCCGGGAATTTATGCAGGTATATGAAGGGGATATATACCACGGATGGGCGGATTATATAACATACGGCGGGCTGCCTCTGATTGTGACCATGAAGACAGAAGACCAGAAAGTTTCTTATTTGACCAGGCTGTTTGAGGAGACTTACCTGAAGGATATTATTGAGCGTTACCACATTGAAAAGACACAGGAACTGGAGGATCTGGTTAATATCCTTGCATCAGCTATTGGTTCATTGACCAATGTACCAAAGATTGAAGCGACATTTAAAAGTGTGATCGGCTCTGCCATCAGCGGAAATACAATTCGTCAGTATATCGAATATCTGGAGGATGCTTTCATTGTTCATAAGGCAAATCGCTATAATGTGAAAGGCAGAAAATATATCGGTACGCCTGTAAAATATTATTTTGAAGATGTAGGGGTCAGGAATGCCAGACTGGGGTTCCGACAGGTGGAAGAAACACATCTGATGGAAAATATTATCTACAATGAACTTCGCAGCCGGGGGTATTCTGTAGATGTAGGACTGGTGGAGAATCGCAGTCGGAATGCTGAGGGAATAGCAGAGAGAAAACAATTGGAAATTGATTTTGTCGCAAATATGGGAAGCCGGAGATACTATATCCAGTCTGCATTTGCCATGCCGACGGAGGAAAAACGGAAGCAGGAGAAAGTATCCCTGCTGCAGGTGAGGGATTCTTTCAAGAAAATCATTGTAGTGAAAGATGTAGTGAATGTGACCAGGGATGAAAATGGAATCACGACCATGAGTGTATATGATTTTCTCCTGAAGGAGAATAGCCTGGAACTGTAGGCGGCTGCAAAGAGAATGTCGCGTTTGATAGTCGTCGGGGAAACTTCATAATAAACTTTTCCTTGACCTTCAGGTTACTTGAAGGTGTGAGTTTTACTCAGAAAAGGAGGAAAAGACTGTGAATATCAGAGAAGTGGAACAGCTTACCGGGCTGAAGAAAGCGAACATACGGTACTACGAAGAGGAAGGACTTATAAAGCCGCAGCGAAACGGGCAGAATAATTATCGGGAGTACAGCCCGGCAGATGTCGAGATTCTTGAAAAGGTTAAAATCCTTCGGACACTGGGCGTGTCCATTCATGATATTGGAGAACTTCAGCGGGGTAAGACTACGGTCCCGGCACTTATGGAAAAGCGCGCAGAAGAACTCGACGAGGAAATGAACCAGGCCATGGAACTCAGAGAGCTTTGCAGCAGAGCTGAGAAAGCAGGCACGACCTTTGAGAGCATGGATCCGTCTTTGATCAACAGTGACAGCCTTTTCTTCCATAAGAAAGGAGAGAATGTCATGAAACTGGATAAAATACACAATGCAGAAAAGAAAGCAGAAAGATTTCGAGAGATGCTCTGTCTGGTGGCTTCGCTTGGAGCATTTCTGTCTTTTATGTGGCGCAGCATAGCGGCAGAGACACCTTTGTGGTTTACGATTTTTCACATTGTTGTCGTAGTGGCATTGATCATCTGTTTCTTTGTGCTCTGGTACAGGTCATATCGATATTAGGATCGTCCAGATTTGAAAAGTGTTTTATGAGACATTTCCCGGAAGAGAGTTATTTCTTTCCGGGAAATACGTTATGATCAGACTTTAATATATCTCTGGATGAAAACTCCTCCACATACTTGCGTATTATCTTGCGCATTTGCTTCCTCTACTATACAGTATAAAACCCCGGAATAAGTTTGACTTTCTTTCACAGGCAGTCAATTAATGCTATAATGGATGCACTATGCCATAAGTATCATATAGAAAATGGAGAAAAACACATGTTGAATCAAAATGCGGAATATAAAACAGGGAAGGTCTGGCTTGCCGGAGCGGGTCCCGGAGACGAGGGGCTTCTCACCCTAAAGACAGCAGAACTGATGGAGACGGCGGATGTGATCGTCTATGACGCGCTGATCAGCCCGGAGATCTTAAGCCGTATCCCTCCGACAGCGGAGACAATCTACGTGGGCAAGCATTCCGGCAGTCATCCTGTGCCCCAGGATGAGATCAACCGGATCCTTGTGAGGGAGGCGAAGAAAGGAAAACGCGTGCTCAGACTGAAGGGCGGAGATCCCTTTGTATTCGGAAGAGGCGGAGAGGAACTGGAACTCCTGCTCCGGGAAGGAATCCCTTTTGAAGTGGTTCCGGGGATCACTTCCTCTGTAGCAGTTCCAGCTTATGCGGGGATCCCGGTCACCCATCGGAATTACACATCGTCCTTTCATGTCATCACCGGACATGCCAGAAAGGACGGAACACTTTCCATTGACTTTGACTCCCTTGTGAAACTGAACGGAACGCTGGTGTTTCTGATGAGTGTGTCTTCTATGGAGAAGATCCTGAAGGGACTCCTGAACGCAGGAATGGATCCGGATATGCCTGCCGCTGTGCTGGAGAGGGGAACCACAGCGAAGCAGAGAAGGGTGACTGCAACCGTGAGCACACTGAAAGAAGCGTCGGACCGGGCTGGGATCAGTACGCCTGCGCTTATTGTAGTGGGAAAGGTCTGTTCTCTCGCAGAAGAGCTTCACTGGGCAGAGGACCGTATCCTTGGCGGAAGACGATTCCTGCTTACCCGTCCGAGACAGAATATTTCTGCCCTTGCAGGGCGGCTCCGGGCTCTGGGGGCACAGGTGATCGAGATGCCTGCCATCCGCACGGAATCCATTTCGCCGAATCCGGCGCTGAAAGATGCACTGGAGCGCTTTTCGAACAGGACAGGGGAAAAGTGGCTCGTATTTACCAGTCCCATCGGAGTCTCCGTATTCTTTGGTCAGCTTGTGGAGATGAAGACGGATCTGCGGGTTCTGTTCTGCGGTGCAGGATCGGTGAAAGTGGCGGCGATCGGCTCCGCCACGGCAAAAGCACTTTCCCAACACGGAATCTTCCCGGATCTTGTCCCTTCGGTCTACAGTGCGGAAGAACTGGGAAGAGCGCTGGCAGAAAAAGCGGAAGAGGGAAGTCATGTTCTGATCGCCAGAGCAGAGAAGGGATCCGAGGATCTGATTCCTCCGCTTAATGATGCGGGGATCAGCGCAGAAGATATTCCGTTGTATCGGACGGTTTATGAGGTGGAACCGATGCTGAGAGACCGGATCAGGGAGATGCTGGAAAACGGTGAGATCGATGCTGTTACATTTACCAGTGGCTCCACGGTGAGAGGATTTACGAAGGCACTGGGGCAGATGGATTTCACTGTTGTCCGTGCGGTGTGTATCGGAGAGCAGACTGCCCGGGAGGCGGAAAAGTTCGGGATGAAGGTAGAGATAGCCCGGGAGGCTTCCATGGACGCCATGGTGGAAAAGATCGTAAAAACCTTATGATGGATAAATCAGAATATGAATATGGATAATGCGGTTAGTCGGAAGGATTAACCGCATTTCGTGTTTTCTGGAGAACAGGTAAAATATTTTTTCCTGTAAGTTCTTGGTGAACATCCTTTTATGCTGCGAAACACCTTCGTATAATAGTTCGGATCTGAAAAACCTGACAGAGCGGCGACTTCTGTGACAGACAGGCCGGGTTCTGCAAGAAAATCCAGACTTCTTGAAATTCTGTATTCTTTCAAATACGAAAAAAGAGTTACGTTCATATATCTCCGGAAAAGCCGGCTGCATTCGCCGGGACAGAGATTGATAACACTGGAGATATCTTCAAGCGTGATGTGGTTCATAAAGTTCTGGTCCAGATAAGAGAGGATCTGTTTGATGCGTATCAATTCTTTCCCTTCATAATCTGCTGCGGGAGCTTTTGGTGAGTAACATTGAAAGATGATCTTCCATATTTGTAGAAGCTGGCAGATCATATCCGGTTCATAATAAGCGGGACGACGGTCAAAGAGTCGGATCAGCGACTGTAATGCAGTGAGGAGCCTGACGTACCCGTCATTTTCCGGGCTGAAGAGAACAGCAGCAAATCCCATGTTCTGAATAATGGGATCAACATATTTCCTGAATACGATACTTTCGTGGAAACCGTAAATCAGCTGCGGATCAAATGTAACAGAGAGATAAGAGCAGTCTTTTTTCTGAAACATGGAACCGCTGTGCAGTGCATTTGCGTTACAGAATAAAATGTCCCCCTGCCGCAGATGGTAAACGGAACGATTTACATGATAAATGATTTCTCCTGACTGAATTACAGTAAGTTCTACTTCCGGATGCCAATGCCAGAGAAAAGTACCGGATTCGTAAATTGACAGCTGCTCTTCGCTCACAAGTATAGGGAATTCGGCTTCTCCGTGCTGTTTCAGTTCTTTTTGTGAGGGATTCGTTTGGATCTGCATTTTTATTCCTTTCTTAAAAAAACCCATGTCTCTGCATATAGAATAGCATATTTTCCGGTGTAAACGCAAAATATTCCTTGTTTCTCTCATGAAAATCAAGGTAATCAGTTATGGAATCATTAAAATATACAATATAACAAATGAAAGAGAGGTACGGTAAAATGGGATTACCAGAAAAAGAAATTTTAGAACAAGTGTATGGAGAGAGTACAAGAAGCATAGAGCGTTTTAAAATGCTCAGAAAAAACTTTGAGAAGCATTTCGGACATGATGAATGTGAATTTTTTTCTGCTCCCGGACGGTCAGAAATCATTGGGAATCACACGGATCATAACGGCGGAAAGATCATTGCGGCATCGATCAATATGGATACGATCTGCGCTGCCGCAGCGAATGGAATCTCCTGCGTACGTGTCATCAGTGAGGGCTACGAGGGAGAGATTCTCGTGGAGCTTGATCATCTGGAGAAAATATCTGCAGACTCCGGTACCAAAGCGCTTCTTGCCGGGCTGATGGAAGGTGCAGATAAGCGGGGATTTCGAACAGGAGGATTCGATGCATATGTGACAACAGAAGTGATTCAGGCAGCCGGAGTCAGCTCATCTGCATCATTTGAAATGCTGATATGTGCAGTAATAAATGGATTGTTTAATGGTAACAGAATGGCATGCACAGATTATGCCAGGATTGGCCAATATGCAGAAAATATTTACTGGGATAAGGCATCAGGGCTTATGGATCAGATGGCGTGCGCAGCTGGTGGAGCCGTCCTGCTGGATTTTTCTGATAAGGAACAGATCAAATACGAAAATGTACCGCTTTCATTCCGTGAAATGGGCTATGAATTTCTGATTGTAAATACAGGAAAAGGGCATGCGGATCTGAGCGGGGAATATTCTGCCATACCGGAAGAAATGGCGGAAGCGGCGGCAGCTCTGGGTGTTGAAAGGCTTTGCGATTCTGATGAAGACACTTTGTTGAAAAAAATAGAACTGATTAAAAATGATCGGGCGGGGCTTCGGGCAATTCATTTTTATGAAGAAAATAAAAGAGTAGAAAAAGCAGCGGCCAGTATCAGGGAAAAGGATGCAAAACAGCTCCTTGAATTAATCAGCGAATCAGGAAGAGCATCGTGGGAATTGCTTCAGAACTGCTGGTCAATGGAGAACCCAAAGGAGCAGAAGATAACACGGACACTGGCTCTCACAGAATTGTTTATAAAGAAGATTGGGGATGGTGCATGCCGGGTTCACGGGGGAGGTTTTGCGGGAGTGATAATGTGCCTTATACCATTAAAATATGTGAATGATTATAAATCATACATTTCAAAATATGTAGGCGAAGAAAATATATACAGCATTTCCATCAGAAGTGTGGGAGCTGTACAACTGTAAAGCATTATCGCCATGAAATGATTAAACTTTGATGAAACCGTCCTTCTGGGCGGTTTTTCAGTATTTCATGAGCCCGAAAATCATGGTATACTCTTCTTGTGAGGCATCTGAGTTCCTCATGAAAATGAATTTTACAAAAGAGCAGAAAATACTTTAAAGAATCTGGAGATAACTATGCGGATCGGCATCATTGAAGACGACAGACTTTTATATCAGGCGCTGGAGATCGCCCTGCGGGAGGCAGGCTATGAGACAGTGAGTGCGCATACGAAAAAGGAGGCTCTCACCCGGTTTGACGGGAAGGAGGACCTCCTTCTCATTGATATCGGGCTTCCCGACGGGGACGGCATCCGGCTGTATCAGCAGATTTGCAGGGAAGGAAAAGCGCTCCATGGGAATTCTCAGAAGAGCACGATCCCGGCCATCTTCCTGACGGCAAGAGATGAGGAAAGGGATATGCTGGCCGCCTTTGATGTGGGGGCGGAGGATTATGTGGTCAAGCCCTTCTCCATGAGGGTACTGCTGAAGCGGATCGAAGTCGTCCTGAGGAGGAACAGTGAGGGCAGCATCCTTGTGTGCGGCGATCTGGAACTGTATCCGGAGCGGAAGCAGGTGTTCCTGCGCGGGAAGGAGATCAGTCTGACTGCGAAGGAATACCGGCTTCTGGAATATTTTATGAGAAATCAGGGACAGGTACTGACCATGGACAACCTTCTGCAGGCGGTCTGGGGACTGGACGGAGAATTCGTATCGGAAAATACGGTCAGCGTGACGATCCGCCGTCTGAGGAAGAAGATCGAACCGGACATGAGCCGTCCGGTCTATATCCGGAACGTGTTCGGACTGGGATACCGGATGGGAGAGTGAGAGAAATAATGATCGGGACAGCAGCAGCTTTTGTGATCGGTCTGTGCATCGGCGGCGCCGTTGTGCATCGGATCCAGAGAAAACAGAGGATGCAGGAACTAAAAGAGATCGAGAGGATCTCAGAGAATATCATGAACGGGAAGCCTCTGCAGGCGTCGGCTTCCGGGGAAGAGACGCTGTACGGCAGGATCGAGCATCAGCTGGTACGGGTGCAGGAGATGCTCCGGGGACGGACAGAGGAGGCGGAGAAAAGCAGGGATGAGATTCAGAAGCTGATCTCGGAGATCGCCCATCAGATGCGCACGCCCCTTGCCAACATGAAGACATATACCGGGCTCCTGAGGGAGAGACTGGAATCCGGAGATGAGACAAAGACGCAGCCTCTTCTGGTTTATACTGCCGCTCTGGAGGAGAGCGGGAAGAAACTGCATTTCCTGACAGAGAGTTTTATCAAGATGTCCAGGCTGGAGCAGGGGATCATTCAGATACGGAAGGAGGAGACCGACCTTCTGCGGACGGTGAAGAATGTGCTGGGGCAGATTCAGAGTCAGGCGGAGGAGAAGCAGATCTGTTTTCATATTACATTTCCGGAAAAAGCGACCTCTCCCCATGACGGTAATTGGTTGGGGGAAGCAGTCTGTAATATCCTGGACAATGCGGTGAAGTACAGTGCTCCCGGAGGCAGGATCGAGCTGTCCGTCTGTAAAAATGAGATGTTCGCAAAGATCCGGGTGCGGGACTTCGGACTTGGCATAGATCCGGGGGAGGAGAACCGGATCTTCCGCAGGTTCTACCGGGGAAAACGGGTCACGACCCAGGCAGGATTCGGGATCGGGCTTTATCTGGCGCGGGAGATCGTGAGTCTGCACGGAGGCTTCCTCTTGGCAAAACGGATGGAGCCGGGACTTTTGATGGAGATCAGTCTTCCGGTGCAGATGGATGAATCTTTCGATGTGAAAAAAGATACGGGGCTGTCATAAGATTGTCAGATCTGTCCTGTATACTGAACGCAAAGCAGCAAAGCGGATCGTAAAATCCGCTTTCTTCTTTTTCGCGATAAGCCCGTGGTATCGCGTGGATCGGATAGGAGTAAGGAACTTCCCCCTATCCGATCAGAACAGTTGCAGCGTCAACATAAACGCAGAACAGGAGGCAGTCATCATGGAAATGGTAAAGGCAGTAAATCTGAAGAAATATTATATTACAGATACCTATGAGGTACATGCTCTGGACGGGGTATCTCTGTCCGCGGAAGAGGGGGAGTTCCTGGTAATCATCGGGACTTCGGGAAGCGGAAAGACCACCCTCCTCAATCTTCTGGGAGGGCTGGATATCCCCACTTCAGGCGGAGTCTGGATCAGGGGAAACAGCCTGAAAGACATGGACAAAGAGGAGCGGACGATCTTCCGGCGGAGGAATATCGGTTTTGTCTTTCAGCAGTATAACCTTGTCCCGGTACTCAGTGTGTACGAGAATATCGTGCTGCCCCTCCGGCTGGACGGGGCGGAGATCGACGGAAAATTTCTGGAAGAGATCGTCTCGCTCCTGGGATTAAAGGACAAGATGGGGCGTCTGCCGGAAACTCTGTCCGGGGGACAGCAGCAAAGAGCGGCCATCGCCCGGGCCCTTCTGGTAAAGCCGGCCATCCTTTTGTGCGACGAGCCCACAGGAAATCTCGATTCAGCCACCAGTATGGAAGTGACAGGGCTTCTGAAGTCCTGCGCACAGAGATTTCATCAGACTGTCCTGGTGGTGACTCATCAGGAGGAAGTTGCCCAGATGGCGGATCGGATCATCCGGCTGGAGGACGGGCGGCTCAGTGGACAGGCCGGTCAGATCAGCGGGAAGAACGGGCGGATTTGCGGGGAGAACAGCGGACAGAGCGGGACCGGATCCGGAAAGGAGCAGGCGTTATGAGAGACAGAAAGTTTACTCCGAATGACAACGGCTCTGTAATCCGGATGCTTTCCGGGAAGTATGCAGAATGTAACCGGGGCAGGAACCGGATCCTTCTGGGGGCGGTGATTCTGAGCATTGTGACGCTGACCATGGTGTTCGGCATCTCTTACGGCAGGATCCGCGGGGAAGAACTGCGGGCTATCCGGCAGGCCGGCACGGCGGCGTCGGGAATGATCCCGTACGCTGACAGCTCTCAGTACGCACAGGTGCGGTCCCTGGAATATATCAGTGAAGCGGGAAGAAGCGTGACTGTGGGAGAGGCCCGGGAGGCGGATGCACAAACAGCGGGAGAAAAGTCAGTGACAGAAAATCCGGAGACAGAAAAATCAGGAGCAGCGGAAGAGGCAGAAGACCCCGGGACGCTTTGCGTTGTCCGGTGGATGGACAGGAATGCATGGGAAGAGATGGTGTCTCCGGCCTATACGGAGATCCGGGGCTCCTATCCGGAACAGGAGCAGGAGATCATGCTTTCGCTCCGGGCTTTGAAATCACTGGGGATCGACAGGCCCGAGCAGGGGATGCAGATCAGTCTGAAGGTTTTCATAGGGCTCTTCCGGACTGAGACAGAGACCTTTCGGCTCAGCGGCTGGTTTACGGATTATTCGGAAGATACAGAAGAGGCTTCTCCGGGATACATCTCCCGGGCGAAGCTGGAGAACTGGGGATACGATCCGGATGAGGAAGCAAATATCCTTTTCCGGCAGTCCGACGGAATGGACTGGCGTGAGACGGAAGAGAGGCTGTATGAGGACGTACCCATGAAAGATTCCGCTCAGAAGATCACCGTATCTGACACTTATGCCTACGAGGCGGTCAACGAGATGACAGGCGGATACGGGATGGCGGCGTTCGGGGCTCTTGTGATCCTGAGCGGGATGTTCTTCCTGATCCATAACGTGATGCAGATCTCCATGATGGGGGATGTCCGTCAGATGGGACTTCTCAATGTGATCGGGACGACAGAGAAACAGATTCGCAGGATATATTACGGACAGCTTTTCCGTGTGCTGATCCCGGGAGTGATCAGCGGAGCAATCCTGTCCGCAGGAGCTCTGCTGTTCCTTCTGCCGAAGGTTCTGGGGAATCAGTATCTGAACCGGTACGGCGGAGCGGAAGGACTTCAGATCTTTCGCCCGGGGATACTGGCCATGTCGGTTCTTTTCGCAGTGCTGCTGCTTTTTGTATCTTCCGCGGGCGTGATCCGAAAGGCGGCGCGGGAGTCCTGTGCAGAGACGATACACTATACCGGGCTGGAGAAAAAGCGGCGGAGCCGAAAGAGCAGCGAGAAAAAGACCCGTGGCAGAAAATACAGGCGCCGGAGTCCCGGTGGGGAAATCCTGTTCATGGCATGGCAGAACCTGACGCGATTCAGAGGAAGATTTGTTCTCACGGTACTTTCTCTGTTTCTGGGAGCGGAAGCATTTCTCGGGGCTGTGGTGATCACGGACGGCAGTGATTATGCTCATGTGATCGAACAGCGCCCGGACTTCCTGATCGCCGGTCAGTTCGGGAACCCGGGGCAATCGGGATATGGAAAGGAGTATCAGTCCCGTGACGCGGGGGAGGACCCAATGCTCACGGAAGGGGATAATATTTTCCTCCTGTATGATAATGATTACGATGAATTTTCGCCCATTTCCCGTGAGGTGAGAGAACAGCTCCTCGGACTTGACGGGGTGGAAAAGGACAGATCTTATGTCATGGAGGGAGCTTATATGATTGCCACCCTGTCCAGAAAGGGGATACGTCCTGTGGTGACAGATCCCGATATCCTGATAACAGAGGAAGAGCCGGAGAAAGGGAGCGTCGGATATTCCTATTCCGATAATACGGAGTGGGTGGAAAACTCGGACGTGGACGTGATCCAGATCCTGTCGGATCAGGAGATCCGGGAACTGAAAAGCTATGCGGAGAAAAACAGCCTTCCGGTGGATATGGATTCGCTGGAAAACGGGACCGGAGTGTTGATCCTGCATGACCACAGGCTCTCACGGGAACAGGAGAAGATGGCGGAAGAAAGCGTGGGAGAACCGGTATATTTTACTGCCCTGTGTTCAAGAGAAGAAGCACTGGAGCGAAATCGGACGATCCGGGAGGAGGGCGGTTATGAGGAGGACTATAAGGGAGAAAGTTCAGAGATATTCCGGCTCAGCGGCTATCTGGATAACTGGGGAAAAGACTTTCCGAAGATACGGCAGACCTGGCACGGTTCGGAGGCAAACCTGTATTTCCTGATCAGTGAAAAAGGATTTGAGAAGCTTCCCACAGAGAAGAAGACGCTCTATATGGAACTGAACGTGGAGCAGGAGAAGGAGCCCCGGATCAAAAGCCGGATCACGGAGATCATTTCCAGAGAGAACGAAAGGCGCGCCGGTATGACAGGAACCGGATTTGACGAGGATACCGGCGAGGCGGGAATCTTCTGTATCAGCAGGTCGGATCTGATGGCGGAGGCTGCGGCTCAGATCAGAGGAAGCCGGCTGATCCTGGGGAGCATCAGCGTGATGCTTCTCGTTGCCGGATTTACCAATTATCTCAATGTCATGATCACGGGGATCCTGTCCCGCAGAAGAGAGCTGAAGGTGATGGAGAGCATCGGGATGACCGGGAAGCAGAAACGGGCGATGTTCCTGGCGGAGGGCGGATGCTACTGTCTGATCACAGCGGCGCTCATGCTGACGGCAGGGAGCGGGATCCTGTACCTGATCCGGAGATATATGGAAGAGAGACTGTCTTATTTTCAGTATCAGTATCCCTTTGTCTGGACGTTTATTCTGCTGGCGGGGCTGACCGGAATCTGTCTGACGGTACCGGAAGCAATGGCACGAAAAAGGAACAGATGAATACAGGAAAAGTCAGATCAGAATTTGTTTTCTACAGGCGCAGTAAAAGCATCGTCCCATCTTTCGAGAAGAAGATGGAGCGATGCTCTGTCTTTTATAAATATATAATATATACCGTATCAGTTTTACGGATTCCCTGTGTATCAATAATCCATCGCTTCCAGGTAGATTTCCCGGACTTCCTCTTCGGTAAATACTTTCGGGTGGTTCTGGATGCTGGCAAGAGAAACCTTGAAGGCGTTGCCGGTCATCCAGTCCACGTCCTCGTTTCTTACCCCTTCTGCGGAAAGGTTTGTCCTCAGATCGATTTTCTCAAGGAAACAGGTCAGGGCAGATACGAAATCCGTTTCATCTGTCCCGCCGAGAAGCTGTGAGATCCTGGCGAATTTTTCCGGTGCCGAGGAGATCGAGCGGCGGTAGATGACCGGCGCGAGAGCGGCAAGCCCTCTTCCGTGAGTGATGTTGCGCAGGCCGCTTGCCGGATGCTCCAGCCCGTGAGGAGCGGTCACGCCCGCCTGGTTGATGGACATGCCGCCCAGTGTGCTTGCAAAAGTGATCCCGCACCAGGCTTCTGTTTCTTCAAGACCGTTATATACCGGAATGAGATTTTCCCCGATCAGCCGGATCCCTTCCAGGGCAAAAAGCTCTGTGACCGGGGAACAGGTTCTGCTCAGATATGCCTCCATACAGTGGCAGAGGGCGTCGAACCCTACAGACGCCAGCACTTTTTTTGGCATGGTCTTCATCAGTTCCGGATCGATGATGGACGCCCTGGCGATCACGGAATTATCCCGCAGCGATTTCTTATCTTTTGTCTCGTCATCGGTAAGGACGGCAAAACAGTTTCCCTCGCTTCCGGTCCCGCATGTGGTGGGGACGAGGATCAGGGGAAGAGCGCCCTTTCCGGTTTTCTTACCATATATATAATCAAAGACCGGCCCTTCATTGCAGGCGGCAAAGGCGATTGCCTTGCTGCAGTCCATGATACTGCCGCCTCCCAGACCTACGATGACCTGGATCCCGGCTTCTTTTGCGATCCCGGCGCCCTTCATGACCGTGGAAGCCAGAGGATTGGGTTCCACTTCGTCGAATACGGTCACCTCAGCCCCTGCTTTTTCAAGCAGGGACTTTGCGCGGCCCAGGAGCCCGGAACGCTTGGTGCTGTGCCGTCCTGTGACGATCATGGCCTTTTTCCCGTAACGGGCAGCCTCCTCTCCGAGAACTTCTGTTTTCCCGGGACCGAAGATCAGGTTTACCGGAAGATAGTATTGAAATGAATTGATCTGCATCATTTTTCCTCCATTCTGTTTCCGGATCTATGCGGTGAGTTCTTCCACGGCTTCTCGGATGATCTCGGCCGCTTTGTCGCAGTGCTCCTCTGTCAGGATCAGCGGCGGCACCATACGGATCACACTGCTTCCGATGGCTGTGATCAGCAGTTTCTTGTCGAAACATTTGTGCTTGACGTCCACGGCGTTGACGGTTCCGTCAAATTCTACGCCGACCAGGAGACCCTGTCCCCTGACTTCCTTGATGTGGGGAAGTGTCTTCAGCTTATCCATAAAGTAAGCGCCCATTTTCTTTGCATTTCCGGCAAGATCCCGGTCCAGAAGTTCTCCGATCTCCGCGAGAGATGCGGCGCAGGATACCGGGTTGCCTCCGAATGTGGTTCCGTGAGAGCCTGGTGTGAAGGCTTTTGCCACCTCCGTTGTAGCACAGATCGCGCCGATGGGCATTCCGCCGCCCATGGCCTTTGCCATGGATACGATATCCGGCTTGATCCCGTAATTCATGTAGGACATGACGGCTCCTGTCCTGCACCAGCCTGTCTGGACCTCGTCAAGAAGGAGCAGCATTCCTTTCTCGTCGCACAGCTTACGCAGTCCGGACAGGAATTCCTGCGTTGCCGGGTGAACGCCGCCTTCTCCCTGAACCGGCTCAACCATGACCGCTATGGTATCTTCTGTCACCGCATTTTTAAATGCCTCCAGGTCATTGAACTCGGCATAGGTAAATCCGGGGACCATGGGCTTGAATCCGATCTGGCATCCGTTGTCCGGCTGACCTGTCGCGCTCATGGATCCGTAGGAGCGGCCGTGGAAGGACTCTTTTGCGGTTACGATATTGTAGCGGGTCGGCCCATATTTTTCCACGCCGTATTTTCTTGCCATTTTGATCATCGCTTCGTTTGCCTCGGTTCCCGAGTTCTGGAAAAAGATCTTGTCCATTCCGACGGCGTTACATATTTTTTCCGCCAGCAACGCCTGGGGGATTGTATAAGGGTAGTTGAAGGTATGCATGATGTCATCCACCTGATCCTTCACCGCAGCTACGACTCTTTTGTTGCAGTTTCCCGCGCTGTTTACCGCGATACCTGCGTAGAAGTCCAGATAAGCCTCCCCGTTTTCGTCATAGATGTACATATCTTCCGCGCGCTCCGCGATCATGGGGAATCGCTCGTATGTATCGATCATATATTTCTCAACAAGTCCTTTGATGTCTTCTTTTGTATATCCTGTCTCAGCCAGTTTCATGTTCTTTTCCTCCGATCTTCTTACCGCAGTCCCTTGATCTGCAGATAATCTTTTATTACTTTTACGCAGTTGTCGATCCCGACCCGCTCGCTGTTGAGTGTCATGTCATAATTTACCGGGTTTGTCCAGTAATTCCCGTGCGTATAGTAAGCGTAGTAGTCCGCCCGGTATTTGTCCGTGTGGGCGATCGTTGCGTTGGCGACTTCCTCGGTGACGCCCATATTTGCGATGGTCCGTTCCACGCAGAAGGCGCGGGGCGCTTCCACGTAGATGCTGACCACATTGGGCCGTCCTCTTAAGATCCAGTCGGCGCATTTCCCGACAATCACACAGGATTCGGTATCAGCCAGATTTTCAATGATCTGTTTCTCGTACTCGAACAGGGTGTCATCCGAGACGAACTTCTCGTTTCTGGCAATGTAATGCTTCGCACGGGGCAGTCCTTTCAGAAAACTGGAGAACCCTCCATGGGCGCGGATCTTTTCGTTTACTTCCTCAAACAGCTGCTCGTCCAGTCCGCTCAGCTGGCTGGCAAGAGTAAGGATCCGGTTTTCATAACAGTGGATCCCCAGTTCCTTTGCCAGCTTCGACGCGATTTCTTTTCCGCCGGTGCCGAATCCTCTTGCGAATGTCACGACATAATTTTTCATCTGTCATCCTCCTCACGCGCAGACAATGGTCAGCCGGCCAGATATCTGCTCAGAAATTCTCTTGTCCTCGGATTTTTCGGTGCGGTAAACAGGACGTCCGGGGACGCGTCCTCCGCTACATAGCCCTTATCCATAAAGATTGTTCTCGTTGACACGTCTCTGGCGAAAGCCATCTCATGAGTCACGATGATCATGGTAAGCCCGGTCTCAGCCAGCTCCTTCATGACTTCCAGAACTTCTCCAACCATTTCCGGATCCAGGGCGCTGGTGGGTTCGTCGAAGAGAAGGACCTCGGGGTTCATGCAGAGCGCACGGGCGATGGCGACTCTCTGCTTCTGACCTCCTGAGAGCTGCGCCGGTCTGGCGTTGATGTAGGGGGCCATCCCTACCTTTTTCAGATGGGTGATGGCGCGGTCAAAAGCCTCTTTCTTTGAGAGATGGAGTACCTTCCGTGTGCAGCACATGCAGTTTTCCAGCACGGTCATATTGTTGAACAGGTTGAAGGACTGGAAGACCATGCCCACTTTTGCCCGGTATCTGTTGATCTCTCTCTGGACGTCTCTGATCTCTTTTCCATGATAGAGGATCCGTCCGCTGGTCTGATGTTCCAGCCGGTTGATGCACCGGAGCAGGGTGGATTTCCCTGAACCGGATGAACCGACGATGCAGATCACTTCTCCTTTATCTACGGATATATCTATTTTTCTGAGCACCTCGTGGTCTCCGAAGGATTTGCTCAGATCTTCAATACTGATGATATTCTCTGCCATAGTTGCCGTTTCTCCTTTCTGATCACAGTACATACCTGATTTCTACTGAGCCTCCATGTACTCTACCGCAAGAACATAGTCCTTCCTGCCTTCCATCTTCTTCTCGATCAGGCTGAAAAGCCTGCTGAATACAAAGCAGAGTACAAAGTAGATCACTGCGATGACGAGATATGCCTCGTAGTATTTATAGTAATTGGCTCCTGCTGTCTTGGCAGCCATGAAAAGTTCCTGCACCGCAATAACGTTCAGCACGGAGGTCATCTTCAGGTTTGTGAGGAACGTGTTTGCCATTTCAGGGAGTATGTTGCGGAATGCCTGCGGAAGCACGATAAAAAGCATTGTCTTCAGAGGAGACATTCCCATTGCCAGAGCGCCTTCCCTCTGGCCTGTATCGATGGAATTGATCCCGGCCCGGACTGTTTCAGCCATGTAAGCTCCTGTGTTGAGAACCGTTACCAAAACTCCGGCAGCGACGGAGGAAAGCTCCACGCCTGACTGGCGGAGACCGTAATATACGATCATTGCCTGCACGATCATGGGAGTTCCCCTGAAAATCTCCACATAGATCCGGCATATTGCCTTGACAAGCTTAAAGACAGCGGCTTTTACGATATTATCTTCTTTTCTGATCCTGATATCCTGGATCAGTCCGACCACATATCCGAGTATGAATCCGAGAATGGTCCCGATAATCGCTATGTACAGTGTCAGGATCGTTCCCTGGATGAACATATTGGAATATTTTTCGGCGAGAAAGACTACCCATTCCAATGAATTTGTCGGCTCAGTAATGTTAAACAGCATGCAGAATACCTCCCTTTTTAATCCTGTCTTTATCTCGCGTTATTCTGCCGCCGGCTGCAGCTTGATCACCTGATCCATCAGTTCGTCCATAGCGGCTTTGTCGTTCCAGCCTATGGCGTCCATGGCTTCCTGGATCTGGTCTCTGAACGCCGTGTCGTCTTTTCTTGTGGCAATACATACATTTACCATTTCGTCATCTCCTGTAAATGTATCGGAAGGATCCAGTGTGATCACTTTCAGATCATCGTTTGTCAGCGCTGCGGACTCGGCTGTCGGAAGATCGACTACGCACACGTCGGCAACTCCGTTGGAGATCGCCATGAAGCACTCGGATGTCGTCTCATAGTTTCCGGCCTGTACTCCGCCCTCGATCTGATCCAGAAGAGGTACCCATCCGGTTCCAAGCTGTGTCGTAAGTTTACATCCGGTTCCGGCAAGATCGGAAAGTTTCGTTACATTTTCATATTCCCCGCCCGCCTTTACGACGATGCAGTTGTCTCTATAGTAATATGGTTCTGTAAAGGAATAAGATATCTCACGTTCGGCTGTGCGTCCCATACCGGCGATGATCGCGTCATAGTCGCCCGCATCCAGGGAAGTTCCGATGGAACTCCAGTCTACTTTATGGATCTCCAGTTCCATTCCCATCTCATCGGCAAGCTTCTGGGCCACAGCGACATCGTAGCCGTATGCATAAAAATCTGTTCCATAGATCGGGACCGCCTCGGAACCATCTGCAAGTTCCGCTGTCTCCTGCGTCCAGTTGAAAGGAACATAGTTGCATTCCATTCCTACCCGAAGAACATTATCGTTTTCCGCAGCTGAAGCAGTATCCGTACTGTCAGATCCGCAACCTGCTGCCATTGCCATTGTCATTACGGCTGTCATACATACCGCAGCCGCTCTTCTATATCTTTTTTTCATAATAAACTCCTCCTTCTGATAACAGAAAAGGCGTTCATCCCGGCTGAGGGAATGAACGCCTTTGTCCATACATGTTTATTTCTGTATTTTATGCTCAAACTTAATCGAATCCTGTCTTCTGCTCGTCTGCAGTCCGGCGGAAGAACAGCGGATATAACAGAAAAGGCGTCCATTTCTCTCGAAATGAACGCCTTTGTTCTATGCTGCTGTCATATGCCTGTTCGATTAAGTTGACTCGATTATATATAAAATCGGCTGGGATTGTCAACGTAAGTTATGCATATGATTTTTTCGAAAAATTCGAATTTTTTATGCAATTTTATAAAATATAGTTCCGCTTCAGATACGATTTGCGGCTTCAAATGTATCCCGGACGGCATAGATATTCAGATGGCTTAAGGAGAAGGAAAAAGAAAATCGGCGAACGCATTGCGGGTAGAAACAAATCAATTGTATCAGGATCATATACCGGTTGAACCGGCAGGGGAATTGAGGTAATATGATACTGCGAACAGTAATAAGGTTTCGGATTATTATATTGTTTGGTATAAGATAAAATACACCTGTAAAATTTTCAGTGATAAAATAGAGTCATCTGCAGTGATACTGCCATTAATTACAGGAGGAAAAGACTATGAGCACAATGAAAGAAAAACTTCACACAGGAGAACTCTATCTTCCGGGCGACGATGAGATTGTGGAGGATCAGACGAAACGTCTCGACAGACTTTACGACTATAATATGACTCGTCCCACAGAAGGGGAAAAGAGAACGGAAATGCTAAAGGAAATGTTTGCAGAGATCGGAGAGGGATGTTATATCGAGCCCCCGCTCCACGCGAATATGGGCGGGGCATATGTCCATTTCGGGAAATATGTCTATGCAAACTTCAATCTGACTCTGGTGGATGACACCCATATCTATGTGGGAGATTACACTATGTTCGGACCCAATGTCACGGTAGCGACAGCAGGACATCCGATTCTGCCCGAACTCAGAGAAAAGATGTATCAGTACAATATGTCCATCCATATCGGAAGATGCTGCTGGATCGGTGCGGGCGCGGTGATCCTTCCGGGAGTGACCATTGGGGACAATACGGTCATCGGCGCAGGAAGTGTTGTGACAAAAGACATCCCGGCGAATGTGGTTGCAGTGGGGAATCCCTGCCGGGTGCTGCGGGAGATCGGAGAGCATGACAGAGAATACTATTTCAAGAACAGGAAGATCGACCATGATATCATTTGAGAACGACTATATACAGGGCGCCCATCCCGAGATTCTGGGACGCCTGGCAGAGACAAATCTGGAGCCTCTGTCCGGATACGGCAGCGATTCATACTGTGAGAGTGCAAGGAGAAAGATACGGAAAGCCTGCGGCTGTGAGAATGCGGAGGTTCACTTCCTTGTAGGAGGAACACAGACCAATGCTGTGGTGATTGACGCCATGCTGAAGGGCTATGAGGGCGTCGTTGCCGCGGACAGCGGGCACATAGCCGTCCATGAGGCGGGAGCGGTGGAGTTCACCGGGCATAAGGTGCTCACCGTTCCGGGACATACCGGAAAGATCGACGGGAATGAACTGAGACGGTATCTTCAGGGATTTTATCAGGATGAGAATCATGAGCACATGGTGTTCCCGGGGCTTGTGTATATTTCCCATCCTACAGAGTTCGGGACACTGTATACAAAAGAGGAGCTGAGACAGATCTCGGAGCTCTGCCGGGATTATGAGATTCCGCTGTATCTGGACGGAGCCCGCCTGGGATACGGGCTGATGAGCAGAGGAACAGATCTGTCCCTTTGTGACATAGCTGAGTTCTGCGATGCGTTTTATATCGGAGGAACAAAGGTGGGAGCACTCTGCGGGGAGGCCGTGGTCTTTCCGCGAAAGGCGCCGAAACACTTTCTGACCGCCGTAAAGCAGCACGGGGCGCTTCTGGCAAAGGGGCGCCTGCTGGGAATTCAGTTCGACACCCTCTTTACAGATGACTTATACTTCAGGATCAGCAGCCACGCAATTGAGATGGCGGAGAAGCTGAAAAAAGTGCTCAGAGAAAAAGGACTATCCTTTGCATGGGAGTCGCCGACGAACCAGCAGTTTGTGGTCATGGAAGACGAAAAGATGAAGCAGCTGAGGGAAAATGTGGTGTTCAGCTTCTGGGAGAAAGCGGACCGGGATCATACGATTGTGAGATTTGCCACGAGCTGGGGAACAAAAGAAGAAGAGATCGAGGAGCTGAAAAGGCTGCTGTAAAGACAGTCTGAAGCAGCCAAGAAAAGAGGAAGAAGTATGGCAAAATATGAGAAGGTTGTTTACGGGGATTTTGACAGTATATTAGAGAAGCTCAACGACGCAGTGATGAGCGGGAGTACCTCCGCCTCCTATGAAGATGGAAGCGATTTCTCCCAGGGAGACTTCCGGTGTGCGGTGCGTATCTATGAAAGATACAGCTGGACCGGGGGAAACCGGGTAAGCATGTCCCTGACTCTGGCGGGAAGCGACGGAGAATATTTCCTCTCGGCGATCACATCAGGCGGCAGCCAGGGGATGTTTTTTAAGATGAATACGATGGGAGAGGAAGCCTTTCTGGAGACCATTGCTGAGGTGGTGGATTCCCTTTGACAGAAAACATGCTGCGAGAGATTATTTATCTCGCAGCATGTTAATTTCTTCATACCATTTTTCCGTCTGCCCGTCTGCATCGCTGTTCAGAAATACCGTCTGGTCCGGCAGTTCGATCCGGATCAGCGGTGTTTCGTCTTTTATGAGAAACATCATCACCTCTCCGGTTTTCTCACCTTCAAAATATCCTACGAGGACATTGTCTGTGTCTCCTCCGTTCACACGGTCATAATCATCTTCCGGGAGTTCGGAGATGAGTTCTACGGATCGGATTTCGTCCGCGGAAAAACTGCAGTCGTAGAAGGAATAGGAAATCATCACCTGATCTTCTGTGATCTTAACTTCCGGGGAAGAACCGTCCAGGTCTCCCAGGACGACCGCAAGGACGATGCATACTGCCACTGCGGCGATACAGATGAAAACAGCGGACGCGATCCACCACTTTGCAGCGGGATGAGCCATGTTGAGAGAATAACTGGAACTGTTCATCCTGTCTTCTACAAAAAGATGCCGGTCATATGGATTGGAGTACCATCCGTTTTTCCAGTATTCATCGTCGTCGGTCAGGAGCGGATGAGGATCCAGGCTCAGGATGTCGCGGCGTTTCTGCCGGATCAGAAGAATCCCGGTTATAACTGCGGCGGCCCCGACAAGATCTGCCACAGCATAAATACCGTAGTCCCAGAAGGTCAGGCCCCCTTCAAAGACGATCCGGAGACAAAGCCAGACAAGCCCCAGGCAGCCGGAATAATCTGCGATGAGCATTACCACGGACCAGGTCCGTTTGATCATCCGGTTCACTTTCTCGTTTACTTCCGTGTCCTGGCTGAATACCCTGTTCCCACGTGTGGTCAGGAAAAGATGGAAGCAGAGAAAGAAAACGGGGAGAGCAGGGCAGAGCACAAGGTAGATCCAGCCTCCCGGAAGATCCAGGAGAGGATTTCGCAGGGCAGGAAAAAGTATCATCCCGACGCCGGCGGCGAGAGCGGGAAGATGCCAATGCCAGGAAATCGGAAAGTGGTCGGATATGGCGCTGACCCGAGTGTCAACGGTCACATGAGGCTTCCTGTCGTCCCGGATCCAGTGATGTTTCTTCTTGATCGCATACATTTTTCTCAGACTTA
>CAKNHF010000013.1 GCA_930972465.1 uncultured Lachnospiraceae bacterium
AAGTTAGTAAGACCCCTTGAAGACGACGAGGTAGATAGGGCAGAGGTGGAAGTGCAGTAATGCATGGAGCTGACTGTTACTAATAGGTCGAGGGCATAACCAAAGCGGAATAGGAGAGACCTGAAAAGGTGAATGGATGAAGAGTTGATTCTTTGTATGTAGTTTTGAAGGTACATGAACATTTACATATGGAATGAGAGGGAACACCTGAGAGAGCAATCTTCCAGGTGTTTTTTGATTAAATTCTGTTACAGTTCACACGTCTTCCAGTAGAAGATAGAAAAAAATAGCGCACCAATTTTCCGCCTTTAAAAGAAAAGTCCGTTTTATTGGACATATCGTGCGGTATAGTATATCCAGATCAGAAAATATGTTATGATTTTGGAGGTGCCGGACTATGAAGGGATATACAACAGGAGAAGGCTATATGGGATATGTAAATGGAAGATACATGCTTTTTGCCAGTGAATCTGAATATAAAGAATATATGGAAGAGTGATGGATCTGACTGTAATGTTCATACAGAATAAGCACAGCAAATGATCCGTTGACAAGTGTGCGGATGAGAGATAACATAAAATCAGTTATGGAAACAGAAAGAATACCCGAACATTTTCGGAAGGGGGAATGAAAATTGAAGAGATCAGAGATCAACCAGTGCATCAGGGATATGGAAAGACTTGTCAGGGAGAATGGTTTTTCTCTTCCGCCGTTCTGCAGCTGGTCTCCGGAAGAGTGGAATGAGAAAGGGCATGAGTATGATGAGATCCGGGATAATATGCTCGGATGGGATATTACGGATTATGGACTGGGAGACTGGAGGAAGGTTGGATTTGCTCTTATTACTCTGAGAAACGGGAATCAGCATGATCCGAAGTACAGAAAGGTCTATGCCGAAAAGCTTCTTATGTTGAAGGAGGGACAGCATTCACCCATGCATTTTCACTGGACGAAATCTGAAGATATTATCAACAGGGGCGGCGGGACACTGATTATTCATCTCTATAATGCAGATGAAAACGAAGATCTGGCGGATACAGATGTTTGTGTGAATTCCGACGGGCGTTCGTATTATGTTCCGGCAGGAACAGGGATAGAATTAAAACCTGGAGAGAGCATTACATTGTGGCCGTATCAGTACCATGATTTTGATGTAAAACCGGGGACAGGAGACGTGCTGATCGGGGAAGTATCTATGTGCAATGATGACAATACAGACAATCGGTTTAATCCTCCGGTGGGAAGATTCCCTGAGATTGAGGAGGATGAAGAGCCCTACAGGCTTTTGTGCAATGAATATCCGCAGGCTTCATTGTGAGCACGGACAGGTTAAAAACTGTTTCACGCAGAGCAGAAAGGCATAATATTATGTTGATTTGAGAAGGATATGTTTATGTTTATGAACGGAAAGTAAAAAAAGTCTTGAATGATCCGGGATAATCTGATATTATAAATTTATATTTTAGAAGGATCTGCGTAAGCAGACGGTCAGAGACAATAAATAGGGAGTCCGAAGGAGGACGACATATTTATTGTCTCTTTTTCTGTTAGGAGGGAAAGCGTATGAGGAAATCAATGAATATTCAATTCAGAAACTATGATATGGTAGAAAGATTTTCAAAGGATATCGCAAATATGAAAGGAGAATTTGACCTTGTTTCCGGCAGAAAAGTAGTGGATGCAAAATCTTTCCTTGGAATATTCAGTCTTGATCTGTCAGCACCGCTTGTCTTAAATGCTGTGACGGATGATGATCAGGCATTTGCAGTATTCAGGCAGTATCAGGTGTAAAAAAATAGAGTGTAATCTGTTTTGGACTTGACAAACCTCCTCCCAAAGAGGTAACATATCATTTGACATGTATTTTAAGGAGGAGATTATTATGAAAATGTGGAAGAGAGCAGCAAGCCTGGCACTGGCTTCAGCGCTTGTAGTTTCACTTGCTGCATGCGGAAGCGACAGCAGTGATTCAGGAAACGCCGATGCGACTACTTTTAAGATCGGTGGAATCGGACCTACAACAGGCGACAATGCAATTTACGGAACAGCCGTTGAAAATGGAATTCAGCTGGCTGTTGATGAGATCAATGCGGACGGAGGTATCAACGGGTACCAGATTGAGTATCAGTTCGAGGATGATCAGGGAGATTCCGAGAAATCAGTAAATGCGTACAACACTCTGAAAGACTGGGGAATGCAGATGCTTGTGGGAACCGTTACATCTGCTCCGTGTGTTGCAGTAGTGGCAGAGTCACATGGAGATAACATGTTCCAGTTTACACCGTCTGCGACAGCAGTAGACAGTATTCAGTATGATAATGCATTCCGTATGTGTTTCTCAGACCCGAGCCAGGGTACTGTTTCTGCAGACTATATTGCAGACAATAATCTTGCATCAAAAGTTGCCGTAATCTACGACAGCTCCGACACATACTCAACAGGTATTTATCAGAGTTTCGCAACAGAAGCTGAAGCAAAAGGCCTTGAGATTGTTGATGCCGAAGCATTTACGTCAGACAGCAACACAGACTTCTCAGTACAGATTCAGAAGGCAAAAGATTCAGGAGCTGAGCTCGTATTCCTTCCGATCTACTATCAGGAAGCGTCTCTGATTCTGGCACAGGCTGACAGAGCGGGATTTGCTCCGAAGTGGTTTGGTGTTGACGGAATGGATGGTCTTCTGGATGTGGAAGGATTTGACGCAAGCCTTGCTGAAGGTCTGATGTTCCTGACACCGTTTACACCGGATGCAGACGATGAGGCTACACAGACATTTGTTGCAGACTATGAAGCAGAATTCGGTGATACACCGATTCAGTTCGCAGCAGACGCTTATGACTGTCTGTATGTAATCAAGGCGGCAGCAGAACAGGCGGATATCACACCGGATATGAGTATTTCAGATATCTGCGATGCTATGAAAACAGCAATGACAGAGATTACTATCGATGGACTTACTGGAAAACAGATCACATGGAGCGAGGACGGAGAACCGTCAAAAGAGCCGACAGTCGTTGTAATCGAGAACGGAGCTTATTCAGTTCTGTAATCTGCTTTTGTGAATATTTGGATAAAGGACTCTTCTGTGATAAAATCATAGGAGAGTCTTTATTTATCTGCAAAATAAAAAGTTCTTCGCCAGAATTTAAAGTGAGATTCCTTATTTTGCATTTGAGCGGAGAAATAAAACGAGGGTGAAAAGCTTAAGTTTCAAGACTTTCACCCTCGTTTGCCGCAGAACCATTTTATTTTATCGTTTCTCTTCAGACTTCAGTCAGAAATTGACTTTATTCGGCCAGATATTTTTTGATCAGATAGACCGGAGTGCAGCTCCAGGCGTGGCAGTAGCTGTTTACGATCGGACTTCCGTAAGGAGAATAATCAGGCATATCAGGATCAAAGGCTTCCCAGAAGGTGTCTGCGCCGAGATCAATCATTTTACCCCAGTAATTCTTCATAAGAGACACAGCTTCCTCTTTGAGACCTGCCTCGAATAGTGCTTCTACAATGTGATGGTACATGTAGGGGGTACAGCTTTATCAGGAACATCTTTTTTATGACGCATGCTCCGATCAGATAATGATAGGAATGATGACCATGCTGGTCGGTCTGATTACCCGGTACTGCCTTACGACGATGGAGTCTTCTCTGGCGGATAATATACGACAGGCACCGGATCATTTTCTTGTGCTGAATTACATTCAGTCGAATCTGAATACGGTGACGCTGACTGATGTGGCAGAGCATTTCGGGTTTTCTGTCTCTTATTGCTCACGTCTTATCAAATCTTCAACAGGATTAGGCTTCAATGAATGGAAAAATTCTCTTCGCATGCGCAGAGCTGAGCGCATGCTGCTCAACACAAATAAAACAGTGGCGGCAATCAGTGAGGAACCGGGATATATGAACCCGGAAACCTTTATCCGCTGCTTTAAGAAATTTACGCAGATGACACCCGCCCAATACCGGAAGCAGGTGGAAATTCAAAAGCCGGAAAAGGATGAAAACCAGAAAAAGAAAGGCTGACCGCAGAAAAATTTCTGCCGGCCGGCCTTTCTCTTTTATACTTTAATCTGTTCTCGATTTTCGATAAACCGGATTTTACAGATATCCGCGTTTCCTGAGAGTGTTGAGGATGTTTCTTCCTTCCTCTGTTCCGTCGATGATTCTTCTTGCGCGGACGCTGTCGCCGATGTTGACGATTTCAATAGAGTCATCATCTTCGAAAGCTTCCCGGATCTGCTGAAGAACCGGATGCTCTGCTTTCATGCCGAGGCATACGAAACCGTAGTCGAAGGGCAGCTCCATCTGTTCTCCGTTCAGCTCTACGAGGAAGTTGTCAGGACGCACTTCCTTAAGCGCTGTGTTAGGCATCTGTTTTACATTGTATTTTTTCATAAGAGTGTTGATATCAACTTTAGAAACCGGATCAATTCCGTTTCCGATAACAGGCATCATTTCAACAATGCTTACATCAGCGCCTCTCGGAGCAAAGTATTCAACGACATCGAGACCGACGGCACCGCCGCCGATGACAACGACTTTCTTTCCGGTCATATCGTCCGGATAATCATTAATGTGCTCGATCATATCAAGGATACAGTATACCTTGCTGCCTTCTTTTCCGAGATTCTCATGGAGTCCGGAAATCGGAGGAAGGAGAGGTGAGGAACCTGTAGCATTTACGATCACATTCGGTTTCAGGCTCTTGATAAAGTTTACATCAGCTTCCATATTTGTAAATGCAAACAGATTACGAAGCTTGTTTGTACGATGGATCATATAGTTCGGGAAATCGGAAAGTCTCTTCTTGTCCGGGATCTTGGAAATCTCTGCTGCAAGTCCGCCGAGATATGGCTTTTTCTCGATCAGGAAAGTTGTGCATCCGACCTCTGCTGCTGTACAGGCCGCTTCCATTCCGGCTGTTCCTCCGCCGACTACGACTACATTGCAGGGTTTGACGACTTTATGTTTCTTGTAGTCCTCGCCTTCTGCGACTGCAGGGTTGATCGTGCAGCGGATCGGACGGTTGATTCCGATACGGTTTCCGGCACACCCGATGTTGCAGGAGATACATTTCCTGATATCACAGACATCACCGAATTCGACTTTGTTGACCCATTCCGGATCAGCGATCAGTCCACGGCCGATTCCGATCAGGTCAGCGTCTCCTCTTGCAAGAATATCTTCTGCTACATGAGGATCGCGGATATTTCCCATTGTGACACAGGGCTTGCTATATCTTTCTTTCACAGCCTTAGCCATGTAGGAGCGCCATCCGTCCGGGAAATGGTTGGAGTCGATCTGATACTGAATGGATCCGTTCAGACCGCAGGATACGTCAATGACGTCGGCTTCTTTCTCAATATACTGCAGGTAATCCAGGCAGTCATCCAGCGTGTTTCCGCCTTCCATGAACTCGTCCGCACTGATACGGAGGAAGATCGGGAAGAAAGGTCCTACCTGTTTTCTGACTTCTTCCGTTACAAGACGTGCGAAGCGGGCCCGGTTCTCTGTAGAACCGCCGAATTCATCAGTTCTCTTGTTAGTAAGCGGTGAGAGGAACTGGCTGAGAAGATAAGAATGTCCGGCATGAATCTCCACGCAGTCAAATCCGGCAGTCTGGGCGCGCTTTGCGGCTTCGCCGTATTTCTTTACAATGCGCATGATCTCGTCTTTCTCAAGCGGACGCGGGATCTCTCCGCCTTCCTTGGAAGGAATGTTGGATGCGGATACCGGTTGCATGTTGGTACGTGCGGACTGTGCGGATGCTCCGGCGTGATTCAACTGTATGCCGATGCAGGTGCCGTGTTTGTGTATTGTCTCTGTAAGTTTGAAAAGACGAGGGATGAAATTATCGTGATCAATACGGAGCTGTGTTGTTCCGTTAGAGCCTTCCGGTGAATCGACGCTGGCGTTCTCCACCATAATGAGCCCGGTGCCTCCCTTGGCTCTCTGCTCGTAATAATTAATATGGAGGAAACTCATTTCGCCGCTCTGCTCACCATAGTTTGTTCCCATAGGTGTCATCATGATCCTGTTCTTCAGAGTCATGCGGCGGACAGTAAAAGGTTCAAAAATATGCTTGTACTCTTTTTTCATAACATAAATCTCCTGAATCATAAATGTTGTTGGGTTAATTTTAGAGAGGTTGTTATAAAACGGCACCTGCGCCGGTGTACGGGCGCTATTGTCTTTCGATTAACAATCCGTTTACAAGCTGTATTATAAAGGAAAATCAAATATAAAACAAATGCATATTTACCGGGGAATCAATAGACAAAAACAATAAATTGTGCTATTTTATACAAAGAGGTGATTATATGAATCTGAACCAGCTTCATTACTTTTCACGGCTTGCGGAGACGCAGCATTATACAAAGGCGGCAGAAGAGCTGGATATCTCTCAGCCGTCTCTGAGCCATGCCATAAGTTCGCTGGAAAAAGAGCTTGGAACCAGGCTGTTTGAGAAGCAGGGAAGGAATGTGGTTCTGACAAAGTACGGGGCTATTTTCCAGGAATATGTTGATGAGTCTCTTAAAGTGCTTGAAACAGGAGTTAAGAAGGTCAGGTCTCTGACCGGGCAGACGGAAGGCCTGGTGGAACTGGCCTATATCTATACGCTGGGAAGCGAGTTTGTCCCCCGGATCGTAAGTGATTTTATTCGCACACATGAAGAGCTGAAAGTGAGATTCCATTTTACGGTGGGAAATACTTCAGAGGTCATACAGGGGATCAAGGAAGAAAGGTTTGATATCGGTTTCTGTTCCATGGCAGAGCGTGAAAGCGGTATACAGTTTACTCCCGTAGGCATGGAAAACCTGGTTGTGGTGGTTCCGAAAGGACATCCTCTTTCCTATGAAAAGGCGGTGGATCTGGAACAGGCGGCAGCATATCCCCAGATTTTTTACACGTCCAACAGCGGACTGCGTCCGGTCGTTGACCGGATGTTTGAACAGGTGAAAGTCAGACCGCAGATCGCTTATGAGATTGAGGAGGATGGGTCCATGGCTGGGCTGGTGGCACAGAATTTCGGAATTGCGGTCATGCCGGAGATCCCGGTATTAAAACAGCTTGAGGTGGATGTGGTCCCGCTGCGGAATCAGCACCAGAAAAGGTACGTCTACATGGCGTGCGGAAAAGACAAATATCAGCCTCCTCTTGTATCAAAATTTGCGGATTATGTAAAAAGACGGGGCTTTTAGAAGAGGACACCGGATGAAACATTTCTGTTTATATCCGGGTCCCCTCTTTTTTTATAAACGAAATGAAATTTTTCACTGCAGGTATCTGATAATGATCTTTCAGATAGGCGAGATACACTGTATGCCGCAGACTGACATCAGTCAGATGCAGTTTCTCGAGAGAAAAATGCCTCAGCACATCCACATCAGCCACGAGAGCTATCCCGAAATTTTCGGCTACGAGCGAGGCAATGGCATTTTCGTCGGGAGATTCGCAGATAATATTAGGCTTGAGCGAGTAGGAGGCATAAGTCCGGTTAGTGAAACGTCCGAGTCCTGACGAAGGCTCGTATCCAATGATCGGATAATTTTCCAGATCTCTGAGGCCGGGGTTTTTCTTCTTGCTCAGCGGATGTTCCAGGGGAGTGATGATTATCATCTCCTGATTCATTATTGGAATAAACTGAATATCCGGTTCGTTTTCCACGTAAGAACCGAAAATCACATCGTAGCGTTCGTTTTTCAGCGCCTCGATCATCTCTCCGGTATGGCTCTGGTGAAAATTAAAGGTTACGTCCTTATTCTTTTCTATCTCCAGAAACTGCCGAACCATATGAGGAATATACCTGGCAGCGAGCGGGAAGACATATGCGATATCTACATGGCCGGCGTTTCCGGAAAGTTTCTTCATCTGTTTCTCCGCGATGGCCACTTCGGAAAGTATGCGGTCGGCATGTGAGAGAAAGAGCCGGCCGTATCGGGTCAGTGTAACATTGCGCCCGTGGCGTTCGAACAGAACGATTCCCAGTTCTTCTTCCAGATTCGCGATGGAGCGGCTCAGCGACGGCTGAGAGATATTCAGCTCTGACGCGGCAAGACGGAAGTGCTGGCATCTGGCAACGGTCTGAAAATATGTGAGCTGTGTTAATGTCATATGAAACCTCCTTTTTGTAATATTATACTATAATTAATAGCAAAAAACTATCAAAATATAATGAAAGATATATTGGAACTATTGGATGAGATTCTTTATAATAAAAAAAGAGAGGTTGTTTGACATTTAACAAACACGAAAAAAGGAGAGAGAATCATGGCAGAAAGAATCACAGGACACACAGAACTGATCGGCCTGATGGCTTACCCGATCAGACACTCCAGCTCACCGGCAATGCATAATGAAGCATTCGCAACACTGGGACTGGACTACGCTTATCTTGCGTTTGAGGTCGACAACAGCACACTCGAAGATGCTGTCAAAGGTCTGCGCGCATTAAAAATGGTAGGATCCAATGTATCCATGCCGAATAAGACAGTTGTAGGACAGTATCTGGATGAACTGTCACCGGCAGCACAGATGTGCGGCGCAGTCAACACGATTGTAAACGACAACGGAAAGCTGATCGGACATATCACGGACGGCATCGGATATATGCAGTCTTTAAAAGATAATGATATCGATGTGATCGGAAAGAAGATGACGATCGCAGGCGCAGGCGGAGCTGCAAAAGCAATCGAAGTACAGGCTGCTCTGGACGGTGTAAAAGAGATTTCCATCTTTAATATTAAGGATAAATTCTGGGAAGCAGCAGAGAAGACAGTCGACACAATCCGCAATAACACAGACTGTGTTGTAAATCTGTACGATCTGGATGACAAAGAGAAGTTAAGAGAAGAGATTGCAGACAGCTACCTTTTCGCGCAGGCAACAGGTGTGGGCATGAAGCCGCTTGAGGGACAGTCTGTAATCCCGGATAAATCTTTCTTCCGCCCGGATCTGATCGTGACAGATACGATCTACGCTCCGAGAGAGACACTGACTCTGAAGATGGCAAAAGAGGCAGGATGCCGTAAGACAATGAACGGTCTCGGAATGATGCTCTTCCAGGGCGATGCAGCGTTCTATCTGTGGACAGGCAAACATATGCCGATCGACCACATGAAGGAAGTGCTCGATATTAAGTATGACTAAAATTAGATGAGAGAAGAGGGAGAATCAAAACATGACTAAAAAATATCTGCCCAGTGCACTTATTCTTTATTTAAACTATTTTATCCATGGCATTGGCTGCTCCATCTTAAGCCAGCAGGTTGTGAAGGAACTTCTGGCTGAGCAGTGGGGCATGAGCGATGTAATGGGGGTTACCGCAGTGGCGGCGGCTCTCGGCTTGGGCCGACTTATTTCACTGCCGTTTGCGGGCCCGCTGTCAGACAAGTTCGGAAGAAGGATCTCCGTGCTGATCGGATGCTTTTCCTATGTGATCTTCTTTGTGGGAATTGTTTTTTCACCGAATATGACGGTTGCCTATGTGGCCGCAGTTCTCGGAGGTATCGCAAACTCCTTCCTTGATACTGCTACATATCCGGCGGTTGCAGAAATTATCTATAAATACACAGGTATTGCTACGATGGGAATCAAGCTGTTTATTTCTGTTGCACAGCTCCTGATTCCGTTCTTCCTGGGAATCTGTGCCGGAACAGCATTATCCTACCTGATGCTTCCGCTCGTATGCGGTATCGTGATCGCAGTGCTCGGAGTACTTGCCATCTTCGCACCAATGCCGAAGATTGAAGGCGTAGGAAAGGGCGAATCCTTCCTGAACAATCTGAAAAGCGCACATTTCTCTATCGAGAGTATTGCGCTGATTCTGATCGGATTCACATGTACAGCTACATTCCAGCTCTGGCTGAACTGTGCACAGACATTCGGTAAAGAAGTTGCAGGAATCCCGGCTGAAAGTGTTTCCGTGATGCAGACATACTATTCTGCGGGAAGTCTTGTGGCATTGTTCATTACAAGCTTTTTGATTACAAAGTTCAAACAGGTACGGTTCCTTGTGATCTATCCGGTGATTTCGCTGGTAATGCTGGCTCTTGTATATATTGTTAAGAGTCCGATGATCTGCTATGTGGGAGCATTTGTAATCGGTTACTCTGCAGCCGGCGGTGTGCTTCAGATGGCTACAGCTGTTGCAAACGATCTGTTCCCGAAGATCAAAGGTACGCTTACAAGCCTCGTTATGATCGCGTCCAGTCTCTGCAACTACACGATCTTGACAGCGGCTTCCAACATGAGCGCTTCCGGTGTTATTGTGATGAACATCGTGATCACAATCATCGGTATCCTTCTTGCACTTTTTGTAAATGCAAGATATGGCGTCCTGCTGAAAAACGCGGACACATCCAAATAGGTATAATTAAAGAGAGGCAGCTAACGGACCGACCGGTATATTGGGCGGTCCGGAACGCTGCCTTCCTGTGATTATTGAAAAATTATAAATGTATAGGAGGAAGAAAGAATGAATCCGGTAAAAGTAAGAAATGTTGAGATTGGCACAGGCATTCCGAAAATCTGTGTTCCGATCGTAGGAGTTACAAGAGAAGAGATCATCAAAGCTGCCGAGACGATAAAGACAACGGCGGCAGATGTCGTAGAATGGCGCGTGGACTGGTATGAAGATATCTTTGATTTCGAAAAGACGGAAGAGACCATGAAGGCTTTGAGAGAAGTTCTCGGCGAGACACCGATCCTCTTTACATTCCGTACTTCGAAAGAAGGCGGCGAGAAAGCGATCGAGACAGACGCTTATGTGGAACTGAACCGGAAAGCGGCAAAGACCGGACTCATCGATCTGGTGGATATCGAAGCGTTTACCGGAGATGACGCGGTGAAAGCAGTGGTAGAGACCGCTCACGAGTGCGGTGTGAAAGTTGTCGCATCCAACCATGATTTCCACAAGACACCGGACAAGGAGGAGATCGTGTCCCGTCTCCGCAAGATGCAGGATCTCGGCGCAGATATTCCGAAGATAGCTGTTATGCCTCAGAATAAAAAAGATGTCCTCACTCTTCTGGCCGCAACAGAGGAGATGGCGACAGAGTATGCGGATCGCCCGATTATTACAATGTCCATGTCGGGCACAGGTGTAATCAGCCGTCTCTGCGGCGAGGTGTTCGGCTCTGCTCTTACATTCGGCGCAGTCGGAAAAGCATCTGCACCTGGACAGATGGGTGCAGAGGATCTGCAGACGGTTCTTGGGCTTCTTCACAAGAGCCTGTAAGAGATGTGATGAAGGAGGTAGACAATGGCCGGTTTTAATAACAGAGAAGAATTTCTGGCGTCTGAGCCGGAAATGGACATGACACAGTTCAGACATGTAGAACTGGATCTGAAATATGCAGATCAGTCGGAAAACCAGATACTGGACATCATCTATCCGGATGAGGGGGAGGGACCCTTCCCCCTCATCATTGTGTTTCATGGCGGGGCATTTGCAATGGGACATAAACGTACGCACTATATCAGTTCCATGTGTCAGCCTGTGATGCAGGGATATGCAGTGGCCACTGTAGAATACCGTCTGGTACAGGAGGCGCTGTGGCCGGCGCAGCTCATTGACGGAAAGGCTGCGATTCGGTATCTTCGTGCGAATGCGGAAAAACTGAATCTGGATCCGGAACGGTTCGCCGTATGGGGAAACTCGGCGGGAGGAACCGTGACGCAGCTTCTGGCTGTGACCGGAGATAAAGAAGAATTTGACGATCTGTCTGTGGGAGTGAAGGCTTCCTCTAAAGTACAGTGCGCGGTTGCCTGGTATACCATCAGTGAGCTGTGCTCCGCCGAGCAGTTCGGAGTTGATATCGAGGATATCCGTACACGTACTGGAGCAGGCAAAGGAATGATGCCGGGAGACGGAGTGGGCACGACATCTCTTTTTACAATGCTTTTGGGATATAATCCGATCCAGTATCCGGAACGCACTGTAAAAGTAAGCCCCATCTGCCAGGTGACAGAGGACTGTCCGCCCATGCTCCTGGAGCACGGGACGGATGATCTCATTATCGATCATCATCAGTCCATCTATATGTATGAAAAGGTTAAGGCTGTGTGCGGCGAAGACTGGGTTCAGCTTGAACTGTTTGAAGGAGAGCCACACGGCTCCCAGAAAATAAAGGGGGATGACAATATCAGACGGTGCATCGACTTTTTTGATAAGTATCTGTACGGTGGAAACAATCCATACAGGAAAGAGCTTCAGAAGATCCGTATCGTCGGAGAAGAATAAAACGGATGGAGTAAGTTAAAATGGAAACAATAATATCTGTAATAGGACTTTTGGCGGCAGCGGTCGTATTTATTGTAGTGATTTGGAAAGGACTTGATGTCTTTACCTCTACGATTCTGGTGTCATTTATCATTATCATAACAAGCTGGATGCAGTGGTGGGATGCACTGACTGCCTACGCGGACGGCTATATCGGCTTTATCGGCAGCAACCTGTTCGTGCTTGTTATAGGAGCCGTGTTCGGGGAACTGATGGGATCATCCGGGTGTGCTGAATCCATAGCAAATGTGATTACGGAAAAGCTGGGAGTAAAGAGGGTCATTCTTTCGATTACCGTACTCAGCACTGTATTTGTCTATGTAGGAGTATCGGGATTCGTCGTTCTGTTTGTTCTGGCGCCGATTGCCACGGTTATGATGAAACAGGCGGGATATCCTTACAGGATGATTCCGGGTATTATATTTATCGGAGCAACCTGTTCAGCCATGATCCCGTATGCGATCAATATCACAAACATTATGCCTGCGCAGTATCTGGGAACATCCATGGGATCTGCACCGATCCTGGGATGGATTGCATTTGCGGTATCTATCGCTGTGGGATACTTTTATATGGTCTATGCGGCGAAGAAAGCGGCGGTCAAGGAAGGAACCGTGGTAGATGCATCTCAGCCGGTGAAGATTGAACCGACCAGAGATGATCTTCCGGTATTTGGAATCGCTTTGATCCCGTTTGTACTGTCAGTGGTACTTGTACTGCTTTTTTCGAATCTGACAGATATGGATACGAATGCGGTAGTGGTCTTAAGCCTTTTCATCGGATCTGCAGTTAGCGTGATTCTGTGCTTTAAACAACTCAAAGGCGTGACGAAGATTATCGGAAAAGGTGTGGACAATGGGATCGGTGCTACGATTATGGCCGCGGCAATTCTCGGATTTTCAGGAGTGCTGCAGTCCTGCCCGGGCTTTCAGGCAGTTATCGATTTTGTGCTGGGCCTCAATATGAACGCCTATATTACGGAGTTTATCGGGCTGAACATTCTGGCCGGAATTATGGGAAGCGGGACTTCCGCGATCGCCATGTTCTTTGAGCATCTGTCTGACGGGCTGATTGCTCAGGGAGCAGATCCTGGTGCGCTTCACAGACTGGCTCCTGCATGCGCGACAGGAATGAATACTCTTCCGAATGCGGGGGGAATGGTGGCGCAGCTGAGATGGATGAATCTTTCCCTTGCAGAGAGCTACTGGTATGTATTTGTGACATCTGTGCTGGCCCCGATGATCGGCTCGGCAGTTGCCGTTATCGCAGCAATCATTTTGTATTAAAAATATTTTCCTGAAGGAGGGGAGATCGCTTTATGAAAAAGGTATTACACTGGATAGACGATTATCTGGAGGAAGTGCTGCTTGTAGCAGCTCTTGCGGCAATGGCAGTCATTATGGGGGTACAGGTGTTCTGCAGATATGTTCTGGGGGCGTCTCTGTCGTGGTCGGAGGAACTGACCAGATATATATTTATCTGGGCCGGGTTTCTAAGTATAAGCTATTGCACGAAAAAATGTATCTCTATCAAGATCGAACAGTTTGTAGGGCTTTTCCCGAAACGCGGGAGAGCTGTGTTCAAAGTAGTGAATCATACTTTTGAGCTTATTCTATTTATCTATCTGCTTCCGTTTGCCTGGAAATATCTGATGTCAGCGGTGGCAAACGGACAGACAAGCCCTGCAATGGGCATCCCTATGTATTTCGTGCAGGCGGCTCCCCTGGCGGGGTTCGCACTGTCTGCGGTACGGGTGCTTCAGCGGTGGATCGCAGAATTTCAGACCGCGAGAGGAAAGGGGGAGAAATAAGATGTCGGCAGTTGTTGTTTTTATTATTTTCGTAGTTTGTCTGGTCATTGCCATTCCGGTTTCCATCTCACTGGGAATTGTCTCTGTGCTCCCGGGAGCGGTGGATCCATCCTTTACGGCCAGTGCGACATATGTGATCCGCTCCATGCTGGGAGGGCTTGACAGCTTTCCGCTGCTGGCAGTACCGATGTTCGTGCTGTCGGGCATTATCATGGCGCGGGGAGGAATTTCCAGAAAGCTTTTTGACGTGTTTGCGTATTTCATGGGAAAGAGAACTGCGGGAATGCCATGCGCGGTGGTTGTGACATGTCTGTTCTACGGTGCAATATCGGGTTCCGGACCGGCGACGGTAGCGGCGGTTGGAAGCATGACGATCCCGATTCTCATAGAAATGGGATATGATAAAAAGTTTACGACGGCTCTTGTGGCGGTGGCCGGAGGGCTCGGCGTTATCATCCCGCCGAGTATTCCGTTTATCATGTACGGTTCTGCGTCGGGAGCGTCTGTGAGCGATCTGTTTATAGCCGGCATCATCCCTGGACTTCTGATCGGAGCCCTTCTGATGGTTTATGCGTTCTATTACTGCAAAAAGAACGGTGAGGATCAGGAAAAGAAGATGGTTGTGGTAGGAGCGCTCCATGAGAAAGGACTTCTCAAAGTGCTGAAGGACAGTGCATTCGCACTGCTGAGCCCGGTTATCATCCTGGGATGCATCTACACGGGAATCGCGTCGCCTACTGAGGCGGCGGTCATCTCTGTATTCTATGCGCTTATTATCAGCATGTTCATTTATAAGACGATCAAGGTAAAGGATATATGGGCGATTCTTGTCGAGTCAATCCGTACATATGCCCCGATCCTGTTTATCCTTGCCGCGGCGATCGCCTTTTCACGGGTACTGACACTGATGCAGGTTCCGCAGGCAATCAGTTCGTGGATTCTGACACATTTCACGAATCCGGTTATTTTGCTTCTTGTAATCAATGCATTCCTGCTGATCGTGGGAATGGTCATGGATACAACACCGGCTATTCTGATTCTGACGCCGATTCTTCTTCCGATTGTAGAGTCTATCGGAATGGACCCCATCCACTTTGGAGTGATGATGGTGGTGAATCTGGCAATCGGTTTTGTGACACCGCCGATCGGAGTGAACCTGTTTGTTGCCAGCTCGCTTACTGAAGTGCCGCTTATGGAAATTGCGAAACATGCATTGCCGATGATCCTGTATTTCCTTGTGGCGCTGCTCGTCATTACATTTGTTCCGGCAGTCAGTCTGGCACTGCTGTGACGGCAGATCTGCAGATAAGGAGGCAGTTATGAAAAAGAGAAATTATATATCCGCTGCGGCTGTGCTGGCCGCGGCAGGCGTTCTGGCGGGCTGTGCGGCCGACGATGGAGAACAGCGGTACGCATATCCGCTCGGAACAGCCAGTCCTGAGGACACCGTAACACAGATTTATGCAGAGAAATTTGTTGAAGAAGTAGACAGGCTGAGTGAAGGAAGGATCAAGATCACAGTTTATCCGAACAGTGTTCTGGGGGGAGACAGAGAACTGCTGGAGAGCTGTTATGACGGAGATATTCCATTCGTGATTCAGAACACAGCTCCTCAGGTCAACTTCATCGATGATACGGCGGTGTTTGACGCCCCCTGTATCTTCAATGATATCGAGACAGTCAGAGAGACAGTTGATCAGCCGGAATTTCTGGAGAAAATGCAGGAGTCGTACAGAGAGGCAGGATTTGAGCTTCTGGGTTATGCGGATCAGGGCTTCCGTGTAATGTCAACAAATAAGGAAGTGACTGAGTTCGCTGACTTCAAAGGCCAGAAGATTCGTACCATGGAAGATGCCTACCAGCTTGATTTCTGGCAGCAGCTGGGCTCGAATCCCACACCGATGAACTTCAGTGAAGTCTATATCGGGCTTCAGCAGCATACCATTGACGCACAGGAGAATCCGTATGAGGTCATCGTGTCAAACCGGCTTTATGAACAGCAGGATTACATCATCGAGACAAATCATGTGCCCCATTTGATCTCTCTTGTGGTGAGCGAGGACTTTTATCAGGACCTTCCCGAGGAAGATCAGCAGATTCTTGTTGAAGCGGAGGCGATCGCAAAAGAGTATGCGCGTGAGCAGTCTGATGAGAGGATCGATGAGAGAATACAGATTATCCGGGACAGCGGGACAGAGATAATTACCCCTGGCGATGAGGTCAGAGAACAGATGATCGAAGCATCCGAACCTGTATATGAAGAAATACAGGAAGTGGTGGATCCGGAGATCTACAGTCTGTATACGCAAAATGAACAGTAAAACGGCCTGTCAGGGACGGCAGCCGGTAAGAGAATCCTGTACATCAGGGTTCTCTTTTGTTTTCTGTGATTATAAGAGTACAAATTTCACAAAAACAGAGTGAACTCGATTTTTTTATTGATATTAATATTCCGGTTGTGATATAATTAGCTGATGTTCAATTAATCACACAAATAAAGATGAGAGGGAATGATTATGAGCTTTATATCGTATTTGATCAATGGATTAAGTCTTGGAAGTGTGTATGCGATCATTGCCCTGGGATACACCATGGTTTATGGCATTGCGAAAATGCTGAATTTCGCACATGGAGATATCATCATGGTCGGAGCATATATTGCTTTGATGAGTATGACCCAGGCAGGAATGCCGCCGTTTGCCGCAGTGCTTGCCGCAGTAGTGGGATGTACGGTGCTGGGTGTGCTGATTGAGCGTATTGCATACAAACCGCTCCGGAATGCTTCGTCTTCACTGGCCGTACTGATTACGGCGATCGGTGTCAGCTATCTGCTGCAGAATCTGGCGCTGCTGATCTTCGGAGCCAATACGCAGACATTTGATTCTGTTATTGACTGGAAGGGGATTACACTGGCCGGAGGCGCTCTGAGTATTTCGGGCGTAACGATTGTGACGATTGCCGCATGTATTATAATCATGGCGGTGCTGGTTACATTTGTACAGAAGACAAAACCTGGCCAGGCCATGCGTGCGGTTTCGGAAGACAAGGGAGCTGCACAGCTTATGGGAATTAACGTAAACGGCACAATCGCACTGACGTTTGCGATCGGTTCTGCCCTGGCAGCTATTGCAGGCGTTCTGCTCTGTTCCGCGTACCCGAGCCTGACACCTTACACGGGAGCGATGCCGGGTATCAAGGCATTTGTGGCAGCGGTTTTCGGCGGAATCGGTTCGATCCAGGGAGCGTTTATCGGCTGACTGCTTCTTGGCATTATCGAGATCATGGGAAGAGCTTACATCTCTTCACAGATGGCAGATGCGCTTGTGTTTGCCGTGCTGATCATCGTGCTTCTTGTGAAGCCTACAGGACTGCTCGGAAAACAGATTCAGGAGAAAGTGTAGGTGTGGGATATGCTTAAGAAAATGAATAAGAATACAAAGAGTAATCTGATCACTTATGGAATCGTTATTGTTGCTTTTGTGGTGATGCAGCTGCTTATCAGTACGGGAAGTATCTCCAGTCTTCTGGAAGGACTTATGGTGCCGCTGTGCATGTATATCATTCTGGCAGTGTCTCTGAACCTTGTGGTGGGAATTCTCGGAGAACTCAGCCTTGGACATGCGGGATTCATGTGTGTAGGTGCATTTTCAAGTGCATTCTTTTCAAAATGCATGGCAGACGTCATCACGATCGCTCCGCTCAGGTTTTTCCTTGCACTGCTTGTCGGAATTGCATCGGCGGCAGTATTCGGCATTATTATCGGAATTCCGGTACTGCGCCTGAAGGGGGATTATCTTGCCATTGTGACCCTGGCATTCGGAGAGATCATTAAAAATCTTGTGAATGTACTTTTTATCGGAAAGGATTCCAACGGATTCCATTTTTCTACAAAGGATGTAATGGGACTGAACATGGAACCGGACGGCACCGTAATCGTGAACGGACCTCAGGGAATTACCGGAACACCGAAAGACTCCACGTTCCTTATCGGTGTGATCCTGATCCTGATCACTCTGTTTATTGTGATTAACCTGACCAATTCAAGGGACGGACGGGCGATCATGGCCATCCGTGATAACAGGATCGCCGCAGAGTCGGTCGGAATCAATGTAACAAAGTATAAACTGATGGCTTTTACGATTTCCGCTGCCCTTGCAGGTGCCGCCGGAGTGCTGTATTCCCATAATCTTTCCACACTTACGGCGAATACAAACAACTTCGGATACAACATGTCGATCAATATTCTCGTGTTTGTAGTTCTCGGCGGCATCGGAAGCATCAGAGGCTCCATGATAGCGGCAGTTATCCTGACGCTGCTCCCGGAGCTCCTGAGAGGGCTTTCCGACTATCGTATGCTCATCTATGCGATTGTCCTGATCCTTATGATGCTCTTCAACTGGGCGCCGAAGTCTATCGAGTGGAGAGAAAAATACCTTTCCTTCGGAAAGAAGAAAAAGGAGGCTGCAAAATAATGGGTGCATTACTGGACGTAAAAAATCTGGGCATTTCATTCGGAGGCTTAAGGGCTGTGAATGGTTTTGACATTTCCATAGAGAAAGAGGAACTTTATGGCCTGATCGGTCCCAATGGTGCCGGAAAGACAACGGTATTCAACCTCCTGACCGGTGTATATAAACCGGATGCGGGCAAAGTCATTCTGGATGGACAGGATATTACCGGGAAAAAGACGATCGATATCAGCAAGGCCGGTATCGCGAGGACGTTTCAGAATATTCGTCTGTTCACAAAACTCAGTGTCCTTGACAATGTCAAAGTAGGGCTTCATAACAAACATCATTACTCTACCATAGAAGGCATCCTGAGACTTCCGGGATACCGCAGAGTGGAAAAAGAGATGAATGAGCGGGCCATGGAGCTTCTGAAAGTATTTGATCTTGCAGATCATGCGGATTATCTTGCGTCGAACCTTCCTTACGGACAGCAGCGGAAGCTGGAGATCGCAAGGGCACTTGCCACGGAGCCGAAACTTCTTCTTCTGGATGAGCCGGCCGCGGGCATGAACCCCAATGAGACCGGAGAGCTGATGGAGATGATCCAGTTAGTAAGAGAAAAGTTCCATATGACAATTCTTCTGATCGAGCATGATATGAAGCTGGTAAGCGGAATATGCGAGAAACTTACAGTGCTGAACTTCGGTGAGGTGCTTGCTCAGGGAGACACAGCGACGGTACTCAACGATCCGCAGGTTATTACGGCATATCTGGGAGAATAGGAGGAAACGGCTATGGCAATGCTTGAAGTAAAAGATTTGGAAGTATATTACGGAGTCATCCAGGCGATAAAGGGCGTGTCCTTCGAGGTAAATCAGGGTGAGGTAATCGCGCTGATCGGCGCAAACGGAGCAGGCAAGACAACGATTCTGCACACAGTTACCGGACTGCTCTCTCCGAAGAAGGGGCAGGTGTTTTTCGAGGGGAAAGACATTACCAAAGTGCCGGCGCACAAAATCGTGTCCATGGGGATGGCGCATGTGCCCGAAGGCAGGCGTGTCTTCGCGGAACTCAGTGTATATGAGAACCTGAAGATGGGAGCATATACGAGAAAAGACAAGAGCGAGATTGAGGAAAGTCTGGAAAATGTCTACAGAAGATTTCCGCGTCTGGAAGAAAGAAAGAATCAGATGGCGGGAACCCTGAGCGGAGGAGAACAGCAGATGCTGGCTATGGGAAGAGCGCTGATGTCAAAGCCAAAGATCATCCTGATGGATGAACCGTCCATGGGACTCTCTCCGATCCTTGTAAATGAAATCTTTGATATCATACAGGCAGTGAGTGAGAGCGGGACGACAGTGCTTCTGGTGGAGCAGAACGCGAAAAAAGCGCTGGCTATTGCTGACAGGGCATATGTTCTTGAAACGGGAAATATTGTTCTGGAAGGAAAGGCGAAAGATCTGCTTGAGGATGATTCAATAAAGAAAGCATATCTCGGCGAGTAAGGGGGCGTATCACTATGAGAAACATCGTTATCACGGTATCGAGACAGTACGGCAGCGGCGGCAAGACGATTGCCGCGATGCTCGCAAAAGATCTGGGAATCAACTGCTACAGCAGAGAGATCCTGCGCATGGCTTCCGAGGACAGCGGGATCAACGAGAGTCTGTTCGGCATGTCGGATGAAAAGATCCGCCATGCGGGCTGGTTCAGGATTCTGAGCCGGCCTTATGACGGAGAGCTTCTTCCGCCGGAAGACAGGGATTTTGTTTCTGATGACAATCTGTTCAATTACCAGGCGAAGATCATCAAGGAACTTGCTTCAAAGGAATCCTGCGTGATTATCGGAAGGTGTGCGGATTATATCCTGAGAGATTATCCCAATGTAGTGAGTGTATTCGTTCATGCGGATAAAAAATTCTGCCTGGACCGGGCTATGGAGCGTCACAGCATGGACGAGAAAGAGATGCAGAAGTATATTGACAAGACCGATAAATATCGTGGTGATTTCTACCGATATCATACCGGACATGAATGGGCAGATGCGAGAAACTATGATCTGTGTCTGAACAGCGGAAAGCTGGGATTCCGGAAGTGTGTAGAAGAGATCAAGTCATATATCCGGATCCGGTTTGAGGACCGGCAGGGATGATCAGAAAAATGCACTGACTATTGATACGAACCAATAGAAGATGAGAAGACTTTGAAATGACATTTTCAGAGTCTTCTTTTTTGATGAAAGATTCTTATTTCCTGTATGACAGGATTCTTGCTTTTTCTTGCAGCCACAATGCTATAATGTGCCGGAAACAGAAAAGAGGAGGAGAGACAGATGACTGAAAAAAAGAAAAGGATCCTGATTGCTGCTGCTGTTCTGGCCGTACTCGCTGCCGCTGCGTTTGCCGGGATACGGCTGTATATGAACCGGTTCGATCCGGTGGAATATGTGCAGGCGGTGCTGGACGCATCATATAAAAAGCAGACGGAAGCATACGCAGAGATTACAGGGACATCGGAAGAGGAAGCGCAGCAGATCTTTGAGGACAACCTGGACACTACCATGGAACAGTTTGAATCATCGCCCATGCCGGAAGACCTGAAGCCGAAGTATCGGGATCTCTTTGCCCGGCTCGCGGAACATGTAAGCTACACAGTCGGAGAGGCAGTCAGGGAAGAGGATGGAAGTTACAGCGTCCCGGTCAAAGTAAAGCCGCTGACGCTGTTTACAGATACATATGAAACATTTCGTCAGAAAGCTCAGGAGTATGCAGAGCAGGTGACGGACAGTGTTATGGACGGCGGAGCGATGCCTACAGATGAAGAAATGCAGGTTCAGGTTTATGAGATCTATTACGAAGTGCTTTCTGAAGGGATCAATGAAGGGATGATGTACGGAGAGGCGAAGGATGTAACGCTCCATGTGAAAAAGAACGACGGCGGAGATTACGAGATTGATGACGGGGACATGAAGACGCTGGACGGCCTTCTGATTGAAGACACAGGAGAAGAGTCCTGAGCGTCATCTCAGAAGCCTTATCGTATCCAGCGGCCAGTATCTGAAAATGGCTTTGCCCAGTATCTCATCACGTCTGACGTAGGTATTCTTCCAGTAACGGGAATCCAGAGAGTTATTACGGTTGTCTCCCATGACAAAATAGCAGTTTTCAGGCACTTTAAAAGGTCCGAAGGACCCCAGAGGAGTTTCTTTTGTGTTGACATCCTGCAGAGGCTGTGAGGAACCGTCTATATAAATCTTCCCGTCAATAATCTCAACCGTTTCCCCCGGAAGACCGATAATCCTCTTTATAAAAAGCTGTGACTCATCATCCGGGTAGCGGAAGATGATTATATCGAAACGCTGTGGATCATCGGAAAGATAGGCCAGCCGGTTCCCGATGATGCGGTCCCCCGTCATGACGGTATTTTCCATGGAAGAAGAGGGAATCTGTGCATTTACGATGAGAAAATTATCTACCAGTAGTGCGGCTGCAACAGCAAGGACCAGTGCGAAGATCCATTGAAGAAGTTCTGTGAAGCGACTGCTTTTTTTATTCATAAGATTTTTCATATAATGCCTCCGTATCGTTTTGTGAAAAACAGGATACAGATATTATACCAGAATCCCGACTTTATGCAAAATCGAAAATGACACGGACATACAGAATCCCATTCTTATATGCGGCGTCAATTTTACCTCCCATCTGTTCGGTAAGCGCCCTGGCAATAGAAAGCCCGAGTCCGGTTGAGTCCGCAGAGGCGGTCTCTACCGTGTAAAACCGGTCAAACAGGCGGCCGGCCTGAACTTCGTCCAGATGGGAAGCATGGTTGGAGAAAATGATCTCACCGCTTTCTCCGAGAGTTATCTCCAGGTCGCCGTCGCTGTATTTTATGGCATTGCTGATGAGATTGCCGAAGATCCGGGAACAGGCGCTCCGGTTAAGCATACGGCTGACCTTTGTGTCAGGGAGGCTGATCCGGGGAGAGATATGGTTCTGTTTCAGTATCGCATAGTATGCGGATATGCTTTCTTCCAGAAGCCGATTTAATATGACCGGCTCCGTGGAAGTTCCGTCTGATATCGTGGTGAAGACGGAATATCGGAACAGCTCTTCGGTGAGCTGAGTGAGCGCTTCCGTGCGGTTCCGTATAACTCTGATATAGCGCGCAGCGTCGGCGGAACATTCTTCTTTTTCCAGAAGATCCAGATAGCCACAGACTGCAGTGAGAGGTGTGCGCAGATCATGTGAGATATTCGTCACTGCTTCTTTTAATTCCAGATCGCCCTGCTGAAAACGCTGGCGGTCTTTTTTTAATTTACTAAGTTCTATATTAATTTTTTTAGCAAGATTTCTCATGTGCCTGTCGCGGCTCGATATGCTGATAAGAGTATTGGTATCGGATGCGAGTCTGTCGGCAAAACCATCAGCGATCTCGTCTGCGGATTTTTTCAGTATACATATTTTGGCAATCAGAAGAACTATAATGATGATGAGAATGCCGATCAGGACCCACAGCCAGAATTCCATAATAACCTCCGTTTTGTTTTACTTGATATCTTTCTTTTTAAAAAAGCCTGTTCCTGCACCTGTGGCGGCGGCAGTGATGACAACAGAATATGCGCACAGCAGGGGAACGTTTTCCGCCTCCATGTTGGTAAACTGCACGGTCTGACCGGTAGGAAGAAAATCATTGATAAATTCGCAGGTTTCCCTTGCAGCTCCTCTCAGATACATGGGATTCGGAACTTCCTTCGTAGTCGTGGAGCTGACACCGTTTTCGTCTACTGAAATATACTGTGTGGCTATCATCTCAGGTGTCTCCAGCCATGCTCTGATATAGATGGAGATGAAGAGCAGGGTGAAGATGAGAAGGATGTTGATGACTGCGGCGACGGCCCTGTTCTGGCACAGCATGGAGATCAGCGTGCAGACAGAAGCAAAAGCGGCTGCCGCGATTATGATGCCGATGCAGGTGGAGAATACCAGCCGCGGCGAGGCGTCAAAGGAGCCCATCAGCGGGAGACCTACTGCAAAGGAGACAGCCAGGTTGATGACGCACATGATCATGCCTGCTGCAGTGCAGACGATCAGATTAGACAGATAGATAGACGTCCGTGTATGTCCGATGACAAGTTTGTTCCGGATCGTACCGTCACTGTATTCTGTTCCAAGGAAAAGGCTGATAAACGCTGACAGCAGGATACCGGTAAAGATCGAAAATGAAAAAAACAGGTTATCGATCAAAGGTATTTCACCAGAGGCAGTAGTAGTGATGTAGTTCATGACCTGCATGAAGATTCCGTAGCAGAATGCGTAGATGCAGCATACCCAGAAAGCTTTGCTTCTGAAAAGTCTCGAAAAATTTGCAGCCAACAGTCTATTCATTGTTCTTCCCTCCGATCAGATTAATATAATAGCTCTCCAGGCTCTCCTCCCGCTCTGTCATGGAGATGACATCACAGCCCTGTGCAGCCAGGGCGAGTGCGAGTTTCGAAACGTTGATTCGGGCAAAGATATCCGCCATCGTGTCAGAGAGAATACTGTACTCGAGTTTCATTTCATCCAGCACGCGGATAAATGTCCGTATGTCTGACACCTGAATACGGATACATTTGCGGCAGGCGGACTCGAGTTCTTTTGCGCTCATCTCTTTAACCATGTGTCCTTCGTCTATAAAACCATAGTGTGTGGCGAGACGGGAGAGTTCATCCAGTATATGACTTGAGATCAGCACAGTGATCTGACGTTCTCTGTTCAGCCTCAGGATCAGTTCACGCATCTCGATAATGCCCTGCGGATCCAATCCGTTGATCGGCTCGTCCAGAACAAGAAAATCAGGGTCTCCTGCGAGTGCGACAGCAATCCCCAGACGCTGACGCATCCCGAGAGAAAAATGTCTTGCCTTTTTCTTCCCTGCATTTTCCAGGCCGACAAGTTTCAGAAGCCCGGGGATGCTGTCAAAATCAGGAAGTCCTATGATGCGGTATTGCTCTTTTAAATTCGCTTCCGCAGTCATGTCCATATAGATGGACGGCGTCTCGATGACCGCTCCCATCCTGCGCCGGCACCGGTTGATTCCGGAATCCGTAGCTCTTACCCCGTACAGTTCATAGCTTCCCGAAGAGGGATCCTGCAGACCGCAGATAAGACGGAGAAGAGTTGTCTTTCCCGCACCGTTCTTTCCGACAATACCATAGATAGAACCTTTCGGAACGTGGATGGAGAAGTCGTTCAGTGCTCTGAAATGACGGTAGTGTTTACACAGCGAATCCGCTGTCAGGATATATTCCATGATTGTATCCTCCTTTTCTTTTTGCAGTGACCATTGTATTCTGTAATGGTTAAGAAAGCGGTAAAGAAAAGAGTAAAGAAAGGGTAAAGATTCCTGTCAGACAGATTCCTCATTCATCTTGAATCCGATTCCCCAGACAGCCTCAATATAATCCTTTCCATTGACCTCTTTTAATTTCCTGCGGAGGTTGCTTACGTGAACTTTGAGAGAACTCTCCATACAGTCAGGAGTGTCCTCGCTGATCCTGTCCAGTATGGCGGATTTGGTTATGACCTGTGCCGGGTTCTGCATCAGAAGCTTCAGTATGGCATATTCTGTCCGGGTGAGCCGTACCGGATTTCCGTGTACCTCGACAGAGCGGGAACCCGTATCCATCCGGATTTCATCAAAGGTCAGTATGGATGAGAAGCCGGAAGAAGGCTGCCTCAGCTGGACAGTGATCCGGGCAAGAAGTTCTTCTGTGTGAAATGGTTTTGTTATATAGTCGGCTGCCCCTCCGAGAAGGAGTTTTACCTTGTCATCTACAGCCGCTTTTGCGCTGACTACAATGACGGGGATATTCTGGATCAGGGGAAGAAGCTCCTCACCGCTCAGACCCGGCAGCATCAGGTCCAGGAGGATCAGGTCCGGGCGGTTCGAGGAGAGATACATGAGTGCTTCAGTTCCCGAGTATGCCCGTGCTGTCCGGAATTCCTGCTGTGAGAGTATTTCTTCCAGCATATTGCCTATGCATACGTCGTCGTCAACAATCAATATGGTTTTCAACTGAGTTACCTCCTATGTTATTATCTGACGTATTCATTTTAGAGAGTTATAAGATAAAATGCAACTGCCATGTAAAATGCATAAACAAAGTATAAACAATTCTAAAATAAGTGATAAAATCACTGACAGATTCAAAATCTTCTGTTAAAATGCATTGCATAGACAAAAGGAGGTTCGAATATGCTGAGATATTATTTTTACATGTTTATCTTATATAATGATTACGGAAAGAAGCTGAAGGAAATCCTGAACGAACTGTTCCCGGGGCTGATCAGGGAACCGCAGAGAGTGCGTGTCCCGGTGAGAGTGCCGGACAGAAGACAGGATCCGGCGGGAAGATAAGACAGGACAAAAGGCAGCTCAAGGTGGAAGGCATCTTGAGCTGCTTTATTGTCTGAGAATGAAAACAGAAGGGAGAAAAGAGATGCGGGGGAAAGGAGAAAAAAGATTCAGGCAGACACTTCTGATGCTGACAACAGCATTTTCGCTTCTGCTGACAGCATGTGGAACTGTATCCGATTATGAATATACGGATACGGGATCCGCAGATGTTCAGATCCGGGAATATGAAAGTGTCGCCGATGTTCCGGAATACAGCGGGGAGCCCTATGTCGAGATCAATGAGAATCAGCCGGAATTTACGGAAGAAGAGATTACAACAGAGGCTTTTGAAGCATACAGCGAGCTGGATGCGCTCGGAAGATGCGGGGAGGCGGAAGCCTGTATCGGGGAGGAAATTATGCCCACGGAAGAGCGCGGGAGTATCAGTGAGGTAAAACCTACCGGATGGAAAAATGAGAAGTACGATAATATAGATGGAGAATATCTGTATAACAGATGTCATCTGATCGGTTATCAGCTCTCCGGAGAGAACGCAAATGCGGAGAACCTGATCACCGGGACCAGATATATGAACACAGAGGGGATGCTGCCTTTCGAGGATATGGTGGCCGACTATGTGCATGAGACAGAGAATCATGTGATGTACCGCGTTACCCCGGTATTTGAAGGAGAGGACCTTGTGGCCTCAGGAGTTCAGATGGAAGCAGAATCCGTGGAGGATGACGGAAAGGGAGTCTGCTTTAATGTATATGTCTACAACGTACAGCCGGATATCACCATTGATTATACGACAGGGGACAACTGGGAGACGACGGAAGAAGAGAGGAACCTGAACGGACAGAAAGAAGAACAGACGTATGTCCTGAATAAAAACACACATAAGTTCCACCGTCCGGACTGTTCCGGCGCAGCGGATATAAAAGAAAAAAACAGAGAGGAATTTACCGGCACCAGGGAAGAGGTGATCACGCGGGGATATAAACCCTGTACAAAATGTAAGCCGTAGCATCTATTGAGTATTTGCGGAATTAATTTTACGATTTTTACATAGTCAGGCGAAGAACCAGGTCCGGCATTGACCGCAGGGAGCTGCAAATGTATAATAAGAAATGGACTGATTTCTCCACAGGGGAAAATGAAAGTAAAGGAGACAGATATATGCGCCGCAGTGAAGCACCATTTAATGGAAAACAATTCATATTGAACAAAAGTACAGGGGAAATACACGATCTGGACCGCGAATCTCCGCTGTGCCGTATTGATAAGACAGAGACGGATGATATTTTTGCCTGCGATACTTATGCGGAGGCTGTTCTGTTTGCATCTGTGCTCGGGATTACCCGGAACGGATGTGCCCACTGTATTCCGGAGCACCACAGGGAGTAGTTCTCGCACAGAGTTTTTTAGGCTGTTCTCTATGAATCCCTGCCGGACCGGTATAAGATCCGGCAGGAGCATTGATTCCTGACTCAGTTCTTCAATTATATTCAAACACAAAAAAGCACCGTAAATACGGTGCTTTTTTCAAGCAGGGGATGAGAGAATCGAACTCCCACCAAAGGTTTTGGAGACCCCTATCATACCATTTGACCAATCCCCTGTACAGCAACTTGTCTTAATCAAGCCACTTGTATAATATACTACGTAAATCATAGTTTGTCAATAATTTTCTTTAAAAGTCCGTAAAATATCCGTACCTGTCAGATTTATTGACAGAATACCAGATTATAACACAGAGTATGGTATCAGAGACTAAGATGATGATAGAGAATATCAAGAAACTCTCCGGTCGCCGGCTTTTCATTTAGCGGATAGGCGGCGAGGCTGACAAGCAGATCGCGGTTTCCTCTGTCCCAGCAGCAGGAAATGGCAGTACGCATGCAGTGCTCGACTTAATAAAAGATGGCTGATTGTTTTTGTCATGACAGTGACCCTCCCTTCGCAATTGTGGTGCATTCTCCTACTTTAAGTTTATCTGGAAAATGCAGAAAAAGAGTTTAAAAGATGAAATTTTACTAAATTCTACAAAAATCGACAAAAAAAGAGACAAAAGGAAAAAAGAGAATGGCAGTCGGGCGGAAGCTGAGTATAAATTCATACATAAAAAATGAATAGTCTTGTTGAGACACTTCAGTATTGATATAATGATTATTATGCCGATCGTATTTCAGATGATCAGGTCAAAGCTGAGATTAGGAGGAAGATTATGTCTGATTATGTAATAACTACAGATTCAAATTCTGATGTACTGCCGGAATTTATTGAAGAAAACCATCTTACAGTCATACCGCAGTACTATGCGTTTGGGGATACAGTTTACGGAGATGAGCTGAATATGGCGCCCCATGAGTTTTATGAGACAATGCGGAACGGAGAGCTGCCAAAGTCAATGGCAAACAATCCGGCCGTGATCCGCGAGCGTTTTGAACAGATATTAAAAGAAGGAAAGAATATCCTTCATGTCGCATTTTCGAGCGCACTCAGCGGGAGCTGCAACAACGTTATGATGACAGCCGGCGAACTGCTGGAAAAGTACCCGGAGAGGAAGATCAGAGTGTTCGATTCGCTCAATGCTTCCCTGGGGGAAGGCGTATCCGTCTACCGTGCTGTGGAGCTTCAGAAGGAGGGAAAGAGCATGGACGACGTCTATGATATCCTGATGGAGGAACGTGATCATGTGAATGTCTGTTTCACGGTCAATGATCTGTATCATCTTCAGAGAGGGGGACGTGTGTCAAAGACAACGGCGGTTGTGGGAAGTCTTGTGAACATCAAGCCTATCCTGACCGTAACGGCTGACGGAAAACTGAAATCCGACGGGACAGTGAGAGGCAGAAAGAAATCTCTGAAGACTCTTGTCAGCAGGATGGAAGAGGCACTGGATCTGGATACATATGGGAAAGACAGAATGGTGGCAGTGCTCCATGGAGACTGTTTTGACGAGGCGGAGACAGTGGCCGAGATGGTAAAAGAGATGGGATTTTCCAATGTGGTGATTAACGATGTGAGTCCGAGCATCGGCACACATGCAGGGCCGGGAGTGGTAGGACTTGTGCACTACGGAAAGCAACGATAAATAAAGAAAATGTCAATGACAGAGAACAGGCACTTTCCATGTGCATCTATGATACGCCGGTAAGTGCCGACAGAATACGGTTTGCTGCTGACAGGCCGGTAAAGATCGCTGTGGAGAAATATGATATTATAGTATAAAGCGTCTGCATAAAATGCGGGAAGAGGCGTGGTCAGATATGACCACATCCCTTCCCGCATTTTTGATGATCTGCAGTTTTTAATGATTTACAGCAGACCGAAATCTGTCATAGCTTTTCTCAGAACTTCCTTGTGTGCGTCCTCCATCTCTGTCAGCGGAGCGCGGAGAGGTCCAACTTCTTTGCCCATCATGTTCAGCGCTGCTTTTACCGGGATCGGATTGACTTCGCAGAACAGCGCATTGCACATCGGGATCGCATCAAGCTGCATCCTGCAGCTTTCCGCTGTGTTGCCGGCAAGATATTTGGTAACCATGTCGTGAACATATGTCGGCGCAACATTTGACAGAACTGAGATTACGCCGATCCCTCCCAGGGAAAGCAGCGGAACGACCTGATCGTCGTTTCCGGAGTACAGATCAATGTTTCCGTCACACAGGTGCATGATCTCGGCAACATTTCCGATGTTTCCGGAAGCTTCCTTGACGCCGACAATATTGTCCACATCCTTTACGAGACGGGCCAGTGTCTGCGGCTGGATCGCACATCCGGTACGGCTGGGAACATTGTAAAGGATCGCCGGGATCTTGACCTCATTGCAGATTGCTGTGTAATGGGAAACAAGACCATTCTGTGTCGCTTTGTTATAGTAAGGAGTTACGAGAAGCAGTCCGTCGGCTCCGTCTTTTTCCGCCTCTTTGGACAGTTCGATCGCTGTTCTTGTACAGTTGGAACCGGTACCCGCGATAACAGGAATTCTGTGCTTTACTCTCTCGATCGTAAAGCGGATTGCTTCGCTGTGCTCCGCCTCCGTCATAGTAGCGGACTCACCTGTGGTGCCGCAGATGATGATGGCATCGGTTCCGCCTGCGATCTGCTCCTCAAGCATCTCGTCAAGTTTATCATAATTGATCTCCAGATTGTCTTTCATTGGTGTGACGATAGCCACTCCTGCGCCTTTAAAAATTGCCATTCTTTCTTCCTCCTTAATATGCTGGTGAACATTAAAAGAAACGGCAAGATGCGCCGTTCCAAAATATACTTTCCCGTATAGATCAGATAGCTCTCCATCCTGCGATGACAGTCATGTCGTTATTCACGCCATGCCCAAGAATAAAGCTTCAGGTTCTTTACTCTTTCGGCATCTTTCCCTTTCGAATGAGTTCTTCTGCCCCTGATACATCCGTCATCTTACTAATGAAAAATGCAACCTCTATCTACGTTTCTGTATTTAATGAAATCATAACACTGCTGTAAAGTGATGTCAACTGATTTCCCCGGTTTTCTGAGAATGCAGAGACAGCGCAGGATTACTGAATGCGACGTCACTGAAGGCTGTTCCTCAGCGCCGGAAATTCGTTTTTTATTTCAAGAAAGAAAGTATCATCCGGGTTGGAGGCCAGAACATGAGCGACCCGTCCGGAAAATCCGGAGAGATACTCATCCGGAGTCCCTTCAAAGCGGATGTGTTTGAGGTGCTCTTTGATTCCGTATTTTCTGATATAATGCCATTCTTTACGCAGTTCCCGGCGGTATTCCCGGCTGGTCTGAACATGATCATTTACGATGAGCCCTGTCACCTCCTGTCTGCGGGAACGTGTACAGATAAATGTCTTTTTCCCATTCAGTTCAAATCCGAGCCGGAGAAGAAAAGAGGATACTTTGTGAATCGTCTCATGAGTATCGAAAGAACCGGAAAAAGTCATGTCATCACAGTAACGTGTATACGAGATCTGTCTTTTTCGGCACCAGTCCCGCATATAGTCGTCAAAAGGCTTCATGACCAGGTTGGAAATGCAGGGCGAGGTGGGCGCTCCCTGCGGAAGAGTACTGTCAAGACAGCACAGGTTTGTAAGTAATGTACGCACAGAGGGCGGAAACAAGGCCTCTGGAAATGCATGCTGATATACCTGTATATAGGAAATATTTCCAAAAAAATCATGAATATCCAGCTTCAGAATCTTTTCTTTTCCGACATGGGGAAGTGCATTTTCTCTGAGAGAAATTCCACTGACGTAAGCACGGGCGCATTCGGATACGGGCAGCTGGGACAAAACCCGGCGTAGAATCTGACGCTGGATGTATTTCAAAAGCGGATCCGGCTCGTGAAGTATACGGAATCCGCCGGTTCTTTTTGGAATCTTTCGCAGGGTGTAGTGGTCCTCTGCGTGATTGGAAAGCCCGTATAAAAGGGCAAGACACTTTTCATCGGAAAGACGGATATTTCCGGTCAGTTTCATGGACAGCAGAAAATTTTTACACTGTTCATCAGTACAATATTTCCAGAGATCACCGCTCATAAGACGACTCCTTTAAATGGATTGCTGAATATTACAGGGGAACGGCAGGAAAACGACCGGGAACACTTTATGGTGATACCGAAGCCTGCGCAGGTGTACGAGTGCCGCAGGCACCTTAGCACATGGCACATGTGCGGATGTACACTGCAGCAGGCGAAGGGACGGCTTCATGCCGTATTACCGCATATAAAATGACAGGAAAGCGACTCGCTTCCCTTCACGAAATTTCCGTGAAACGCTGTTCCCGGTCTATGTGTTCCAATATAACACAGCACCGGTAAAAAAGGAAGATATTTGAAGAGAAAGGAGTGTTGACAGAAAATTCTGAAAACGGTGGACAAAGGGGCCTGACCCCTTTGACAATTCCTGCGTATTATGGTAAGCTTAAATCGCCCAGAGTGTGAATGACGAGATTATCATTTGCACTTTTTTTTCGCAGTGAACGGATGAAAGGATTTCGATTACTTTAAAATTTGTCTGAAGAGAGGAAAGGAGAGACGCCGTGCTTACTATAAGTAATTATGTAAAGGCAAAGACAATCGAGGAGGCATATGAACTGAATCAGGCGCGCAACAGCCGGATCGCGGGCGGGATGATGTGGATGCGTCTTGGAAATGCCAGAGTAAAGACGCTGATCGATCTGTCAGGGCTGGGGCTTGACAAGATCGAGGAGACAAACCATGTATTCCGGATTGGCGCAATGTGTACTCTGCGTCAGCTTGAGCAGTGTGAGGAATTAAGAGAGGCATATGGAGATGGAATAGCAGAGGCTGTGCGCCATATTGTGGGCGTTCAGTTCAGAAATCAGGCGACAGTGGGAGGCAGCATTTACGGGAGATACGGATTTTCAGATATACTGACGGCACTGCTTGCTCTGGATACTTTTGTAGAGCTTTATAACGGAGGAACTATCCGGCTTTCCGAATTTGTCAGGAGGAAACCTGATAAAGATATTCTCCTTTCCGTTATTATAAGAAAAGGAAAGAGGCAGTTCCGTTATGACTCAGTCCGGCGAACGAAAACGGATTTTCCGGTAATTGCCTGTGCTGTTGTGACAGGAATCGTACACGGCAGGGAATCCTGGTATATTTCTGTGGGAGCAAGACCGATGAAAGCCGCGCTTCTGGAAAAACACTGGGAAATACCGGATGATGCCTCAGAAGAAGAAATCGGCAGATACGCTGAGGAGGCTGCGTCAGAATTTACATACGGAACAAACATGAGAGGCAGCGCGGAGTATCGGAGGCATCTGACGGAAGTGCTGCTGCGCCGGGAGATCAGCTCTATTCTGGCAGAGAGGAGATAAAAATGGAAGTGCATTTTGTTCTTAACGGGAAAAAGAGATCTGTGGATGTGGGAGCAGATACAGTACTGATGAATGTTTTACGTGACCTGGGGTGCAAGAGTGTGAAATGCGGGTGCGAGACGACGAACTGCGGACTGTGCACCGTGTGGATCGATGGAAAGTCCAGACTTTCGTGTTCTGTTCTGGCGGCAGGACTGGACGGACATGAGATCACGACTCTGGAAGGAGTGGAAGAGGAAGCGGCAGAGTTCGGAAGATTCCTCGCCGAGGAAGGAGCGGAGCAGTGCGGTTTCTGTTCTCCCGGTTTTATTATGAACGTACTGGCCATGATGCGGGAACTGGAGGATCCGGACATTGATGAGATTCAGGAGTATCTGGCAGGCAATCTCTGCAGATGTACCGGATATATGGGACAGCTCCGTGCGATCAGAAAATATATGGAAGTGAGAAAGGGGGCGCAGTCGTGAATACAAAAGATGTATCTGAACTGAAAATTGTAAATCATCCGGTGCCAAAGGTCGATGCGCCTGCGCTTGTAACCGGAAAGGCGGTATATACAGATGATATTGCGCCGGCGGACTGTCTGATCGTTAAGATTGTGAGAAGCCCTTATGCTCATGCGCTGATCAGGGAGATCGATACATCCCGTGCAGAGGCGGTTCCGGGGATTGAATGCGTCCTGACATACAAGGACTGTCCGGACAAACGTTTTACACTTGCAGGTCAGACTTATCCGGAGGCCAGTCCGTATGATCGTATTATCCTGGATCAGAGGGTACGATTTGTGGGAGATGCCGCGGCAATCGTGGCGGGAGAGACAGAAGAAGCGGTCAGAAAGGCAATGAAACTTGTGAAGATTAAATATGAGGTTCTGGAGCCGGTGCTGGATTTCAGAAAGGCCAAGGACAACCCGATTCTGGTCCACCCCGAGGACAACTGGAAGGCTCTGTGTCCGGTGGGGGCGGATAACCGGAGAAATCTGTGTGCCCATGGAGTGAACGAAGAGGGGGATATCGAGGCTGTACTTGCCTCCTGCGATTATGTGGTGGACCGGGTGTACCATACGAAAGCGAATCAGCAGACCATGATGGAGACGTTTCGGACATACACTTATCTTGATACTTATGGAAGACTGAACGTGGTGTCTTCTACCCAGGTGCCATTTCACGTTCGAAGGATCCTCGGGAATGCACTTGACATTCCGAAACACAAAGTCCGGGTTATCAAACCCCGTATCGGCGGAGGTTTCGGGGCAAAACAGACAGCAGTCTGTGAAGTTTATCCCGCTTTCGTTACGTGGAAAACCGGAAAACCGGCAAAGATTATCTATACAAGAGAAGAAGCTTTGACTGCATCCTCTCCGCGGCACGAGATGGAGATGCATGTCAGGGTAGGCGCAGACAAAGAAGGACATATTAAGGGAATCGATCTGTATACGCTTTCAAATACGGGGGCGTTCGGAGAACATGGGCCGACCACAGTGGGACTCTCAGGACATAAATCTATTCCTCTTTACGGAAAAACCGAGGCATTCCGTTTTTCATACGATGTAGTTTACACAAACGTAATGTCAGCAGGCGCTTACAGAGGATATGGGGCCACTCAGGGAATCTTCGCGGTGGAATCCGCAGTAAATGAACTGGCACAGATTCTGAATATGGATCCGACTGTGCTGAGAGAAAAGAATCTGGTACGGGAAGGAATGGCCATGCCGGCTTATTATGGTGAGACTACAAGAAGCTGCGCCCTGGACCGATGCCTTGCCCGCGCAAAGGAGATGATCGGCTGGGATGAAAAATATCCCTGTCGTGATATGGGCAACGGAAAGGTAAGAGGTGTCGGCGTTGCCATGGCGATGCAGGGATCCGGAATTTCAGGTGTGGATACAGGCTCCGTATCGATCAAAGTCAATGATGACGGATACTACAGTCTGATGATCGGCGCCACGGATATGGGAACCGGCTGCGATACCATTCTGACTCAGATGGCGGCAGAATGCCTGGACTGCCGCATGGAAGATATTCTTGTACATGGAGTGGACACGGACATCTCACCATATGACTGTGGATCTTACGCATCCAGCACCACTTATGTGACCGGTATGGCAGTAGTGAAGGCCTGTGAAGAACTTCGGGAAAAGATCTGTCAGCGCGGCGCAGAATATATGGGATGTTCGGCAGATGATGTGGAGTTTGACGGAGAAAAAGTAACAGATCTTAAGACAGGAAAATCAATCTCGAGAAAGGATATCGGCAACAAGGTGATGTGTTTTAACAATGAGGTGCTTTCTGCCAGCGGAGCGTATTCCTCACCTACCTCGCCTCCTCCGTTTATGGCTGGAATCGCGGAAGTGGAGATTGATAAAGAAACGGGAACCGTGGAAATGATTGATTATGCAGCAGTAGTAGACTGCGGGACTGTGGTTAACCCGAGCCTTGCAAGAGTTCAGACAGAAGGCGGTATCGCTCAGGGGATAGGCATGGCTCTGTTCGAGGATATTGTCTATAATCCAAAAGGAAAAAACTACAGCAATTCGCTGATGCAGTACAAGATTCCGAGCCGGCTTGACGTGGGAAATATACGTGTTGAGTTTGAGAGCAGTTATGAACCGACAGGACCGTTTGGAGCGAAATCCATCGGTGAAATCGTGATCAATACACCGTCTCCTGCAATCTCAAATGCAGTTCAGAATGCGACGGGAGTCATTATTCGCGAACTGCCGATTACTGCGGAAAAGGTCTATGACGGAATGAAAAAACTTGCAGAGAACAGAAGTCAGCAAAAAGTGTGAGAAAGAACTGGGGGAAGAAGAGTGAAGCAAACAGACACTCTTCTTCCCCCAGTCTTATGTTATATTACTTTTAGAAGGAATGGGTTTATCATATGGTAATAATCCGGGCACGCGGTCAGAGATGGATCCTTGTGCCGGTCTTTCCGAGAATTCCGTCTCTTGCTTTTTCGAGAAGAGTGATCAATGCCTGGCGTCCCGGTTTTGATTCAGCGAAATCCACGGCGGCCTGAACTTTGGGAAGCATCGAACCGGGAGCAAAATGTCCCTCTTCTATGTACTGCTTCGCCTCGTCCACTGTGATGTCGCCAAGCCACTTCTCGTTGGGCTTTCCGTAATTAATTGCAGCTTTTTCAACTGCGGTCAGGATGATGAGAAAATCAGCATCCAGTTCTTTGGCCAGCAGACAGCTTGCAAAATCTTTGTCAATGACAGCACTGGCTCCCTTCAGGTGATTCCCCTGACGTGTGACCGGAATCCCGCCGCCTCCGCAGGCGATGACAAGATCTCCTGAGTCGACCATAGTACGGATCGTTCCGATTTCAATGATTTCCTGCGGTTTCGGGGAAGCGACCACTCGGCGGTATCCTCTTCCCGCGTCCTCCCGCATGAGATAGTCGTATTTTTCGGCCATCAAGTCAGCCTGTTCCTTTGTCATAAAACGCCCGATCGGTTTGGATGGATGGTCAAATGCGGGATCATCCGCATCGACACGTACCTGTGTGATCATGGTGGCAACCGGAATATCTGTGATTCCCCGGTTCAGTAGTTCCTCGCGGAGGGCGTTCTGCAGATCGTAACCGATGTAAGCCTGGCTCATGGCAACACAGACAGACAGCGGGGTATTGGGCTGCTGAGGGTCTTCATGTGTGAGTGCGATCATGGCATTGTTGACCATTCCCACCTGGGGACCGTTCCCGTGTGCCACGACAACTTCACATCCCTCCTCAATCAGATCAACGATGGCGCGTGATGTGATCTTCACCGCTTTCATCTGTTCCGGAAGGGTATTGCCGAGGGCGTTCCCGCCCAGGGCAATGACGATACGTTTCCTTTTATCCATAATGTTCAGCCTCCCGGATTAATCCTCTTTTACGGAAGCAATTGTTTCAACCTCACAGAGCACTCCCTTGGGCAGATCTTTTACGGCGACACAGGAGCGCGCCGGATTACCTGTAAAATACTTTGCGTATACCTCGTTAAATGCGGCAAAGTCAGCCATATCGGCAAGAAAGCAGGTGGTCTTTACCACATCTGTGAAGGAAGCTCCCTGGCTTTCAAGAAGAGCCTGAACGTTTTTCATGACCTGTTCAGCCTGTTCTTCTATGGTGTTTCCGACTACCTCGCCGGTCTCCGGAGAGAGCGGAATCTGACCGGAAAAGAAAGCGATTCCGTTCAGGACGATTCCCTGAGAGTAGGGTCCGATGGCTGCAGGTGCATTTTTTGTTTCAACATATTTTAACATTTGTGTATACCTCCTTGGCGGGTCTTTTTATTCTTATTCAAAAATTCTCGGTGTTCCTTTTTCTTCCAGCTTTTTAAGAATGTCGGCCGGATCGGCAAATTTTGCAAGGAAGATCATCGCTGCGATGATGTATGGCTTGTAGCTTGCCTCTTTGTAGAGCGGATCTCTGTAACGGTCAAATACACTCGCGTCAACTTCGCCTTCCTCACAGCTTACTCCGGTGATATCGGCCGGCAGGCAGTGGAGGTAAAGCGCTTTTCCGTCCTTTGTGGTTGCCATCAGTTCTTCTGTGCAGGCCCAGTCTTTGTGCTGCGCATTCTGAGCCAGAAGCTCTTTCTCAAGTTCTTTGATACCCTCAAAGTCCCCATTTCCGTACAGTTCAGTACGTTTCTCCATCGCGGCAAACGGAGCCCAGCTCTTCGGATATACGATGTCGGCATCTTTGAATGCTTCTGCCATACTGTTTGTCTTCGTGAAGGAACCGCCGGATTTCTTTGCATTTTCTGCTGCGACAGCCTCTACCTCCGGGAATACTTCGTATCCTTCCGGATGAGCAAGAACTACATCCATTCCAAAGCGCGTCATCAGGCCGATCACGCCCTGGGGAACGGAGAGCGGTTTGCCGTAAGACGGAGAATAAGCCCATGACATTGCAATTTTCTTACCTTTCAGATTCTCAACTCCGCCGAACTCGTGGATGATATGAAGCATGTCGGCCATTGCCTGCGTCGGATGGTCAATGTCGCACTGCAGGTTGACAAGAGTAGGTTTCTGCTCGAGGATGCCGTCTTTGTTTCCCTGTGTCACGGCGTCAACAACTTCGTGCATGTAAGCATTTCCCTTTCCGATATACATATCGTCACGGATACCGATAACATCCGCCATGAAGGAGATCATATTCGCTGTCTCGCGTACTGTCTCACCGTGGGCAACCTGGGATTTCCCTTCGTCCAGATCCTGAACTTCAAGCCCTAACATATTACATGCGGAAGCAAATGAGAAGCGGGTACGAGTAGAGTTGTCACGGAACAGGGAAATTCCCAGTCCGCTCTCGAACACTTTTGTGGAAATATTGTGCTCACGCATATAACGCAGCGCGTCCGCTACGGTAAAGACGGCTTCCAGTTCTTCGTCTGTTTTTTCCCATGTAAGGAAGAAATCTCCGTTGTACATATCCTTGAAATTAAGTGAATTGAGCTTATCGATATAATCCTGTAAAGTTTTCATGGTCATTACCCTCCTTGATTCAGAAATGTTAATTTATTCGTTTATTCGCAGTAGCATCCCGGAAGTGCTGCATATACGGCAGCACATGTCACAAGGTCCTGTTTCCATGTTTTTTCATTAGGCGCATGTGCCTGTGCCTCGGCTCCCGGTCCGAAACCGATGCAGGGGATTCCGTTTCTTCCCATGATGGAAACCCCATTTGTGGAGAAGGTCCATTTATCTGTCAGCGGACGGCTCTGGCGCATCTCAAGTGTCTCATCGGCGCCGATTCTCTTATCGCCGTAGAGTGAAGTATAGGCTTTCTCCAGAGCTTTTGTGACTTTGTGATCCTTCGGGATCGCCCATGTCGGGAAATAGCATTCGATTTCATAAACGCATCCTGTGTAGGACGGGCGGTCATAGTTATACATGGAAACGACAACATCATCGCCGTATTTCTTCACGTTCGGAAGTGCGCGGATTTCATCCAGGCAGCTTTCCCAAGTCTCACCGAATGTCATGCGGCGGTCGAGAGATACAGCGCATGAGTCAGCAACCGCACAGCGGCTGGGTGAAGTATAGAAAATCTGGGAAACAGTTACAGTACCGCGCCCGAGGAAACGTGCTTCTTCCCAGTCCGGGTTGTACTTCGGATTGAGCATCTTGACGAGGCCTTTGATCTCGGTTTCGTCTGCGTCATCGTTTTCGTTAAGCGCCCGGACGTCCTGAAGAATGTCCGCCATCTTGTAGATTGCATTATCACCTCGTTCAGGAGCGGAACCATGGCAGGAAACCCCTTTCACGTCGATACGGATCTCCATGCGTCCACGCTGTCCGCGGTAAATGCCGCCGTCTGTAGGCTCTGTGGATACAACGAATTCCGGACGGATCTTGTCTTCATTAATGATATACTGCCAGCAGAGCCCGTCGCAGTCTTCTTCCTGTACGGTTCCGACTACCATGATTCTGCACCCTTCCGGAATCAGATCAAGGTCTTTCATGATCCTTGCGCCGTAAACAGCGGAGACAAGTCCGCCGCACTGATCAGATACTCCGCGGCCCCCGATCTCGGTATCGGTTTCATATCCCTCGTACGGATCAAACGTCCAGTTATCGATATTGCCGATCCCTACGGTGTCAATGTGTGCGTCGTAAGCGATGATCCTGTCCCCGGTTCCCATATAGCCGATGACGTTTCCCTGAGGATCAATGACCACCTCGTCAAAATCCAGTTTTTTCATCTCAGCGGCAATTGTGTCAATGTGTGCCTTCTCATCACAGCTTTCCCCCGGATTCTTAACGATCGCACGCAGGAAAGCCGTCATGTCTTTTTCATAATTCTGTGCAGCTTCTTTGATTTTGTTTAAATCCATCGTTTCTCTCTCCTTTTTTAAATGGGGCCGGTCCCGAAGTATACGGATACTGTCTTTCTGCAGGAGTCCGGCAGATGCTTGGTTCTCTATGGTAAAGAAACAGACATTATCTGTCGTTTCCGTCCCAGACGATTGATTCATACCGCTGAGGATCTGTATCTCCTTCGGTGGAGAAGAGCAGAACTCTGGAATTCTCGTTCAGCTCCAGATGCTCTCTGAGCGGTCTGTATTCTTCCATGGTCATAATGCAGGCAAGCGTTCCGAAAGGTGCGGCGCCTGATTCGCCGGAGGTTACCGGCTGATCTCCCTTGATCGGAGCCGCCAGCATGCGCATCCCTTTTGCTGCCACCCAGTCAGGCGTGGAGACAAAGGTATCTACATGATTTTTCAGAATGTCCCAGGAGATGGTGTTTGGCTCTCCGCAGGCAAGCCCTGCCATGATGGTTACCATGTCGCCGTCCACGATACGTATCTCTCCGTCTCCCGCACAGGCTCCTTTGTAGAGACAGGCTGCGGCGGAAGCTTCCACGACGATAACTTTCGGAGGATTCTCGGGGTAGCGGTTTGCAAAGTATCCCTGGACAGCACCGGCCAAGGATCCGACACCGGCCTGGATGAAAACATGAGTCGGGCGGCTGCAGCCGTAATCATGAAGCTGCTCATCAGCCTCCATCGCCATTGTACCGTATCCCTGCATGATCCAGGAAGGAATCTCTTCATATCCGTCCCATGCGGTATCCTGTACCATGACTCCGTTTTCTGTTTTTTCTGCCATGGCGTTTGCCATGCGGACACATTCATCATAGTTATATTCTTCGATTGTTGCCTGTGCGCCCTCGGCAAGGATGTTGTTGAGCCGTGTCTGTGTGCTGCCCTTGGGCATGAGGACAACAGCTTTCTGCCCCAGCCTGTTGGCTGCCCAGGCGACACCCCGTCCGTGGTTGCCGTCTGTTGCCGTGAAGAATGTGGCCTGTCCGAATTCCTTTTTAAGCTCTTCGGAAGTAAGTACATTATAAGGAAGTTCTGATACATCCTTTCCGGTCTGTTTTGCTATGTAGCGGGCCATGGCAAAGGACCCGCCCAGTACCTTGAATGCGTTCAGCCCGAAACGGTAGGACTCGTCCTTGACATAGACTTCTCCAAGTCCCAGGCGAGAAGCCATCCGGTCGAGTTTTGCCAGAGGAGTGACGGAATACTGCGGAAAACTTTCATGAAATGTCCTTGCTTTTCTGACTTCGTCAAGCCCCATGATTTTCAGGTTTGCGTCCTCGGTCCCGGGCATGCTGTTTACCGCCCATTTGATTGTTTCCATTATAAAACCTCCTTATGTGATATTTGCTGAATTATGATCCGGCACCGGTCCGGACTGCTGTCCAGGATATTCTCGTACGGCAGGAACGCGGACAGAGCCCGGAATGCGGGATCATCCCTTATCCATGTAACTGTAAAGTGTAAATTTTGAGATTCCCAGCAGGGATGAGACCTTGTCTCCGGATTTGGTGATGAGAAAGGCGCCGGCGTTGTTCAGAAATTGAACCACCGCGATTTTATCGTCCTTATTCATCAGCGCGACCGGCTTTCCTACCTGCGAGATGGCCTGCTCAATCAGCTGATCCAGAAGTTCGGTTACATTGTGAGTGATTTTCTGAGGTGAGCCTGAAGAACCGTCACCTGAAGAATCGTTCTGATCAGTGTGAGTCAGAGAATGTACGGCTGTCTCTACGGCGAGGAGGGAGGTGATATCGTAATTCATGGAAAAGATATACGCAATCCGTCCCTTTTCATCCCGGATATACAGGGTACTTGATTTCAGAATCCGTCCGTCGTCCGTTCTGGTGAGATAGGCAAGTCTGTCTTTGACTTCGGACGGATCTTTCCGGAGCGTTTCAAGCACGATGCCGGAAGGACCGTCTCCGGTATGCCGGTTTGATACCTCTCCGTTCTCGATATAGACAATCGATTTGTCCAGTTCTTTCCCGGTCAGATCATGAATCACAATTTCGCAGGAACTTCCGAACTGGACGGCAAGACCGTGCGCTAACTGTTTTAGAAAATCAAGCTGACGATACATTCTCTCACCTGCCCTTTCCTGATCGAATCAACTGACAGAAACTGCGTCTCTAAACCCATCATAGCATAAAAAAAAAGAGAGTCAATAGTTTTTCTAAAAAATTTTTAGGTTATCTAAAAAATATTTAGGCATATAGGTTGCATTTATACATTTTTAATGGTATTCTATAAGAAATGAGCGGTATTAATATGCGAAATGCACAGTTTTTGCATGCTTTTAGGGGCGGAAAAGAATCAGAAATATGTAAAAAGGAGAAAGTAAAATGCTGATTTTAGGAAACGGAAGAGTCATCACAAGAGATGCGGAACGGCCGTTTATCGAGAACGGAGCCATCGCTGTTGACGGCACGATTATCTGTAAGGTGGGCGGCAGTGAGAAAATCAGGAAAGAGTATCCGGATGCGGAGTACATTGATGCAAAAGGCGGACTAATCATGCCGGCATTTATTAATGTACATGAGCATATCTACAGTTCATTTGCCAGAGGGCTTTCCATCAGGGGGTATGATCCGAAAGGATTTCTGGATATTCTGGACGGACAGTGGTGGACCATCGACAGGAATCTGACGCTGGGCGATACCTATTTAAGTGCAATGGCGACTTACATTGACAGTATCCGGAACGGCGTTACTACTGTGTTTGACCATCATGCCAGCTTCGGAGCGATCCGGGGATCTCTTTTTGAAATTGAGAAGGCGGCGAAGGAGACCGGGGTACGCTCCTGTCTGTGCTATGAAGTCTCGGACAGGGACGGAATGGACAAGGCGAGAGAGTCTGTGCTGGAGAACGCAGAGTTTATCCGTCACGCGTTAAAGGATGATACGGGGATGATCGCGGGCATGATGGGCATGCACGCGCAGTTTACGATTTCCGATGAGACTATGGAGTTTGCGGCGCAGAATAAACCGGATGAAGTCGGGTATCATATCCATGTGGCGGAGGGAATCGAAGATCTTCACCACTGTCTCAGACATTATGGGAAACGGATCGTGGACCGGCTTATGGACCACGGGATTCTGGGAGAAAAGACGCTTCTCGGCCACTGCATCTATATCAATCCGCATGAGATGGATCTGATCAAAGAGACCGATACAATGGTAGTGCATAATCCTGAGTCCAATATGGGAAATGCCTGCGGATGTCCTCCCACTATGGAACTGGTGCACAGGGGAATCCTGACAGGACTTGGAACCGACGGATATACCCATGATATGATGGAATCGTATAAAGTGGCAAATGTCCTCCATAAGCATCATCTCTGTGATCCCAATGCTGCATGGTCTGAAGTGCCGCAGATGCTCTTTGAGAACAATGCCAGGATCGCAGGCAGGTATTTCAGGCAGGAACTGGGAGTCCTGAAAGCCGGAGCGGCTGCGGACGCGATCATCGCAGATTATGATCCTCTTACGCCGATGAATGCGGGAAATGTAAACGGACATCTGCTGTTCGGCGTGACGGGACGGGATGTGGTGACTACAGTGGCGAACGGAAAGGTTCTTATGAAAGACAGAAAACTGACACAGCTTGATGAAGAAAAAGTAATGGCAGACTGCAGACAGGCGGCGAAAGAACTGGCCGACCGGATAAACAGCCGTTAGTCAGTGAAGATCCGGACAGAGACGAGAAGACTACCATCTAAGAAAGGAATTAAAACAAATGAATGATAAAAAAGCAGTAAAAGACAATTCAGAACTTTTCAAGTGGGACGGGAATCCGCCGTTCAGTCAGATACTTCCTCTCGCGGCGCAGCATGTTCTGGCTGCGGTCGTGGGATGCGTTACGCCTGCGATCCTGGTCGCGAACGCGGCGAACAACGCGGGCGGAGATGTGGATATGGGACTGCTCATCCAGGTATCTCTCGTGTTTGCGGCTCTGTCCACACTTCTCCAGCTTTATGGAAGCAGGCTGAAACTTGGATCCGGACTTCCGGTTATCATCGGAGTCAGCTTTGCCTATGTTCCGACGATGACGGCGATCGCAGCACAGGCAAAAGACGTGAACACCATCTTCGGCGCGATGGTCATCGGAGGCGTGGTGGCGATCATCGTAGGACTGACGATACGCCAGATAAGGAAAGTGTTCCCGCCCCTTGTCATCGGAACGGTTATTCTTGCTATCGGGCTGTCTCTCTACAGTACGGCAGTGAACTATATGGCAGGAAATTCTTCAAATACATATGAAGTAATCGTGGAGCAGCAGGGAAAGACAGAAGCGCTTGTATACGGCTCCTGGCAGAACTGGCTGGTAGCGTTTATTACATTGATTATTGTTGTACTCCTTAACCATTACGGAAGGGGACTGTTTAAGCTTGCCTCTATCCTGATCGGTCTTCTCTGCGGATACGTGGTGGCTCTTTGTTTCGGGATGGTAGACTTTTCCGCCCTGTCAAGTGCAGGCTGGTTCCAGGTACCGATGCCCCTTGCGTTCGGAATGAAGTTCGATATTTCAGCGATTCTGCCTCTGGCGATTCTGTTTCTGGTTAATTCCATTCAGGCTATGGGAGATTTCTCGGCAACTACCAGCGGCGGAATGGACCGGCTTCCTACTGATGATGAGCTGAACGGCGGCATTATCGGCTATGGCGCAAGCAATATTGTCGGCGCGTTTTTCGGATGTCCTCCGACGGCAACCTACAGTCAGAACGTAGGTATTGTGGGTTCCACACGGGTTGTGGCGAGAAAAGTATTCTCCGTGGCGGCGGTGATTCTTCTTATCGCCGGACTGATTCCGAAGTTTTCTGCGCTCCTGCGAACAATTCCCCAGTGTGTGCTGGGCGGTGCGGTAGCCTCTGTGTTCGCATCCATTGCCATGACCGGAATTAAACTGCTTGTGACCGAGAAACTGACGTACAGAAATACAACGGTGGCAGGTCTTGCGATTGCCATCGGAATGGGCGTCTCATTGAGTGACGGCTGTCTGAACCAGATGTCTGCCAGCATCCACAGTGCGCTTAACATGAGTGTGAGTCTTGAGAGTTTCCAGTCCATCATCAACAATACATTTGCTTCATCGCCGGTCGTACTGGCAACGATTTTTGCGGTGATTCTGAACCTGATACTGCCAAAGGACAAGCCGGACGCACAGTAGCACCGGACCATGTGACAGGAGGAAATGATTATGAGTGATATTATGAGACCTATGGCATTCGAACAGCTTCTCAACTGGATACTGACAGAGAAAAAGTCAGGCGGAACGGTGTTCGGCGAACATCATCCGTATTATGCGGATCAGAAATATAACCGCACGATTTTCGGGCGTACGCTGGAAACTCCGGTGGGACCGGCGGCGGGCCCACATACCCAGCTGGCCCAGAATATTGCGGCGGCATATTATACAGGGAGCCGTTTCTTTGAGCTTAAGACCGTGCAGATCATGGACGGAGCGGAACTGTCCGCATGTGTTAACAAGCCATGCATCAAGGCCGATGATGAGTGCTACAACTGTGAGTGGTCCACGGAACTTTATGTTCCTCAGGCGATGGAGGAATACATCAAGGCCTGGTTCCTCTGCAAGGTGATGGCAAAGGAGTTCGGTCTGGGAAGCATGGAAGGATTTCAGTTCAACATCAGTGTAGGCTACGATCTTGCAGGGATCAAGTCCGAGAAGATCGATCATTTTCTGAACACCATGAGGCAGGCCGAGGATTCCGATATTTTTCAGAAATGCAGGGCATATCTGCTGGAGCATACGGATCTGTTCGAAAATGTGACCAGGGAAGACATCGAGAGTATATCCGGAGAGATCTGTAACTCCGTGACTATCTCAACTCTTCACGGATGTCCGCCTCAGGAGATCGAGAGAATCGCAATGCATCTGATCACAGAGAAAGGATTTCATACTTTTATCAAGTGCAATCCGACTCTTCTGGGGTATGATTTTGCAAGAAAGACCATGGACGAGATGGGATATGATTATGTCGCATTCGGAGATTTTCATTTCAAGGATGACCTTCAGTATGAGGATGCGGTTCCCATGCTGACCCGCCTGATGAAAGTCTGCCGGGAAAGAGGTCTGGAATTCGGCGTGAAGATTACGAACACATTCCCTGTGGATGTAAAGCAGAACGAGCTTCCAAGCGAGGAAATGTACATGTCCGGGAAATCACTCTATCCGCTGTCCATCGCCCTTGCCGCAAAGCTGGCCGGGGAATTTGAAGGGAAGCTGCGTATTTCCTACTCGGGCGGAGCAGATTTCCATAATATAAAGGGAATCGTTGACGCAGGAATATGGCCGGTGACAGTGGCAACTACGCTGCTTAAACCAGGCGGATATGACAGAATGACTCAGATGGCCAGGCTGCTTGAGGAGGAAAATGCGGTCTTTACGGGAATAGATCCGGAAAAGACAGAGAAACTGGCAGAGGATGCCAGGACAAGTCCGTATCATGTGAAGGCCGTAAAACCCCTTCCGTCCAGAAAACTGAAGAAGCAGGTGCCGCTTCTCGACTGCTTTACCGCACCCTGCAAAGAGGGCTGCCCTATCCACCAGGATATTACAGCGTATCTTCAGCTTGTGAATGAAGGCAGATATGAAGAAGCTCTTGATGTGATTACGGAGAAGAATCCGCTCCCGTTTATCACAGGAACGATCTGTTCTCATGCATGCATGAGCAAATGCACGAGAAACTTCTATGAAGAGCCGGTACATATCCGTGCCATGAAACTGATTGCGGCACAGAATGGATACGATTCTTTTATTGAGAAACTTAAGGCGCCGAAGATCACAAAGCATGGGCGGGCGGCCGTTATCGGCGGAGGACCGGCCGGAATGGCTGCGGCATATTTCCTTCGGCGTGCCGGAATGGAAGTTACGTTGTTCGAGAAGGAAAATGCATTAGGCGGCGTGGTGCGTCATGTGATTCCGGAATTCAGAATTTCTTCAGATTCCATTGACAGAGATGCGGCTATTCTCGAGAAGATCGGCGTTAATATCTGTCTGAACACAGAGATCAGGGAGATTGATATGCTGAAGAACGCAGCATATACAGCAGTGATTATCGCCGTGGGGGCATCCGAACCGGGTGTGCTGCGCCTGGAAAAGGGAGAACCGGTCAACGCGCTGCAGTTCCTTGCGGATTTCAAGGCGAAAGACGGGAATCTGGATATCGGAAAGAATGTGGTAATCATTGGAGGCGGAAACACCGCTATGGACACAGCCAGGGCGGCGAAGCGCACAAAGGGTGTGGAGCATGCTTATCTTGTGTACAGAAGGACAAGGAGATACATGCCGGCGGACGAGGAAGAACTGATCATGGCAGTGGATGACGGTGTGGAGTTTATGGAACTTCTGTCTCCGGTGAAACTGGAAGACGGAAAACTTCTCTGTAAAGTCATGAAACTGGGGGATTTTGATGCGTCTGGAAGAAGAAGCGTTGCAGAGACCGGTGAGGAGAAGACAGTCCCGGCGGATACTGTGATTGCGGCAGTGGGCGAGCGGGTTCCGACCGCGTTTTACAAGGCGAACGGAATTCATGTAAACGACAGAGGACGGGCCATTGTAAACAGCGAGACCTGTGAGACCAACCTGGAGGGCGTCTATGTCGCAGGCGACGGACTGGGAGGACCTGCTACCGTGGTAGAAGGAATCCGGGACGGCCTCAGAGCTGCAGAAGCAGTTATCGGCGATACACTGGTGAGAGACTTTTCCCCGGCTATTGATGAAAAAACGATTTACGGCAGAAGAGGAAATCTTTCCGATCTGTATGAAGATAAGGAGGAAAGCGGAAGATGCCTTACCTGCGGTAAAGTCTGTGAGAACTGCGTGGAAGTCTGTCCCAACAGGGCCAATATCTCCATTCGGGTTCCGGGCATGGAAAAGCACCAGATCATTCATGTGGATTATATGTGCAATGAGTGCGGCAACTGCAGGAGTTTCTGTCCATATGACAGCGCCCCCTATCTTGACAAGTTTACCCTGTTTGCCGACGAAAACGACATGAACAACAGCAGGAATCAGGGGTTTGCAGTGATTGACAGGGAACACTTGAAGTTCCGTGTACGCTTCCTGGGTGAGACATATGTATGGGCAAAAGGCGAGGAGACCAGGATTCCCGAAGGACTGCAGAAATTAATGGAAACAGTCTGCAGGGAGTATTCCTACTTGTTAAGACCTTAGTAAAGATCAGGAAAGAAGGGATCATAGATGAAACGTTTATTCAAGGGAGGAACAATTGTCAGCGGCGAAGGACTTCGGAAAACAGATATTCTTGTCAAGGGAGAGAAAATTCTGATGACAGGAGATGATCTGTATTTCCGCGATGCGGAGATTGTGGACGTGACGGGAAAACTTCTTTTCCCCGGATTTATTGATGCACACACTCATATGGCGCTCGAGGTGAGCAATACGATTACCGCGGATGGATTTGATACAGGAACAAAGGCAGAACTTGCAGGCGGGACAACATGTATCATTGATTTTGCCACCCAGTATGAAGGCGAGTCTCTTGAGCAGGCTCTGGAGAACTGGCACAGGAAAGCAGACGGGGAGGCGTCCTGTGACTATGCGTTCCATCTGGCTTTGTCCGAGTGGAATGAGGAGATCAGTGAAGAACTGGAGCGGATCGTAAAGGAGGAGATTTCTTCTTTCAAACTTTATATGACATATGATAACAGAGTGGACGATGAGACCATGTATGAGGTACTTGCCCGGCTGAAAGAGCTGGGCGGCATTGCAGGGGTGCATTGTGAAAATCATGGAATTATCAGTGCCCGGCTGAAAGAAGTTATGGAGAAAAAAGGAAACAGAAGACAGGTTTCCGATTATCCGTGGACCCGGCCGAAAGAGGCTGAGGCTGAAGCTGTAGGGCGACTGCTTAAGATCGCAAAATGCGTGGATACTCCGGTGGTAGTCGTACATCTGAGCACTGCGGCAGGATACCGGGAGATACTCAGAGCCAGAGAAGCCGGGCAGACTGTATATGTGGAAACGTGTCCTCAGTATCTTCTGATGGATGAGAGCCGCTATTATCTCCAGGCGGAAGAGGCGAGAAAATACATGATCGCGCCGCCTCTCCGTAAGAAAAAGAATCAGGAAATATTGTGGGAAGCATTGAAAGAAGACAGGATACAGACAATATGTACAGATCACTGCAGCTTTACGACGGAGCAGAAAGCGGCGGGGGAGGAGGATTTTTCAAAGACCCCGTGCGGAATGCCGGGAGCGGAAGAGCGTCCGGCCCTCCTCTGGCAGTTCGGAGTAAATGAGCGCAGAATCACACCGGAGCAGATGTGCTCGTATCTGTCGGAAAACCCGGCCAAACTTTATAATCTGTATCCGAGAAAAGGATCCCTTGAATCGGGAAGCGACGCGGATATCGTGGTATGGAATCCGGATACGGAATGGACAATGACGGCGGAAAACCAGCAGTCAGCCTGTGATTACTGCCCAATGGAAGGAACGAAGATCCGGGGAAGAGCAGAACAGGTATATCTGCGAGGAGAGCTTGCGGCAGAAAACGGGAAGATTCTGATTGAGAAAAGCGGACGTTATGTTACGCACGGCGCAGGACAGCGCAGCTGGTAAGATGTTTTACTGTTACAGAGACAACAACTTGTATGAAAGTAAATTACTGACAGAGGCAGCAGGACTGACCGGGGTTAAATACCCGGTCGTCTCTGCAGTGGGGGCAGGAGGAAAGACAACCACACTCAGACGTCTCGCAGACGAGTATGTTCAGTCCGGAATACCGGTTATTGTGACGACTACAACACATATGGCAGCAGGAGACAAGCCATGGTTTCTGACTGAGCCATCGGTTGAAAAAATTGAGGATATGCTTGAACGGTACGGACAGGTGTGGGCAGGTCTACCGTCTTCGTCAGGGAAGATAAAGAGTCTGTCCGCTGAAATGATGAAAGAAATATGGAACATGGCTCTCCCGATTCTGATCGAGGCAGACGGATCGAGGCAGCTTCCGCTGAAAATACCGGCGGATCACGAACCGGTTATCCTGCCTGAAACGACACATGTTTTGTCTGTGTACGGGCTGGATTCTATCGGGCAGAAGCTGTCAGAAGTCTGTTTCCGTCCGGAGAGAGCGGCAGTATTTTTGAAAAAGAATATATCAGACCGGGTCACTGCGGAGGACATAGCATTGCTTGCCGCGTCATACAGAGGAGGCAGAAAAGGATGTCCGGACAGTGCGGTGTACACGGTTGTTTTGAATAAAGCAGATGATGAGATGCTTGTGAAGGAGGCGGTCGGGATATGCAGGACTCTTTCAGATACGGGGATTCAGCGGATTATAATATCGGGGTGCTGAGTACCCGGGCTGAATTGAGAGAAAGCGGAGCGACGGAAGCCGGGAGGATTATCAATGAAAATACTGATTAAAGGGGCCGGAGATCTGGCCACGGGAATCGCATCAAGGCTCTATGGGGCGGGACACAGGATTTTGATGACAGAGATACCGGTTCCGCTTACAGTCCGCCGCACGGTCGCCCTCTCCCGTGCCGTCTATGAGGGCAGGGCCCAGGTGGAAGAAATGGAAGGAATTCTGGCGGAAGACAGAGAAGCGGCAGAGAAGATCATGGAACAGGGCGATATTGCGGTGATGGTGGATCCGAATGCATCATGCAGAAGCTGGTTTGTGCCGGATGTGATTGTAGATGGCATACTTGCAAAGAAAAATCTGGGCACGGAAATCACGGACGCACCTTTTGTTGTAGGAGTCGGCCCCGGTTTTACCGCAGGACAGGACTGTAACTGCGTAGTCGAGACAAAGAGAGGGCACACTCTGGGAAATATTATCTGGCAGGGCAGTGCTGTCCCCAATACCGGTGTTCCGGGGAATGTGGGGGGATATACGATCGAGAGACTCATACGTGCGGGCTCTGACGGGCGGATCGAGCCGAAAGTGCAGATCGGAGATTATGTAGAAAAGGGACAGACAGTGGCAGTCACCGGGGGAGTCCCCGTATATGCCCGGATGTCCGGCATTGTGCGGGGAATGCTTCAGGAGGGCGCAGAGGTTACTGAAAATCTTAAGATAGGGGATATCGATGCGAGAGCTGAGATATCCCACTGTTATACTGTCTCAGACAAAGCAAGGGCGATCGGAGGCGGTGTTCTTGAGGCTGTTTCAGCTTTTGAAAAAATGAAAGATGCATTTGCGGTCATCGTACTTGCGGCCGGAAAGGGAACCCGATTCGGCGGAGATAAGCTGAACGCCATTGTAAGAAACAGACCGCTGTATGAGCACATGCTGGATAAGGTGCAGGCGTTCGGGGCGTTTCCTGCATTTGTTGTTACGGGATCACAGCGTATTGCAGAGGATGCGGCAAAGCGCGGAATCACGCCGGTAGAGAACCGGGAACCGGAACGCGGAATCTCTCATTCGCTGATTCTGGGATTGAAAGCAGCACTGCGGTACAGGCCGGAGCTGAGAGGCGTCCTCTTCTCTGTGTGCGATCAGCCGGGAATCGGAATACCCACAATGCAGCGTATTTTTAATATGGCTCTGCATCATCCGGGCTGCATTATATGTGCAGGAAACGGGAAAAAAACAGGAAATCCTGTATTCTGGGACCGCGTATATTTTTCTGAGCTCATGGAACTTACAGGAGACGAGGGCGGCAGACAGGTTATAAGAAAACATGGAGACCGGCTTCGGGTTGTCCAGACAGATCCGGAGGAACTGAAAGATATTGACAGAAGAGAAGACTTATGGTGACGGATGAGGAGATATGTTCAAAAGAAGCGCTTTGACGCGGATATGAAAGCGGAAGGAGATGAAAGAGATGACACAGAGGCGCAGAAAGAGAATCGCTGTCGTACAATGTGCAGGCAGATGCCGGACTAAACACGGAGTTCTGAGGGAAGAGCTGCACGGAAACTGCGGCAGGATTGCAGAAGAGTATCCCGAGGGAACACCGGAGTGCCGATGGGGATGCCTTGGCGGAGGAAGCTGTGCTGAGGTCTGTCGGATGGGGGCCGTCCGTATCAGTCAGTATGGCACTGCGGAGATTGATCAGAGCAGATGTGTGGGATGCGGGCTTTGTGTAAAAGTCTGTCCCAGACATCTGATCAGGCTTACTTTCCCCGAGTATAATATCTATCCCGCGTGTGTCAATGAGGAGCCCGGGGCGCAGACACGGAAAAAGTGTGATACAGGGTGCATTGCATGTGGGATTTGTGAAAAAAACTGTCCCGTAAATGCGATTAAGATAGAAGAGAACCACGCAGTGATCGATGAGGAAAAATGTATTGCGTGCGGCATGTGCGCGGTGAAATGTCCGAGGGGGACAATCAGAGATTTCAATGGGATTTTCACAGTCCGGGAAGAGCAGGTGTGAACATGGGTGAGAAATATTGTTTTACGGTAAATGGAGTATTGCGTACTACAGATGTGGATAAACCACTTCTCAGATATTTAAGAGATGATCTTCATCTGCACTCTGTAAAAGACGGGTGCAGCGAAGGGGCCTGCGGAACCTGTACGATCATTGTTGACGGGAAGGCAGTCAAATCATGCGTTCTTACCACGAAACGGGCAACAGGTCACACGATTATTACTACAGAAGGGCTGAGTGAGAAAGAGAAAGAAGCATTTGTTTATGCTTTCGGCTCCAAGGGATCCGTGCAGTGCGGTTTCTGTATTCCGGGGATGGTTATGGCAGGAAAAGCTCTTATTGACAGAATACCTGATCCGACAGAGGAAGAGATCAAGACTGCTCTGAAAGGAAATATCTGCCGGTGCACCGGATATAAAAAAATCATAGAAGGGATACAGCTTGCGGCCGCAATACTCCGCGGCGATGAATATATTGAAGCGGACCTTGAAAAGGGAGATCAGTATGGAGTGGGGCAGAAAGCATTCCGTCTTGATGTCCGGGAGAAGGTGCTGGGATATGGGGAATACCCTGACGATGTAGAGATGGACGGAATGGTCTATGCCTCTGCAGTGCGCTCGAAATATCCCCGCGCCAGGATACTGGATATCGATTATTCGAAAGCTCTGGAAATGCCCGGGGTGCTGACCGTGCTTACCGCGGATGATGTCCCCAACAATAAAGTAGGGCATCTTCAGCAGGACTGGGATGTAATGATTTCAAAAGGAAGCATAACAAGATGCGTAGGGGACGCCATCTGTCTTGTTGTCGCTGAGACAAGAGAAATACTGGAAAAGGCAAAGAAAGTTGTAAAGATAGAATACGAAGAACTCAGACCAGTGACATCAGTGTGGGAAGCGATGGAAGAAGACGCACCCAGAGTACATTCGGGAGGCAATCTTTGTCAGAAACGTCATGTTACACGCGGTGATGCAAAGAAAGCACTCGCTGAATCCAAATATGTGGTGACACAGAAATACAGCACACCATTTACGGAGCATGCATTTCTCGAACCGGAGTGCGCGGTTGCATATCCGTATAAAGATGGAGTGAAGGTACTGTCTTCCGATCAGGGGGTCTATGATACCCGCCATGAGATATCCATTATGCTGGGCTGGGATCCGGAGCGTGTTATTGTGGAAAACAAGCTGGTCGGAGGCGGATTCGGCGGAAAAGAAGATGTATCTGCACAGCATATAGCGGCATTGGCGGCATTAAAGGTGAACCGTCCCGTGAAGGTTGTATTTTCAAGACAGGAATCGATCAATTTTCACCCCAAGCGGCATGCCATGGAGGGAACATTCACGCTGGGATGCGACGAAAACGGAATTTTTACAGGACTTGACTGTGAAATTTACTTTGATACCGGTGCTTACGCCTCCCTGTGCGGACCGGTGCTGGAGCGTGCCTGCACCCATTCGGTAGGGCCATACTGCTATCAGAATACAGACATAAGAGGATTCGGGTATTACACGAACAATCCTCCGGCGGGAGCCTTCCGCGGTTTCGGGGTATGCCAGAGCGAATTCGCTCTGGAATCAAACATTAATCTTCTGGCTGAAAAGGTAGGCATATCTCCGTGGGAGATCCGGTACCGCAATGCGATCGAACCCGGAAAAGTCCTTCCCAACGGGCAGATCGCGGACTGTTCTACTGCTCTTAAAGAAACACTTCTGGCAGTAAAAGATGCATATGAGAGCAATCCGGGAAGGGCCGGGATTGCATGTGCCATGAAGAACGCCGGCGTGGGAGTGGGACTTCCGGATAAAGGAAGAGCAAAACTGACTGTACACGGCGGGAAGGTTGAGCTGTATAGCGCTGCGTCAGATATCGGACAGGGATGTGCGACCGTGTTCGTCCAGATGGTGGCAGAAACGACCGGACTGGGGTGTGAAAAGATAAAAAACATGGGGGCAAATTCGGAAGTTGCTCCGGATTCGGGGACTACATCCGGATCCAGGCAGACACTGATCACGGGCGAGGCAGTGCGCATGGCGTCAGCCGATCTGAATAAAGATCTGCAGGAGGCCGGAGGCGATCTTGAAAAGCTGGAAGGAAAGGAATATTTTGCAGAGTTTTTTGACCCGACGGACAAACTCGGAGCGGATGTTCCCTTCCCCAAGAGCCACGTGGCTTATGGGTTTGCCACTCATGTGGTTATTCTGGATGACGACGGACGTGTGAAAGAAGTATATGCGGCTCATGATTCGGGCAAAGTTGTGAATCCGATCTCTATTCAGGGACAGATAGAGGGAGGCGTGCTGATGGGACTGGGGTATGCTCTGACAGAGGATTTCCCGCTGAAGAACGGGGTACCTCAGGCCAGATACGGAACTCTCGGGCTTATGAGATCTACGCAGATCCCTGATATCCATGCCATTTATGTGGAGAAGGAAGAACTTCTGCCGTTTGCCTATGGGGCAAAGGGGATCGGCGAGATCGCGACGATCCCGACAGCACCGGCTGTACAGGGAGCATATTATGCAATGGACCATATTCTCAGGACAAAGCTCCCGATGGAGAATACCTATTATTCGAAGAAACAGAAAGCGGTGAAATAGAAAATGAAAACGGGTGCGGTGATCGCTGCCGCGGGCGTTCCCGGCGGGTTCAGTTCCTATGATACAATGGAAAATGTGGATGCGGCAGATATGATAAGGAGAATGATCTTCAGTTTCCGCCGGGCCGGTGTCGCAGATATTGTTGTTGTGACAGGATATAAAGCAGAGGAGACAGAGAGGAAGCTGAAGAAGCTGGGAGTGGTCTTTTTAAGAAGCCCGTCTTATGAGACAGAACAGCTGATCGACTATGCGGTGAGAGGTTTTTCCTATCTCAGACACAGCTGCCGGAGAATCTTTTTCTGTCCGGCAGAGAACCCGCTTTTTACCGAGGAGACGATAAGACTTATGCTTGAGCAGAAGGCTCCGGTGGTTATTCCGTCCTATGAAGGAAAAAAGGGACATCCCGTACTGGCTGATTCAGATCTTACGGACAGGATCGCGGCCTACAGAGGAGACAGAGGACTAAAGGGGGCAATTGACGCTTCAGGCGTACAGGTGGTGGTTCTTCCTGTGGGAGACGGAGGGGTGATTGCCAGCGCGCGCAGAGAGAAAGAATTTGAACTGATTGCGGAAAAACAGTTCCCTCAGGATATTCACCCCAGGGTGAAAGTACAGCTGGTGAAGAATGAAGCGTTTTTCGGCCCCGGAATGATGGTGCTTTTAAAGCAGATTGAGGTGCTGGGCAATATACGGGAGGCCTGTGAGAAAACCGGTATGTCATACAGCAAAGGCTGGACCCTGATACGTACAGCAGAGAAAGAGATGGGATGCACCATTGTGGAGCGAAGTCCGGGAGGTAAGCATGGAGGAACAGCCAGAGTTACGGCGTCGGGGCGCCGGCTTATGGATAAATACGAGAAACTCTGCCGGGAAGCCGAGGCGTATACAGAGAAAAGATACAGAGAGCTGTTCAGGCGGGAGACCTGAATAAAGGTGCACACGGCTATTTTAAATATTGAGTGAGAAAAATGCGGTATGGGACAGGGGCAGAAATTGTTCAGAATATCCGCTGTTTAAAAAGGAAGTTCCCGAAAGGGAATTCCTTTTTCACAACCGATTGTTTTTGAAAAAATAAACGGTTATACTATAATATATAAAATGCGGAGGTAAGATTATGAAAAAAAGAGTGTTTGCAGCGACACTTGCAGCGGTTATGATGCTGTCCATGGCGGGATGTTCCGGGGAAGACAGCGAAAACGGAACAGAAGATAACGGGAAGGAACCGCAGACAGAAGCAGAAGAGACGGAGATCCAGGTATTCATTGCGGCAAGTCTTAACACTGTAATGACGGATCTGGCAGAACGATATAATGAAGAGCACCCGGAGGTAAAGATCACTTACAATGCGGACAGCTCTGGTACGCTGCTGACGCAGATACAGGAAGGGTATGAGTGCGATATATTCTTTTCTGCGGCTCAGAAACAGATGGATGATCTGGAGGCGGTCGGACTTATGGTAGAGGGAACAAGAGCCAATGTAGTGAACAATCAGGTCGTTGTCGTGACGTTAAAAGACAGCGGGACCAAAGTGACGGGGCTTGAAAATATCGGTGAGGCGGAAAGTATTGCCCTGGCCGGAGGCAGCGTGCCTGTCGGAAGATATACGAGACAGGCGCTGATCAGCCTTGGAATTCTTCCGGAGACAGATGATCCGGCATCCATAACGACGGAAGAGGTTTCGGAAGCACTCGGCGGAGTGGAGATCAGCGAACAGGATAATGTGAGTAAAGTCCTTACAGCAGTTGTTGAAGGCTCCTGTGAGGTGGGGACGACATATTATTCCGATACATATGGTTATGAAGATGATCTTGATATCCTTGAGACAGTCAGTTATGATCTGACGGGCAATGTTATTTATCCCATTGCACGTGTTGTCAATGAGGAAGCGGATGAGACGCAGACAGCGGCAGCAGAAGATTTCCTTGCGTATGTATTGTCGGATGAGGCAAAGGAAGTATTTGATTCCTATTATTTTGATACGAATGTAGAGTAGAGAGAGGCGGACGGCAGAGAAGAAGTGTCACATTCGGGAGAGAAACTCTCTGTGTGGCACTTTTTTGGCGGAAACGTTGTATGTCGAGGAGGAAAAGATGGAAGAAATTATGGAGATATTGAAAGAACTGGACTGGAGCCCCCTGTTTATTTCTCTGAAAACAGGAGTTGTGGCGACGGTTATCTCTTTTTTCCTGGGGATTTTTGCTGCAAGAAAAACAGTGAAGGCCGCTCCGGGGAAAAAAGCGGTTATCGACGGGATCCTGACCCTCCCTATGGTGCTGCCCCCTACTGTTGCGGGATTTTTTCTTCTTCTGCTCTTCAGCAGACGGAGACCTCTGGGGGAATTTCTGTTTGAGGAATTCGGATTCAAGGTAGTTCAGACCTGGCTGGGCTGCGTGATTGCAGCGACGGTCATTGCATTTCCTCTCATGTACCGGAATGCGAGAGCGGCAATGGAACAGATCGATGTCAATCTGGTATATGCGGGAAGAACACTCGGTATGTCAGATATGAAGATTTTCTGGAAAATCGTAGTCCCGACAGCGGGACCGGGGATTGCTTCCGGAACGATTCTTACATTTGCCAGAGCTCTGGGAGAGTACGGGGCAACGTCCATGCTGGCCGGTAATATACCGGGAAAGACCGGTACGATCTCCCAGAAGATTGCGATGGTGATACAGGATGGAGACTATCTGACGGCCGGAATATGGGTGATTATTGTGATGATGATCGCTTTCGCGGTGATTTTTCTGATGAACCTGATATCCGGAAAGAAAATGAAAAATATCGGAAGGTGGTAGGCTATGGCGATCTCGGCAGAAATACACAGGAAACTGAATCATTTTGCACTGGATGTCTGTTTCAGCAGCAAATCGCGCCGTATCGGCATACTGGGGGCGTCGGGCTGCGGAAAAAGTATGACGCTGAAAAGTATTGCCGGGATTGAGGTCCCGGACAGCGGGAATATTGTGGTAGAAGGCCGGATTCTTTTTGACAGTGACAGCAGAATCAATCTGAAGCCACAGAAGAGAAACATCGGATATCTTTTCCAGAATTACGCACTGTTTCCTACAATGACGGTTGCAAAAAACATTGCGGCAGGTCTGAAAGGAAACAGGAAAGAGAATGAACAGAGAGTTCGGGAGATGGTGAGAAAATTCCGGCTTGATGGTCTGGAAGATCAGCTTCCCGCACAGCTTTCCGGAGGTCAGCAGCAAAGGGTGGCACTGGCGCGCATTATGGCATATGAACCGGATGTGATACTGCTTGACGAGCCGTTTTCTGCACTGGACATGTTTCTCAAAGATCAGCTTCAGAGAGAAATGGTGCAGATGCTGGAAGATTACCGGGGAACAGTCATAATGGTGTCCCATGACAGAGATGAGGTATACCGGTTCAGCGATGAACTCCTTATTATGGAGCAGGGAAAGATCGTCGCGGCAGGTCCCACAAAAGAGATATTCCGAAGACCGGGAAATAAAGCGGCCGCAAGACTGACCGGATGTAAGAATTTTTCCCGGATAAAAAGGAGAGACAGCCATACGCTGGAAGCTTTGGACTGGGGGATTCTTCTGAATTTAAAGAGAGAGATCGGAGAGGATATATCTTATGTCGGTTACCGGGCACATGATTTTCGCCCTGTGTGGGGAGAGCGGGGGGAGAACATGATCAGGTTTGACCTTGAGAGCAGTGCCGTTCTTCCGTTTGAAAGAAATTACTATATAAAACCGGAGGACGATACGGCAGCAGGGGAGGTAATCTGCTGGTTTGTACAGAGAGAAAAGCTTGAAATGATGGAAAAATGCGGACAGCCGGATTTCCTGGCGTTTGATGAGGATAAGATCCTGCTTCTGAGATAAAAGCGGTAAATCCGGGCAAAAAAATATCCCGTCAGATATTACGGAAAACACGGGACGATAAACTGTTAGGCGAAGTCCAATGGCCATACATACAGGCTGTATATACAGCCATCGTCTTCTTTGTTGATAATTCTATGATATCAGTGAAATGTGAAGCGGTTGTGACAAGTTTTGAAAGAATTTTTGAAGATTATAAAATATAAATGAAATTTTATAAAGGAGATTCACGAAGGGAATATTCCAGGAAAATGATGCATACTATGACGCACTGTTCACAGTATGCATTGTCTCTTTTGAGGCGTTGATCCAGCGGGACTTTTCAGCTTCAAAACGTTCATGGAGCCAGGCAATCGCCTGATCCATCCCTTCATCAGAGAGAGGAAAGGAAGCACTTTCCTTTTCTTTATCCGGCGTATCTTCAAAACACCATGGTTCGGGGTAGATGAAAACCGTGAATGTAATGCTGCTTTTTCCGTCATCACCCCGGAAAAAGTACCGCATTCCATGGTGGCTGCCGGAGAAAGGCTCTTTTTTCAGCCCTCCGTAAGGGATAAGTCTTTTATCTATCATAGTACAGAATTCCTCCTTGAATATCAATCAGATAGAGTCAGCGCATGAGGGCAGCAATCTGTCTCTGCACTGACTCTATTATAGTAGAAAAGGTCCTGATATTCCAGAAGGAATCTTAAAATATCAACGCGCTGTTACTGAACTGCTTTGGCTGCGAATGTTGTTGTGACAAGATCTTCATAGGGAGCCCTTTCTTCCAGCTCGCCCGCACTTTCCAGAATATCCTGCAGCAGATCAAAACTGCTTTCTTCAAAGATCAGATTGCTCTTCCATGTGTCCTGGTCGTAGTAGCGGGTAATAATAGTCGTAATGGTTTCCAGATCTGTTTCGGGAAACTGGGGCTCTATGATCTCTGCGATCTCTTCCGGAGTATGGTTCTGAACATAATCCATCCCTCGCTGAAGCGCGTCGGTAAATCCCTGGATAAGATCCGGATTCTCGTCTATGAAACTTTTCCTTGCGCTGAAAGCAGTATAGGGAACATAGCCGCTGTCTTCGCCGAGAGAGGCGACGACATAGCCTTTTCCTTCGGATTCGAGCGTAGTGGCACCGGGTTCAAACTCAACGGTAAAATCACCCTGTCCGCCTGAAAATGCCGCGGCAGTGGAACCGAAATCAATACTCTGGTCTATTTCGAGATCTGTTTCCGGATCAATGCCGTTTTCTTTCAGGATATATTCGAACACCATTTCAGGCATGCCGCCCTTTCGCCCTCCGAGTACAAGATGCCCTTTTAGATCATCCCAGGAAAAGTCAGGCATCTCTTCCCGGGCTACAAGAAAGTTCCCCGCCCGCTGGGTGAGCTGCGCAAAGTTTACCACATAGTCCTCGGCGCCTTCATTGTAGGTGTAGATGGAAGCCTCGGAGCCCATGAAGCCGATGTCGGCCTCGCCTGAGATTACGGCAGTCATTGTCTTATCGGCTCCAAATCCACATACAAGATCCAGATCGATCCCCTCTTCTGCGAAATAGTCTTCTTCAATTGCGACATACATCGGGGCGTAGAAGATCGAGTGAGCCACTTCGTTCAATGTAATCCTGACAGGCGTTTTTTCTTCTGCCTGTTCCGCAGAAGTATCATTGGGTTTTGAATCTCCGCTGCTGGTATCCTGGCTCTGAGAACATGCGGTCAGGAGCGAAATCCCCAGGACAGCGGCAAGTGAAAATGCAAGAAAACGCTTTTTCATATATTTCTCCCTGTTGTTATATCTTATCCTTATTACTATATGAAATGAAAGGGAAAAGGTGAAGGCATGAAAAAAGCGGACACCGTTAAAAACGATATCCGCTGAGTATCAGATGTTAAAGTAAAAGCGCTCTTTACGATAATCAGTAATTATCGTGATCCTCCTCGAAAGCATCCTCATAATCTTCATCATCGTCGTAATAATCATCCCCGCCTCTGGAAAGGATCGCGAAAATCAGTGAGAGAACAGCGAGAACTGCTCCCGCAACAGCAGCGATGAGGAGCTGCATGTCATCCCCTCTCTGCAGAAAAGCAAATACCGCGCTTCCGAGATAGAACAGCATCGGAAGAAGAAAAGCGAAGATTGTTGCGCGGTTCTTCATGATGAAGTACAGCAGTGCTGCGACAAGAAGACAGAGCGCGACAATAATGTAATTCATTCCGGATGTGGAGCCATCATCTGCGTTAAGGCCGGTGACAAATCCGCGGTAAATGAAGAACGCGAATCCCAGAAGGGAAAGGATGCCCAAGATGATTCGTACTGCTTTGAATCTCGGAGCATAATCGTCGTAATCGTCTTCATAGTCATCGTATTCGTCAATCTCCGGTTCGGGTTTCTTCTTTGAAGTATTGATATCCTCTTTGTGCCTGGACGATTCTGATTTTTTAAGTGCCGAGGATTCGGATGCTTCTTTTGTCTTCTCTGAAGAACTGCTTTTTTTCTTCCTTACCGGTTTGCGGTCCGGATCAGTGGCAAGCATATCTTCATATCCTTTGCGGACGGCCTTTTCCTTTTTGGAGCGGACTTTTTCGGAAGGAATGTTTCCGTATCTCTGCTCGTCCTCATCTTCTGAACGCTGTACTGTACGTTTTTTGACGGGCTTTTTAGCAGGAGTTCCCTCTTTATTCATATCCTCTCTGCTTCTGGCAGAATGTGATGCAGATTTTGATCTGCTCTTTCCGCCTGTCTTTTCGCGGCTCTTTTCTTCGTCAGATTCGGATTTTGAAGATGAGCCGGACTCTGAGGTTCTGCGTTTTGCATCAGGTCTGTCATGTGAAGACTTCTTTTTAGGCATATCGCCGCTTCCGGCTGTTTTTTTCTTCGGAGCGGATTCCGTTCCGGCCGTTTTTTTCTTCGGAGTGGATTCCGATGATACAGACTTCTTTTTCGCGGAAGCTTCTGTATCCGGAGTCTCCTTTTTTACAGCTGCATCAGGGGCAGGAGAGACTTTGTTCTCTGCTTCGGCCGCCTTTTTTGCCGCCATTTTTCTGGCCCGCTGTTTGTCAAGATTCCACTGCTTTTTGCAGTCGCGGCAGACTGCATATTCATTAAAGACCGGTTCACCCGTTTCGCTGGTGCCAATCTGTTTCTTCTGTAATTCGACGTCTTTTCCACATATTGGACACTTCATAATTATGTACTCCTCTCTTTGGCATGCACAAAGTTTACAACATGATTATTATAGCATTTTGAATCAGTGAGGACAATGGAAAATTGCAACATAAAATCGAAAACTGTCGAACATACGGCGCGATTTATGCAGGGGGTTAAGAATGAGAAGGCAGCGTGGGGCGGCTTTGACCGGAAGAAGATTTCCAGAGACGAAGAGCGTACCTGCCGCCTGTGCGGACGGCTCCGTACGAAAATGCACGGCAGGAATACGTCGTAACATGCGCAGGCGGCAGGTGAAGAAAATATCAGCGGAATGCAGGAGATTCAGGCGTTGCTGTCGGAAGAGCTTCCGGCCTGTGCCGGGAGGGCCGGGAGATAGCGGTAAACGTCGTCATAGGACTCCAGTTCTTCACTGTTTCTTGGAAGGGATGGTATCAGACCTGTACAGTCCATGGACGAAGCAGCGTTGGAGAGATAATCAAAATTGTCGATTATCTTTTGATTGTTTTTCTTTTTTGAATTCAAATTTCTCACCTCACGAACAGTATCTCTTGTTGAGAAAATTGTATTCGGGGGAAAATATGGTATAATAAGCCGTGAAAAATACGATTTTGAAATTGGAGGTTGCTTATGAAATTTATCGCAGATACACATTCGCATACACTGGCCAGCGGGCATGCTTACAGCACCATCACTGAGATGGCTGAAGCGGCAGCAGCCAGAGGACTTAAAACACTTGCGCTTACTGAGCACGCTCCGGAGATGCCGGGAACATGCGGGCTGTATTATTTTCAGAATCTGGATGTGGTGCCAAGAGTACAGAAGGGGGTACGGCTTCTGATGGGGGCGGAAGTCAATATCATGGATCCTGACGGGACACTTGATCTCCCGGAAGATACACTGAAAGATCTGGACATTGTTGTGGCGAGCATTCATCTTCCGTGTTATGGAAGCGGGCATACTCCGGAGGAGAATATCAGAGCATATGTGGAGACGATGAAAAAGCCCTATGTCAATATTATCGGACATCCGGATGACGGAAGGTTTCCTTTTGACTATGAGATACTTGTCAGGACGGCAAAGGAGACGGGGACACTTCTTGAATTGAACAACTCTTCCCTGCGTCCCCAGAGCAGCCGGGTGGGTACAAGAGAGAACATGCTTACGATGCTGGATCTCTGCAGACAGTATGATGTACCGGTTACGACAGGGAGCGATGCGCATGTCAATGCTGATGCGGGGAATTTTACTTATGTCAGAGAGGTTCTGGAGTACTGCGGATTTCCGGAAGAACTTGTGGTCACCACGGATTTGGATAGGCTCAGACAGTTTATTCCTTCGCTGTAGGCAGAAGAGCTCCGGAGATGCCGCGGCGGCATGCGGTCCGGGCATCACAGAATAAAGAAGAAACAGGATAAAAAACGGAATCCCGATAAAAGAGCATAAAAATGTGGACTTTAAAAGTTTAATGTGCTAAAATGTAACGGTAGCTTAAAATGTAACGATAAGCTGCCGTATTGCAACCCGATTGCGTACGGAGATTGCGCACCCGGCGCAATCTTTTTTATGCTTGGAAGGAGTCTGAATCATTATGAGTAAGAAAATCAGGACAGAAGCGGTAGACTATCTGTTTCGTGCTATTCTCAGCCTGGAAAATAAAGAGGAATGCTATACATTTTTTGAGGATATATGTACGATTAATGAACTTCTCTCTCTGTCCCAGAGATTTGAAGTTGCAAGGATGTTAAGACAGCAGAAAACTTATCTGGAGATTGCAGATAAAACAGGCGCGTCAACAGCCACTATCAGCAGAGTGAACCGCTCACTGAACTATGGAAATGACGGATATGATATGGTATTTGAGCGGATTGATAAAGAAGAGGAATAGAGCTGCTTTTCTTCAGCAGGAGCCAGGCGGAAAAGCCTGGCTCCTGTTGTCGGATCACGAATCCTGTTGTCTGTTTTTGGAAGATAATTCGTCAATAATTTTTTCAATCATCATTTTTTTAAGATATACGTCAAAACTCAGATTACAGATGAAAGCAAAAAGTTTCATCTCGTCTCTTTCGTCCCCTTCCGGAATTTCCGGGAAGGATGAAAGAGATTTTTCCCAGGCGGCTTTTACCGCGTCCTGGAGCGGTTCGATCCGCTCTTTTTCCATCTGACATACTTCTTCATAAGCAGAAGCAAGATCCACTGAATTTTCGCCGGAAAAGTATTTTTCGGTTAATGGCCTGAGAATTGTCTCGATGTCACGGATGGACAGAATATTTTTAAAATAGTAAATAAAGATAAGGATCAGGACATGTTCTCTGGAATACTTTTTTTTGACAGGCGGCGGAAGAAGATGGTTCTTAGTATAATTATTGATCATTGTTTTGGTCAATATTTTGTCATCTTCATAGCGTTTGGTGGATGCCAGCTGTTTGTCCATAAATGTTGTGACCTGATCCATGTACAGATCGATATTGGGAATCTCCTCCGGCCGGATATAATCGATGTTGGAGAGACTCTTCAGAATGCTGTTCAGCAGATCGTTCATATCTATTGTCATATTATCACCTCGATATGCTCATTATATAGTAACAAAAACCATATATCAAGCATTTTGCGTGACGATTTTTAGTAAATGGACTACAGATCAGATGTCTGTTGATGTCAATTAATCTATCATACCACAAATGTGGGAAAATGACAAAAAATATGGAAGCCAGGTTGACAATCCAAGATGGGTATCTGATAATGATAGTTACCGGTGCGGAGAAGGAAATCCGGCCGCACGCATTCAGAATACATTTCTGATGAAATAAAGACAGAATGGGAGAAATTTATGAGCATTTATGATACATTGAACGAACCGCAGAGAGAAGCCGTCCTGCATACGGACGGCCCGCTTCTTATTCTTGCGGGAGCAGGATCGGGAAAGACAAGAGTACTCACTCACCGTATTGCCTACCTGATTGACGAACAGGGGGTGAATCCCTGGAATATCCTTGCGATTACATTTACAAATAAGGCGGCGGAGGAAATGCGTCAGAGAGTAGACTCGCTTGTGAGCTTTGGCGCCGAGAGCATCTGGGTGAGTACGTTTCATTCCATGTGTGTGAGAATTCTGAGGCGGTTTATCGACAGACTCGGATATGAAAACCGGTTTACCATCTATGATACGGATGATCAGAAAACTCTTATGAAAGAGGTGTGCAGAAAAGTAGATATCGATACGAAAGTGATCAGAGAAAGGAGTCTGCTCTCTGCGATCTCTTCGGCAAAGAATGAGATGATTATGCCCGAGGAATTTGAGCTGAATGTGGGAGGCGATTTCGGGCAGCAGAAGATTGCAAAGGCTTACCGCGAATATGAAGCCCAGCTTAAGGCAAACAATGCGCTGGATTTCGACGATCTGCTGGTGAAAACAGTACAGCTGCTGGAAACGCAGCCGGACGTGCTGGAATATTATCAGGAAAGATTCAGATATATTATGGTGGACGAGTATCAGGATACGAACACGGTGCAGTTCCGTCTTGTCAGTCTTCTTGCGGGCAAGTATAAAAATTTGTGCGTGGTAGGGGACGATGATCAGTCCATCTATAAGTTCAGGGGAGCAAATATCAGAAATATTCTGGACTTTGAACATGAATTTTCGGATGCCCGTGTTATCAAGCTGGAACAGAATTACCGTTCTACCGGAAATATTCTCAATGCTGCAAACGGAGTGATAAGCAATAATAAGGGACGTAAGGAAAAGACATTATGGACAGATAACGGGGAAGGAGAAAAAGTGCATTTACGGCAGTTTGATACTGCTTATGATGAGGCAGAATTTATTGCCGAAGATATAAAAAGAGAAGTGCGGAATGGCGCGGCCTATAATGACAATGCCGTACTGTATCGAACCAATGCCCAGTCACGTCTTTTCGAGGAAAAATTTATCGCCATGAATATTCCGTACAAAATTGTAGGTGGCATCAATTTCTATGCGAGAAGAGAGATCAAGGATCTCCTGGCCTATCTTAAGACTGTGGATAACGGCCGGGATGATCTTGCAGTGCGCAGAATCATCAATGTCCCGAAAAGAGGAATAGGCCTTACTACCATCAACCGGATTCAGGAGTCCGCGGCAGAGAGAGGAATAGGATTTTATGAAGCGCTGATGGCCCCGGAAATGATTCCGGGGATAGGGAGGAGCGCATCGAAACTGGAATCCTTTGCGGCTCTGATCGAATATTTTAAGGGCCGCTCAGAACAGGAAAGTATCACTGATCTGCTCAGTGAGATTATTGAAAAAACCGGTTATGTGGAAAGCCTTGAATCTGAAGACAAACTGGATGCGGAAGCGAGGAAAGAAAATATCGATGAACTTCTCAACAAGGCGGCAGCCTATGAGGAAGACTGCCAGGACAGAGATGAACAGGCGACACTCAGCGGTTTTCTGGAGGAAGTGGCTCTGGTGGCAGATATTGACAGCCTGGATGAAAATCAGGATTATGTTGTACTCATGACACTTCACAGCGCCAAAGGACTTGAATTTCCTCATGTGTATCTGGCGGGTATGGAAGATGGTTTGTTTCCGAGCTATATGACAATTACATCCGACGACAATGAAGATCTTGAAGAAGAACGCCGGCTGTGTTATGTAGGGATTACGAGAGCGGAAAGAGAGCTGACTCTGACCTGTGCAAGGAGGAGAATGGTACGGGGAGAGACACAATATAATAAACTGTCCCGTTTCATAAAAGAAATTCCAGTGGAACTGATAGAAACCGGAAGCAGGAAGATAGAAGATAAGACTGAGATTCCGGTACAGAATACATATTCTCACGCAAAACAGGCTTTCCGCGCACAGCCTTTTGCCGCGCAGTTTGGCAGTTACGGCTCCGGTACGGCTGGCGGCACCGGGAAGGCGGCCGGAAAGCAGTCCTTTTCCGCACTGCAGAAAGGAAGCCAGCTTACAGCGGAAAAAGGAGGTAAACTTTCTTACGGAGTGGGAGACAGAGTTCGCCACGTGAAATTTGGAGAGGGTACTGTTCTCGATATAAAAGAAGGCGGAAGAGATTACGAAGTGACAGTTGAATTTGATGGAGCCGGTGTGCGCAAAATGTTTGCAATGTTTGCAAAACTGGTAAAGGTTTCTTAAGAATTTGGCATAAATTAGTAGTAATCTGAAAATGATAGTGGTATAATAACAGAAAGTAACCGCCGCCCGTGGGGGTGGGGAAAGGACGTGTAGATATGAACAAAAAAATAGAAGACATGATCGCTGAATCAAAATTAACAGAACTTCTGCACAGGAACGAAGCAGATAAGCAGAAAAATACCGTAATCTGGGTTCTGGCAATTATCGGAGCAGTTGCAGCGGTGGCGGCTATCGCATATGCAGTATACCGTTTCTTTACACCGGATTATCTCGAAGATTTTGAGGATGATTTCGACGACGACTTCGATGACTACTTCAGCGAGGAAGATCAGGTTTAAGAGTGGATTAATCATAACGAATTAAATAACAGGCAGGATGTGGCGAGGAACTGCACCCTGCCTGTTTTCTTGTGATAATGGGGTCAGGCCCCGATGACGAGAATATTCTGATAATTTGGAGGAAAAAATGAAAAAAGGGACAATTTATGAAGGGATCATTGAAAGAGTGGATTTCCCCAACAAAGGGATCGTGCACATTCCTGAGGAGAATCAGTATGTCATTGTAAAAAATGGAATTCCGGGACAGAAAGTTCGTTTTATGATCAACAAATTCAAAAAGGGCAGTGCAGAAGGACGGCTTCTGGAGGTGCTGGAAAAGTCACCGCTGGAAACAAGGACTCCTGTGTGCAGCATTTTTCCGGAATGCGGAGGATGCATGTATCAGACTATGCCCTATGAAGAGCAGATCAGAATGAAAGAAGGGCAGATCCGCAGGATCATGGATGAGGCAGTTCAAGGAGAATATGTTTTTGAAGGTGTCAAATCCAGCCCAAAGGAGTTCGGATATAGGAATAAGATGGAATTCTCTTTCGGAGACGAGTATAAAGACGGGCCACTCTCATTGGGACTTCATAAGAAAGGAAGCACCTATGACGTCCTTACCGCGGCGGACTGCCGGTTGGTCCATGAAGATATGAATAAAATTCTTATCTGTGTGCTGGAGTATTTTAAGGAGAAACATGTCAGCTGTTATAAGAAAATGCAGCATGTGGGATACCTGCGCCACCTTCTTCTGAGGCGGGGAGATACGACAGGGGAGATTCTGGTCAGTCTGGTGACAACTACTCAGGAGGAGTATGAGCTTCAGACGCTGACGGAAAAACTCCTTGAGCTTGAGCTGGAAGGGAAAATCGTGGGTATCCTGCATATTTTAAATGACTCTCTTGCTGATGTGGTGAAAAGTGACGAGACCCGAATCCTCTTTGGTCAGGATTTCTTTTATGAAAAACTGCTCGGTCTGGAATTTAAGATCACTCCATTCTCTTTTTTTCAGCCTAATACAAGAGGAGCGGAAGTGCTGTATGAGACGGTGCGGGAATACATCGGTGATATCCGTGATATGACGGTGTTCGATCTGTTCAGCGGGACAGGGACGATCAGTCAGGTTCTGGCTCCTGTAGCCCGTGAAGTGGTCGGTGTGGAGATTGTTGAAGAAGCGGTGAAGGCGGCAAAAGAAAATGCTGCGAGAAACGGTATTTCCAACTGTAAATTCATAGCAGGCGATGTATTTCAGGTGCTGGATGAACTGGAGGAAAAACCGGACGTGATCGTGTTGGATCCGCCGAGAGATGGCATCCATCCAAAGGCTTTGCCGAAGATACTGCAGTATGGAGTGGATCGGATCGTATACATTTCCTGTAAGATGACCAGTCTGGCACGGGATTTGGAAATGATGCAGCTGGCCGGGTACCGGGTGGAGAAGATGACGGCGGTGGATCAGTTCTGTGAGACGGTGCACGTGGAGACTGTAGTACTTTTGTCCAAACTAAACACCAAGCAGCATATCGAGGTGGAGTTGAATCTGGACGAGCTGGATTTGACATCGGCGGAGAGTAAAGCCACCTATGATGAGATCAAAGCCTATGTGCTGGAAAAACACGGTCTAAAGGTGTCCAGCCTGTATATCTCCCAGGTCAAACGGAAGTGCGGGTTGGATGTGGGACAGAACTATAACCTGTCAAAGAAGGAAGATGCTAAAGTGCCGCAGTGTCCGCCGGAAAAGGAAGCGGCGATTATGGAGGCGCTGAAATATTTTCGGATGAGCTGAAGGAGGAACGACATGGGATGGACTGGGCTATGTGAGATGCGGAAATTATTACTTTCCAGACATTCCGGATATGTGATTTTCT
>CAKNHF010000014.1 GCA_930972465.1 uncultured Lachnospiraceae bacterium
GAGCCGATCATACACACGCCATATGACAGAATAAGAATGATGCGTACTTCGTCTCTTGAGCGGATATGCATAAAATAAAACATACTGTAAAGACAGATCACAATCCCCATCAGCGAGAGAGACATGAGCATATAGAGCCAGAGGCTTCTCATTGTCTTTTCCCGGTATTCGCGAATCACCACGCTGTAATATGTCTTTTCATCCGAAGTTCTGTCCAACGCTTCCTTCAAAAAGACATATGATGTGATCAGACTTCCCAGCATTGTGGCGATCAATGTGATAAGTAACGGCCACAAAGTGCTTCTTTGATCATCATAAACTGTACTTATCTCACCAAACTGCTCTTCACTGATCAGAAAAATCACTGCTACCGCCACTGCAAATATAACAATGATCGCAACAGTGGCCTTTAATTTGCTGCGCTTTTTATCCGTCTGCCCGCTCATCTCAATCCTCTTCCCATCACACTTTATCCCTATGGTTTACTGCTATCTGAAACGACTCATCCTCGCCTTGATAATATATGTACGCATCTTATCTTTGTCTTCACTCTTCGCCATTTCTCCCACAATTTTCTCGCAAGAAGAAAAAGCCCGCTTTTCTTTCATATATTCCACATATTCCTTTTGCTTTCTTATGTGAAAAACATACAGGAAAACAGCAATCCCTGCAATCCCCAGCATAATCAAAGTCAGGAAAAGGAACAAACATACCTGCAGAACGGATACCTTCATCGAAAACGAAATAACTATTAACCTTATAATCACCATCATACCTGCTATGGCGCTTATAACAGCTATTACTAATGAACAAGAAGCAGTTTTTTTGCATTGCTTATAGTAACCTTCTATCTCATCTATTTTTTCTGTTTTATCTGTGTTTTTGCGACACATAAGATCCCCCCTTTCTTCGTCACTATCATTTTTGACCTTATCCTGATCATTCAGTGCATTCCTCAACTTGTTTGCCGCAGCTTTTCTTTTAATTGTGCTCCATGCGGTACTGTTCAATTAAAATTCTTGAATACTCTTCCGTTTTTTAACTCCTGTTCACTATAGCAAACCATCTTACGGTCTACAATTTCTCTGAAGCAGATCCGTAGGGGGAAAAGAAAAAACCGGAAATATTCTTTACGAAATCTCTAATTCCCTCCAAATACGTATTGCCAGAGATATATCCCGTAATCTTATATGATTCTCTTCCCTCCGCATCGTATACCATCATGTCATAACCGATACCATCGCAAGCCCTGCCGGTTGACGCATAATCTTTAAATTTGCTTAGCATGTCACATAATGTCTGAACCTTTTCTTTACTTAAACAGGACGACTTGATGTCAGAATCGCCGCTGATGTTATAAGAAGCATAGGAAATCACAAGTCCTGTCCGGTATATGCCCCACGTCTGTGAAACCATCACATCAAAAGTACCGTTTATCTGCCCCCAGTTCATTTCTTTCATTTCAAATAGAAGCCCGTCCTTCGGCACGTTTATTTTCTGCTCCTCCGGTTTCATAATTTCAGGCAACTGATGTCCGCATTGGATACAAAACTTCCAGTCGTCGGCATTCTTTGCCCCGCAATTTGTACAAAATCTCACGTGCATCTCCTTATGTTTCTCTCAATAATCAAACAATATGCTAACTTGTATAAGTGGGAAAAAGCTTCGATCTCTTCTCTTTCTTTTAGTTTACGATAACTTTGATTTTAGATTTTCTTTTAATATGTTATAAAAAATCTTATCTTCAAATGATAGGCTCACAATCGGATCCGGCGACTCAAGAAGGCTGTCTGACATATTCAGAGCGGTTCCCCTCTTTCCCTCTCCTGTCCCGTATCGCATAATAAACGGCACAGTATATCATTAAAATGAATTTTAAATCTGCATCATCAATGATATGACCGAAACAATAAGAGCGAGGAACGCAATTCCTGTCGTCCAATATCTTTGCCGCTTCATATCTTTGTACTCGTACAGATAAGCTTTTCCCTCCTGTGTCAGGCTGTATACTTTCGTCTCGTCTCCAGTACATTTCGCAAACTTACGGCTTACCAGATACTCAGCGATCTCTATTTCTTCGCCAGTCATACTCGAACTGATATAACATTTTTTCTTACACTTTGTCATAAAATCAATTTGATTCTTGGCAATTCTCATTGGTATTCTCCAGCAAAATCCATTTGCATTTTTATTCCAAATGATTTAGTCCCCGGGCGTTCCGCATTTTTCATAAGCGGTCTATCTTGTCAGTCTTATAAATTGACCTGCACGCTTCTTTAAAAGCCATTTCCTATAAGGCATACCTGGCCGGAGCAGTTCAAGTACCGTTTCAAGACCGTTTGGTATTCTGTCCTGCATAACAAGATTCATACCGGATTATTCATCCGCAATGTATCACGCTCCTGACAGCACCGGTTGAAAATATGATGGCTCCTTCCGTTATATCATGATAATAGGCTTAAGAGTGATTTGATACATCCGTAAAATGATAATGATAGCCCCATGGAGATTTATCTCTTCCCTGTACGCATTCCTTAGGTCCATAGTCTTCCTGCTCCTCATGGCCATTCGCAGTGGAATCAGGAATCTGCATTTCCTTATCCCTATAGAACGCTCCCCTATAAATCTTATGTGGATTGGAAAGTATATCATCCTCTATGTAATTTTCAATTCCCGCCGGAGTTCTTTCCCACGCTGTTTCTACCTCAATATTCGCAGCATAAAGAATGGTTCCGTCATCCAATGTGCCACACACTGACACGTATTCATTGGGAACAAGATGCTGTACCATAAACTTTGGTTCTTTCCATTGCTTTTTCATGATGTGTTTTCCTTCTTTCTACAGCCGGAAAATTACAATCCCATTTTTCTCTTCTTGGCAATATAATTCTTATCTTCTTCTACATCCTGCCTGTACTTCTGGTAATGCCGCTGAAACGGGTTATGATAATGAAACACTGCCGTTCCCAGAGCAATCACAGAAACCAGATTACCTGCCGCCCGCCAGAAGAAATCCTGATGGTCCATCATCCGGATGTTCTCATCCCAACCTATACTTCTGACCTTGTCCGTCCTTGCCACATACAGATTCGGAACTTTCCCCATTACAAAATGATTGCCGTCAATCTGCGTCATATGAGGAATAAGAAGTGGTTTCGGGGCTCCTTTCATACTGAATGAGGTAAACCTGCTGACTTCCTTATCCGGGTTTATGCAGCGGATCGCTGTCAGTGTACAGAACCCGACCAGATCCACTTCCGGATGCATTTCCAAAAACTTCACCTGAGCACCCAGACATGTCTTTACTGTCAGAAGTTCATCATCGTCCATTCGCATCACATAAGGCGTCTCCACTTTCTCAAGTGCACGATTCAAGCCGTAACTCAGCCCGCTGTTAAAGGGAAGCTGAATCACATGCAGGGAATCCCCCTTCAAATCAAGGGGTTTTGAGCTGTCATCCGCAATAATAACACGGACTCCCGGATAATAGGATTGGATGTTCCTGTACAGTCGCTTAGCCATATTCTGACGTTCGAATGATTTAAAAATTATCGTTACATTTTCACGGACAAAGTCTATTTCAGGCTGATCGGGTTTCTTCCAGCCCTGTTTGGTCCATTTTCTGTTGAAATACTTATATTCTAGATTTGATATTATTCGAAATGTTATTGACGCTATTGGAGACAAAGGGCCATATATTAGTTTCCTTACTGCCTGCTTAACTATATTTCCCATTATTTAAGTTACCTCTCATTTACAGAAGTGTACCCCATTTAAAATCCTTTTCACACTCATCAAAAGCTTTTCCCGGGCTTCCCCATGCTTTTCCGTTGACGCTATACCATAATATTCGTATATGGTAATCCACAAACATCATCCCCGCTGTATGTTTATCTTGATATAAGGTCTTTTTATAGAACATATTGTTTGTATACAAAAAATCAATTACTTCCGAACGGTTTATATATGTATTTTTCTAGCCCAAAATCACAGAACACTGCTTTAATCATATTATTATCTTAAAGGCTCTCAACCGTTTCTATTTACACAAGCCATTCTATAAATCTTTCTAGCCACTCTTTGAACAATATTGCCTCTAGGATACAATGTCTGATCTAAGCATTCCTCAAAACTCCAATTTTTCTTCTTTCTCAAATTATCATAAAACTGTTCTCTCATAGGATGAGGCTCTATAGTGCTGGTGAGTGGCACATTTCTTCTTGTAGCAATTTCTAAATCTACATATTTCAGTATTTCATTACACACTTTTTGCTTAATATTTTGAACAAGTTCTCTGCCCTTCAAAGAATTAACTAACACCATAGATGTTCCTGCAGTATTTTGAATTGCGAATTGTGGATATTCCTCTTCAATTCCCCAAAAATCTCCCAAGGTTAAGTCGGAAACTCTGTTCAATTTCGTATATTTGCACTCACTGCAAGATGGTCGTGACAGCAATTCTGAAAGAAAGGCTCTCATATATACATCGGCAGCTCGCGTCTCTTTATAGTCTGTCCCATCATCAAATAAAATCGACATCCCCTGTGTATCCCACTTTTTATCTGGACCAATTTCCTGTTTATATCGGAATAAAACTTTATCAATTTTCTTTCCCAGCGTCTTAGCTATACTATCACAGTACTTTTTATAGGCCATGGGACTTGGAACACCGTGACAGACAAAATCAATGAGTAATAATCTTTCGTATTCTTTTCCCAGAAAATTTTTTAATGCCTGTACTTGACATGGGGTTCCAGAAAAAACTACATACTTCTTCATCGACAAGTCTGTTTTTACTTGTTTGTATACATTTTCTGTATCGCTTTGAACATATTTAGATCTACTTAACTGATTGACATTATCCCAATTTGTAATTCTGATATGTTTTACAATGTTTCCTGTAGTAATAGCCGCCCCATATATGGCATAGTCATCTTTCCCTTCAACGTATGCCTTGCAGATTCGTAAAAAGGCTCCACCCGAAGAATATTCTTGCTGTTTTTCTTTATCTGTATTATAATAAACGATACATTCCGGCAGATTTGTCTGAAATGATTGATAATTTTCCGGACAGACTTTATGACAAAGCCCGCACTCAACACATTTTTTCTTATCTATCCGTGGATACCAAAAACCTTTTTCGTCAATTTTCATGCTAATAGCATATTTAGGACAAACTTGCTCGCACGCTTTGCACCCACAGCAAAAACTATTTGTAATTTTACTCTTTTTCATATTTTCTTAACATTCTATCCAATATATTCTGCGACTCTTTTTGTTTAGTACGAATAATCAAACGAGTTTCTTCATAGTCACATCTAGTCGATAAAGTTTCCGCAAAGTCACTATATGAATCCGTCTCATAAATAATCCGGCTCTCCTGCTTTAGATCCCCTAATAATTCAGCCGCCTTACTTTTAGGTGAATACGTTACAAATTGAGTTTCTCCCAGCACAGAAAAAATACTTCCATGAAAAGTGTTTGTAACAACATATCTGGATATAGAAAGATAGTACTGAAATTGTTCCGGCGCGCATAAAATATTTTTGTCTGCAAACTCCAAATAAAACCACAGAGAAACAATTTTCAGCTTTTGTTCCCTAGCAAACCGCTTTATGTATTCAGAACACTTTTTCCATTCACTGGGGTATCCATACAAAAGCAGCCAGTCCTTCTTCTCTTCTTCCGAAGATACAATTCCCTTTGTCACCAATAAAGTAGGATCTACAACCTTTTCTGCACAAAGCCCTGTAAATGTCTGTAATACATTCTGAGTATTTTGATCTCGAACAGTTATATAATCAAAATTATTAAAATACTTTATATACTCTGGGTATTTCTTGAATTCTTCAATACCTGCTCCGCTCATGCTGGCTGCATATACAACAGATGGCGTATAGCCTTCTCCCCAGAAAATTTTATTGCGGAATAAAGGAGAAGATACATTCCATATCTCATCACTGCCTAAGACATATAAATCAATTTTTTCATTATTATGCAATTCTACAACTGAAAGCTTATTCAAATATTCCCTGAAAATCTTCTTTCTCTTCTTTATCCATATATACCTTTTTATGGTGTTTATATAATCCGGAAATATTTTAATATTATCTATTGGATGCTTAATAAACCGTAGCCAATATTTAAGCAAATTTATATCTAATCCGGGACAGTTCCATGAAAACCATTTCCAGATTTCATCATCTGTTCTAAACCTTACATGGACTGTTTTATGCCCTTTACTCTCTATATATTTTTTCAGTGCCAAAGTCTGCAGCATTGCTCCCATATTATCCGCTTCATATGGCGTAATAATTGCAATTTTCATATTCTTTCTCCGTAGAACCTTAAATAACTTTCTCTCTTTTCAAAAATCCGATGAACTTCATCAATAAATAATACAAAATGTAATTATGACAGGTTTCTAATAAAAGGATACTCTTATCCTTTTTGCTCAGACCACTGTTACGCAAGGCATTAGTAAAACATGGATCATGGACAATCTTATTATTCATTACAAGCTTTCCCCAAAGGCCTATTTCAGAATTTAAGAATGTATTCTCCAATGCTGAATAAAATAATGGGAACCAATATGCATCATATGCCGCTTTATATTTTTCTGCTATCAGTTCTTTTCTCACATCATATGCAAATTTATATGTACAAAATAATTCTGGGTCATACCTGTTTGTTATACTACTCATATTGTTGCAATTATAATAATATAGCACTTGATTAATTCCGACTATACGTCTCAAGCCATTACAATATTTAACATTGAATTCTATATCTTCTCCATTACCAACAGTTGTATTAAACTTTAGTTCTAACTCCTCTATTCTTGATTTTAAATAGATTTTATTCCAAACATATGGAGAACATCCACTTGAAAACACTTGATAATATTCTTCCATATCCATATAAACTATATCTTCTTTCTCCGGAAACGGAAGTCTGTTAACTTTATTGTTTTCCATACGTTCAAAACCACTGACAATCCAAGATTCCCGGTTATGGCTCATTACTTCAGCCATAATCTCCACCCATTTTTCTGATACATAATCGTCACTGTCACAAAACATAATAAAATCACCAGTACTTTGTTCGATTCCAATATTTCTTGCATATGAAACACCATGATTTGACAATGTAATTAAACGAAAACGGTTATCTCGTTTTACATAATGCTGACATATCTGAATTGAACTATCCGTAGACCCATCATCAATACATAGACACTCTATATCTTTATATGTTTGATTCTGTATAGCTCCTAAACATCTGTCGATATATTTTTCACTATTATATACAGGTACAATAATTGATACTTTCATAAATCTAACAATAGCTCCATTGTAATCCCACATTATCGAAAAAATCTAAAAATTTTATCCATCAAATTTCTAATCGGAACACGAATTAAATCCTTTTCATATGTATTCATGCAGAATTTCCATGATAGTCCTGCAAAAATAATGGTATACGCAATTACTCCGGCAAGAAATACCGGAATTGCAGAATAGTCTATATATCTGTCGAGTATAACTCCAATAATACACATACAGATAGGTATAGGAAGCAATGAGCCTATATTACGCCAAAATCGTGGCATTTCAAGACCGATTTTTTTATAGTAATACCAGTTCATCACCAGACCCTGGCCAATCACATTTGACATCCCCGTCGTAAAAGCTGCGCCTATAATTCCGAAATATCTCACCAATATCATAGTCGTAACTACATTTAATACGGCAATTCCAGAATATACAATTGATCTAAAACGATGTCTGTTCTGCGCCATAATGATGCTGAGTGCTGTCCCCTCTATCAATGGCACACTTGCAGGTATCATCATAAGTAGCGCAACCCAATACGAATCTTCATATCCATTTCCAGCCCATATCCGTATAAACTGCTTTCCAAATACAATAAATCCGGATACTACCAAGAGAACAACATAACTTTGAAGGCGCCCTACCCGTATTACAACATCTGTCAACTCTTTATTACTTCTGTTTTCACACACCATAGCATTCAGTTTAGGCGAAAGAAGAGAGGATATATTCACAGTTAGTTTATAAACAATATCATTAAATGTCGCCCCAATATTGTATATTGCCACTGCTGCCGTGCCAAGAGAAGGCACTGCCCCTATAATTACCTTATCAGTAGAATTGAATAAAAGTCCTGTTATATTAGCGACGAATACCCAAAATGAAAATTTGAATATATCTTTAAGCAATTTCAAAGGTAAATGGTTATATCTTGGTCTTACTTTTAATTTGATTAAACAATATCCGACATTTAATGTAAAAAGTAGTATGTTGATAAATGTGGATGACATTACCAGTCCAATTGACTGAAATCCCATATACAACATCACCAGGTTCAGACAAGGTATCGCTACTGTAGACAAAATATTAAATGCCTGATTAGTAATATATCTTTCATGCGTAAGAATTACCGATGTAAACGTAGAGTAGGAAAATGAAATCGCAGTATTTACCGACATCATCACTACCAGTATCTGCATTTTCTCCAATTCTGCTCCGGACAATGATTCTGAATAAAAAACCGGTGCCAGATTAGAAAGGATAATTCCTCCGACAATGACAATTCCTGAAATAATCCAGAATATAATCGTAAACAGACCAAACATATTCTCTTCGCCCTGTTTATCTTTCTGTACCTTGTATTTAGTCAAATATCGTATAATAGCTGAGCCTATACCAAAATTAAGTAAAGAGAGGTAACTGATAAATGATGAAGAAAGAGTATATAATCCATACTCATTCTGTCCCATCATCTTCAACATTATAGGGGTATATACTAAAGGTATAATATTGCCAAGCAACAGATTGACATATGAAAGAATAACACCTGTTTTTAAACTATTTTCTGATCTCATGCTCACACTCTTTCACTATATAATCAATAAATTCTCTGACTGCTCCTGCCCCGCCATTCTTAGTACAGACATAATCTGCATACTCTAGAACTTCCTTCGTCGAATCGTTTGGACATCCTACGCAGCCGCACACCTTCATTGCCGGTAGATCATTTAGATCATCTCCAATGTATGCCACCGCATCGCTAACCAATTTATTTTCGTCCATAATCTTTTTTAAAACCGAAACTTTATTGCTTACGTTCTGATACAAGCAATGAATATTCAGTTCCTCAGCTCTTCTTTCTGTAATTGCTGATGCGCGTCCCGTAATTATAATCGGCAGAATCCCATGCTTGGGAAGAATCTGAGCTATACCATAACCATCCTTTACATTAAAAGCTTTCATACACTCTCCATCAGATCCAATGTAAATTCTTCCATCGGTCAGGGTTCCATCGACGTCCATTACTAATGCTTTAATTTTCATCTGCTCCTACCTCTTCATAAAGCGATTTCGTCAAGAAATCAACCGGCACTTTTTCCCGAACCCGCATGACAAAACCAGCAAAATATTTATTTCTGCTTGCAGCCTGCTCCACAGTTACCGGATGTCTCATATTTCTGTCATAGTAATTCTTATTAATGTTAGTTGAGAATCCATCGAATCCGGCAAGTATAATTCTTTCCAGATTGAACTCTTTTAGAATGTTAAGTATAATTATTCCTGAAGAATCCTGAGTTCCGTTTTCCACGAGAATCCTCTTTTTATAATCCAACACTTTTATAAAGCGTGTCTCTTCTGTAGAAATATTGGACGTAACGATCATTCTTCTCCTGTTTTCATATGCCTTTCCAAAAACATCTTCCCGTGTAATGAACACATAGTCCGTATTAAACATATTAAAATGATTGAGACTTATGGAAATGACATCTTCTCTTCCTAAGACTGCATTTATCTTATCTTGTTCTTTTCTGATCGACTTTCCAGGGGCAATAAGCAAAACTGTTTTATTTGCAAACTCTTCTTTTAATTCTTTTATTGTCTTTTCATCATCCAACTCTTTGCGCGCATTGTATTCTCTGTACAATTCTTCGGCATATTCCGAATCAAAAGAAATCTTCTTTTCTTCAGCAATCATTCCCAGCAGTTCTGATACCTGTCCTACAGAAAGCATATGTTTATTATAAAAATGCCCTGCATAACTTGGAGTACAATGGTTTATTGAAGAAAGATAATATTCCACTGCATATCCCCAATAAAATTCTGAATGAATCTGATTAATTACTTTATCAATCACTTCCAAAAGTGGAAATACATTATATTTTTTACCATAAAACAGATTCATGTGTTCCAGCAGTAATTCTGTATTCAGGTTACCTGCGCCCTTTCCCATTCCCATAATTGAACTGTCCAGCATAAGTTCTCGATTTGTAGGAAACTGAAGCAGCTGTACTGCATTAGAATAAGACATCTGGAGATTATTATGTGAATGAAAACCTAAAGGAATATTTTCATTCAAATTATGATCTACCAGATTCAGTACACGTTCCATATCATTAGGCCGCATCTCGCCAAAACTGTCTACAATATAAAAACCGGATGCATCTGGTATATCATTATTAACCATCTCAATCAAGTCCAAAAGTTCCTTATCAGAATAGCGCAAAGTTATCATTGGCTGTACAAAAAACTTATAACCCTTATCAATAATTTTACGCCCTACTTCAACAATGCTCATTCTATCTTTTTTATGAAAAGCCAGACGTATTCCATCTATCCCGGATTCTGAACGCTGATGAAATTTATCTACATCAAATTTGCCGTAATCCATCATCGCAACATAGGTGATGCCCTCTTTCTTATTTTTCAAAAAATGCTTTTCTATAACCTGTTCATCACAAAACTGTGTCCTTCCACTTTCGGTACCTTTTTTCTGGTCAATATAACCCAACTCGATAAATTCAATTCCGGATTGTTCTAATGCATCTAATATTCGATCCATATATGCCTGTCCGAAATTAAAATCATTTACACATCCACCATCTCTCAGTGTTACATCTAATACCTGTATTTTTTTCATTGTATATACCTCAAATTTTATAATTGAATGTCCACCATTGCCTCCGCCAGTTCAAAGTCCTCCGGATTGTTAATGTCAACTGCCTCTTTATAGTTGACTTCCTTAATAAAAGGATTATTTCCAATTCTTCTTCGATATTTAAGGAAAACATCTTTAGTAAAAACATATATTCCTGAAGTTTCCCGATATATTGGTTTTAAATCCTGACTTCTTGGTATATTGGAAGCATCAAAGTTTAACGGTCTTCCTTCAGACCAAAGGAAATCCTGAATTTTCACAGCACAAAATGCCGAATCATAATTCCCTGTCTTCACGGCCTCAATACATTGTTTCATAGTCTCAATGCTAATAAATGGGGCAGTGGCATGAGCATATACGTAAATATCTGCATCAACCTCATTCATAAAAGCTTGAAATATCTGTGTAAAATTTGATGTTGGAAGATCCAGCTTTTTTGATCGTTTTATAAACTGAATTCCTCTCGGCAAAAAATCACATACAGCCGTATCACTACAATATACATAGATATCATCTACAAGACCAGTTTTCTGAAGAGTTAACAGTTCATACTGAAGCAGCGGCTTGTCCGCTAAAAACTTAGTATTTTTCCCCGGGAGCCGTTCATTATTTAATTTGATCGGCATTATTCCAACAATTTTCATAATATCCCTCTTTTCATTTAAACAGCTTATCAAAATCGACTCTCTCAAACACCTCTAACTTACCCCCTCGTGTTGCGTTATAGATTACAGCACATTCTGTATCATCGCAATAGCGTTTCACGTCTCGATAAGCTCTTGTATTCTGTCCCATATCGTGTACTACCTGCTCTTTGATATTTAAATCATAATCTTCACAAAAATAGTCTTTTGCGTTTTTATCTTCAATAACATTTCCGTTTTCATCAATAATACGCTGATAATTATGATCTACCCCTAAAAGGTAAATTTGACTAAACCCCATATATAAAGCAATTTGCATACACGTTGCTGTAACAGTTCCTCTTGCATCTATGCGCTGGGCAATATCCGTAGAAATGCGATATTTCGGATCTTCTTTTTCCGCCTGATAGCATAAATGGAACCATGTGGCATTTTCAATATTAACACCATGATACCAATGCAGCTCGCTTGGAACAAACTTCATTTTTGCAGAAATCTCATCAATTTGTTGTTCGGACTCCTGAAAAATAAGCTCATCTTCACATACATAATAAGTTGGCCGCCAATCAGTTTTTTCAAAAAACTTATAAATTCGGTTCATACCAAAAGTAATTTCTTTATTTTTGTATAACATATTCAAGTCCACAGGAGTCAAACTGGGACCGTTTGCAACAATAAAACATCTCTCGCCTTTATGTATATTTTTTAATTTTTGTAGTTTTCGCCCATAAAAGCTACTTTTATAATGTGCCAATGTATAGGTTTGCCATCTGGCCTGAATTGATTTTAATGGTCTCATCTTTTCTCTTTCTTAATTTATTTAACTTTTCTTATATTACCGTTTTACACTATGATATATTTTTTGTCCCCAATTAATTATCATTATCAAAAATCTGGGGGCTGAAATGCATTCAGCAATCACGTTTGTATTATATTTAGGTGCCAAATCACAGGTAAAAGTATATATCATTTTCAATTTCTGCAATAGGGACTCATGTTCAAATTTTGCCTTTTCGTACAACCACAGCCCATATCCTCTCGGATTATTAATGAAGAGTTTATTCCCAGATTTTGTTAAGCCATCCTCTCTATATTCATACACCCAAATAATGTCATTATAAAAACGTATTTTATATCCATCATTTGCCATTCTATTCCATGCCACAGCTTCTGTTATGAAGTTTTCGCCTTCAAATTCTGGGTATTTATATCGCCGATGTATGTCTGTATAAAATACCATTGCTCTTTCTCCATCTATGTTTCGATATCTATCCAACGCTGTTCCTTCAAAATAGTCCGCTTCTATTATAGAATTAGGTGTATCATATGGCGTTGTGCCCAAATTTCCTGCTATACCACAAAATCCAGTTTTATCATGTATAGCAGCTTCCCATACTATTATCTTTTTTATTGCATCATCAGTCAAATAATCATCACTATCTACCGTAAAAAAAAGTTCTCCTTGTGCAAGATCCAAAGCTCTGTTAATAGCTCTGCATTTTCCCCCATTCTTCTGCTTGTAATACCTGATGGAGAAACTTTTCTCTAATATTATCCACCCCTTAACTAATGACTCTGTATTATCAGTCGAGCCATCATCTACAATAAGCCATTCAAAATCTTTTACTTGTTGTCTTTTCAAAGACATATATAATTTTGAAATAATATATGCCCGGTTATATGTAGGAGTAAAAATTGTAACTTTCATCTTATATAATAACCCCTTCGCCAATCTCAAAAACCAATTTTTAATATATTTCTTATCCTACAGGTTCCTATAAAAGATAACCGAGATACCCAAAACCATATCCGTTGTTTATTATCTATGCATTTTAAATCCGATTTTTCCATACAAAAACTGTTCAAGCAATTTTTTATTTTTTTTCTCATTACTATTTGTTCTTTCTTATTCACATCTTTTAAAGCCATTTGCTGCAAATAAATACAAGTAAAATATAAATTGCATTTTGCTTCACTCACTATTGAGGGAAATCTTTGTTCAAGATATTTTAGTCTTTGTAGCTTTGCTTCTAAAGCGTCCATTCGTCTCAAAGAAAAACTTTGATGCATCATACTTGCTTCTTGTTGTCGATAACAATACAGTTTTTCAGTAGTTGAAACAATTTTTTTTGCAGATCCGATTATCTTATAAGTCCAAAATTCATCATCAATATATTTTCCTTCCGTAAAAAAAGTGTTCCCAATTATCCTTTTAAGATATAACTTATTCCATACAACCTGTTGCACCACCGTATCTCGTACATTTTCCAACAATGCTTCCGCTGTGTTAAAAGTACGGATTGTTTTCCCTTCTAAATTATTCAAACTATTGTGCATAACATCTGACGTCACTTTATAATATCCGCATTCAGTAATCTCGGCGCTCGAATTTATCGCTAATTTGTATAAAATTTCATACATACTTGGCATTAAAAAATCATCAGCGTCTACAAATCCCACATATTTTCCTTTTGCATGGAGCAAACCAATGTTTCTAGCTCTAGCGCTTCCTCCATTATCCACATGAAATACTTTAATCCTATCATCTTTTTTTGCCCAACTATCACATATTGACCCACAATTATCAGGAGAACCATCCTCTATTAAAAATATCTCTAGCTCCTTATATGTTTGATTGATAATACTCTCTATACATTGGTCTAAATATTTTTCTACGTTATAAACTGGAACAATTATACTAATCAAATCCGCCATTTTCCTAAACCTTAATCATATTTCTTTTTCTGAAAATATCTCTCATATACTTTATAAAGCAGCATATAACACGTCTGCCCATAGACAGCGCCGAAATAAAGCATTTTCTTTTTGAGCGGCAAGTCTACAACAAATCTCTTTTCTTTTTTTAGTAATTTTAATATACTTCTTTTATAATCTTGATATTCTTTTCTCGCATCATTCAGTATAATTTGATTATAAATATTAAGCAATGTCTCCATATACATCCGTTGTATTTCTGCTTTGACTAGCGCTACATTACTATCCTCCAACATAATTTGCTTAACGCGAATCGGATCTATAATTTTATTCCTATTCAATTTTTGTCTACTTGCTGAATTTTCTCGTATAATATAATGGTATTTACAAACATCGCAAAAAACTGAGTTCTGAGCCTTTTTAAACAAATAATAATTCATAAGTAAATCTTCATTGATTCTAATAGTCTCATCTTGTCTAAAATTTTCAAACAGTTTTTTCTTATATAATTTGTTCCAAAGTCCAGGCTCCACCCGAGCTCCAGAAATCAAATCTATAAGCCCCTGTGTATTATCCTGTACAATAACCTCACCAGTATTATAAAAAGCTTTGATTCGCCCATCACTAAATTCCATCTGGTAACCGCAATGTGATATTTCTGCATGATATTGATGCATATTATTCATAAGCAATTCATACATATCCGCATCAATATAATCATCACCATCTACAAAGCCAATATAGTCTCCTGTAGCCGCTTTCACTCCTGCTATTCTTGCTGCTGTAACACCTCTATTTTTTTGTTTTATAACTTTTATATTACTATGTTCTTTCTCATATTTGGCAATAATTTGGGGTGAGCCATCACAGGAGCCATCGTCAATAATTATTATTTCAATATTCATATAGGTCTGTGCAAGTAAACTATCCAAACAGCGTCCAATATATTGTTCTAAATTGAATACAGGTACAATTACACTTATTTTGATATTCATTTGTTCTTTCCTCAATCCTATAGATTGTCCAGCATTGATTCTACAGCTTTGACTGTATTTTCTTTACTAAAAGATCTGCCACGCTTTAACGCTCTTTTTTTATATTCTTCTAGCATTTGGGGATTACTTATATATTCCTTCAAGCCTTTATATAAACCTTCTTCTGAATTCTCTACCACAAGCCCATATTCATTATTATGACCTAAAAGTTCATATGCCCCTGAACATAATGTAGAAATGACAGGTTTCCCAAGGATAAGTGCTTCACTCACTGCTGTACTGAAGCCTTCCCTATAAGAAGAACAAATATACAAATCGCACGCAGCAACATATTTATATGGATTTTCCCGGAATCCAATAAATTTAAATGAATCCTCAAGCCTATTGGCCTTTAAAAAATGCTCTATTTTAGCTTGTTCATTTCCTTTTCCTATAATATAAACACTGTTTATATATCCCTCGTCAATTAATCTTTTATGAACTCTTGCCAAGCGTTCATAACCTTTAACTTCAATAATCTTTCCGACAGAACAAATATTAATTGAATTACTGCTAAAAGTAACATCTTCAATAGGCTCTTGTGATTTTTTTACAATATCATCTGAATCATTTGTATTATACAGCGTATAGACTTTTTTTCTATCTATTCCCGTACTATTCACAAATGCATCTTTTACACTATCAGATACAGAAATAATCTTATCATACGCTCCATATATCTTCACTGCCTCTTTATAACTTCGGAATCCTGTTCTTACCTTAGCTTTGTCATCAAAAGATGTATGTATCCATGCTATTTTCTTGGTACTATTATATGGACATCCTGATAAAATTCTCACTGTTGGTCCTTCCAAATAGGAGATAATAATATCATACTTCTCGTTTATAAAACGATTATAGAGAAACTCCGGCGAAAAAATTTTTAAAATCTGGCTGTTTCCTCTAATTTGTCTTTTAAAACATGAAATGTATTTGATATTCCTATTTAATTTTTCTTTATATATACCTGTATCAAATAAAACAATTAAGGTAATCTCATACTTATCCGGATCCATGTTATTTAACAGGTTCACAAGAACTTTTTCTGCTCCCCCATGCATAAGATTAGGAATGCTAAACATTATTTTTTTCATTGTGGTCAGCCTCTTGTATTCAATCTGGCTCTATGCAGAAAGTCATAAACTTTTTTGGGTAAAATCCCTACTAATATTGGTTTTATGGAAAACAGGTACCCATATATTGGGAGTTTTAATTTTTTTACTGCAAGTATCTTTACATATGACTCATTTAATCTATACTTAAATTTACGTCTCCGATAAGCATTTCTATCATCTCGCATTTTATATAAAAATTCCTGAATATTATATCCTCTAAATCCTGCCTCATACATTTTCACCCATAAATGATAGTCTTCAACTCTAAGAAATCGTTTCTCATCAGTATATCCATTTACTGTTCGATATGCTTCTCTCCTAACCATACAAGGAGCATGGCAAAAAGGAGTCTCATATAAAAAGTCTTTACCGATAGGATATTCTTTTTTTCTGCACATTCCCCAAACGCCGTCTTCATCAAAATATTCCATATTACAACTTACAATTGCAATTTCCTTATGATGATCCAATTCATTGACTTCTTTCAGGAATCTGTCTTCTGAACATAAGTCATCTCCATCCATACGTGCTATATATTCCCCACTAGAATATGCTAGACATTTATTTAAAGTATAATTTAATCCTCTGTTCTTTTCATTTCTCAGTAGCTTTATTTTGTTGCAAACATATTTCAAAGCAATTTCAAAAGTTCTATCGCTTGATCCATCGTCACATATAATCATTTCCCAATCGGAAAATGACTGTTTCAATATGCAATTAATTGCATCATCTAATGTATTCTCACAATTGTATACACCCATAATAACGCTTACTTTTGGCATATTTTCTCCTCTGTTCTATATAAATAATACATTTGTTATAATAAATTCCATGTATAATGTATTTGATAGTAGTAATAGACTAAATATGCACCTATCATAACTATATAAATTATCTTAGCTGACTTTTTAGTAAATATATTTTCAATTTCCCACGGAAGTAAAATATAATTGTATAAATAGAAATATACCGGAATTCTTCCAAGCAAAATTCCGCTTGTAAACATCGATATCACAAAAAAACCTGATGCTGCTATCGACATATTTGTACAAATATTGACAAGCTCACTATCTACATTCCTTATATATTTCAAACCAATTAATGACAGCATTGCAGGAACTGAATATACCAGCACCCGGAAGACATTTGTTCCATCATCTTGTATGATAGTCAAACTATCTTCATATTGTGTATCTATAAGTAGAGTGTCTAAAATATCGGTAAAACGATCAGCAAATAATACGATTGCTATGACCCCAGCAATAAAAAGAAGTGTTTTTTTATTCCAAGCTTTTCCCTGTACAATAAAAACAAACGGAATCGCGATCAATGCACTCCCATGTATCAGTGATGCCAACAAAACAACTATAATCGTGCGTACATATTTTTTACGTAATATCCACGGTAAAGTTGAAAAAATAATTGTTGCTGCTGTAAACTGACGAATTCCATTAAACATCCAAGAAATATAATCGGTTCCTGCTATAAAAAGAAAAAAGCTAATTAAAAAACTTGTCGAATATTTTCTATATACTCGAAAAAGAAAATATACCTGAAGCGCTGCTACTATAAAAAAATAAACTTTTTCTCTATTACCTATAAGACACTTTATAATAGCTGAACAAAAATAAAATCCATAGTCTTTTGTAACACTATTCATATACTGGCTTATCTCAGAAAACTCCGTTGGCATTTCCTGAAAACTATCAATATATGCAAATGTATCACCTATATTTCCGCGATTACATGCCCAAATAATCAAGGGGAGTGATGCAATTGCTGCAAAAAAAGGAGTTATTCTTTTAACAAATTTCTCATTTACTTTTTCATATCGATACGCTTGTGGAATCAGTAAAGCTGCACATCCTAACAAAGCACACCACACTAAAATCAAAATGTATTTACTGCTTAGCATACTAATTGATTAACTCCTTTATTATGATCTGAATAGTTCAATTATTGTTTTGTCTACAACGTATTGCTTATCAAATTTTTCTTTCATATAATTTCTTCCATCTAGTCCCATTTTTTTCTTTTTATTATACGGAAGTTCAATAAATTCTAGCATTTTCTCATATAAACTGTCTGCATTCTTTACTTCCACCAGATATCCTGTCGTACCGTCCTGTACCGCTTCCATACATCCATGAATATTACTTGTAATCAACGGGCGGCACATGGCTGCGCCTTCTAGCAATGTATTTGACATTCCTTCATGATAAGACGGTAATACAATACAATGTGCTTTCCTTATAAAAGGTCTGACATCTGCCTGAAAGCCATAAAACCTGATATGACCTTTATCCTGCAGTTCTTCAACGATTGATTTATAATTATCTTCGTACCACCCTATAAAATCAAAGCATACAGTTCCAAATTTCTTCCTTATTTTCTGAATGGCATAGAATAATTCATCTACCCCTTTTTCTTTCATAATCCTTCCAACAAACAAAAAACGTATAGGTTCATTTGGGGAAGGATATTGGCAGGCACCAAACTCACTTAAATTCACACCGGCTCCTGGCATTACCACTGTTTGCCTTGATTTTACAATCCCATCATTCACCAAAGTGTCCCTATTTCCACTATTTTCAAAAAAAACACATTTTGCTTTATTTAAAGATATTTTATAAAGTGTAGATACAAATTTTCTTGTAATACCGTTGTTTTGAAAGGTAGAACCAAGTCCAGTTACATTTACATAACAAGGTATTTTTTTCCATTTACACACTATGGCACCATATATGTTACATTTAATAGTATAAGTGATAACTTTATCAGGGCGTATTCTTTTAACCACAGAGTTATAATGTACTAAAAGAGATATATCCTTTATTGGATTCATTCCTCTGCGGTCCATCTCTATAAATTGGACAGTTCCCCCGTATGATTCTAAAATCTTTTTGTTATCATCATCACAAGGTGGAATAACTATAAACACCTCATTATTCTTGCTTAGGTTGCAAATCAATTCTCTTCGAAAAATACGCAATGTATTATAATGATTTGCCAAAATTAATATTTTAGCCATTGTCCACCTCATGCAGAATTCTTTTCACAAGTTTATCGGCACTAAATCCATACTGATCCCTCAAATATTTTTGAGAACCAACAATCGTACAGTATTCATCATTGATCCCTATACGTACTAAACGCGCTTTTACTGGATTTTCAGCCATTACTTCTGCAACAGCGCTGCCAAATCCGCCTGTTATATTATGTTCTTCAACAGTAAAAATTTTATCAAACCGTTTGGAACATTCTAGTACTACATCTTGATCCAGCGGTTTTACCGTAGGAAAACTATATTGCTCCACTGATATTCCATTTTTTTCAAGCTCTACCACCGCGTCTGTCACATCATCTAAAATAGCTCCCGTAGAAAATACTGCGATTTTTTCTCCTTGCTTTATCCTGATTGCCTTCCCGATACGGAAATCTGAGAGTTCTGTATGAACCTGCTTTTCTCCTCCTCTCCCGAGACGAAGATAACAAGTGCCTGGATATTCTACAATTGCTTTTGTTGCTTCAGCAGCTTCTACTAAATCCCCTGGGCAAACAACTGTCACCCCTGGGAGACTACGCATAACAGCGATGTCCTCAGTCGCATGATGGCTCATACCAAGAGAACCGTAGACAAATCCTCCTCCTACACAGACAATATTTACATTAGCATGATGGTATGCGCAGTCATTACGGATTTGTTCTAGACATCTAAGTGTTGGAAAATTTCCTATGGAATAAGTAAAAACTTTCTTTCCTTCTAAAGCCATCCCTGCCGCTACTGTTGTCATATTCTGTTCCGCAATTCCCGCGTTCGTAAACTGATCCGGCAACTTCTCCCAAAATGGCTTCAAAACACCAAAGCCCAAATCTCCGGTTATCAATTCAATATCTTTATCTTTCTCTGCAAGTCCAATTAATGTCTTCACGAATGTATCTCTCATATTCCACCTCTTCAACTCCTAAACATTGTAGGATGATACCCTGCACTCATTGTATGATCATTTCCAATATCTGCATCTTCACCCGGCAGGCAAGGATCAGTAATACCATCGGGGGTATAAATATCAGCCACGCCTTCTGGCTTACATTTATGAAGTTCGTTAACTGCACAATCATATTCCCATCCGTCATGAGGAAAACGATAATGCCACAGAATATCATTCTCCATAAAGGATATTCCTTTTCCTTTAACTGTGTCTGCAATGATCACCATCGGTCCATCCACATCAGATGAATTTATTGCCTTCCTAATCTGGTCATGATCATGTCCATCAATTTCAAGCGCTTTCCACCCAAAAGATTTCCATTTATCTTTAAGGCTTTCCAACTTTAACGTTTTTTCACAATAATCTAAACTTTGCATTTTATTATGATCTATAATCGCAATTAAATTATTCAGTTTAAAGTGATTTGCGAAAAGTGCAGCCTCCCATACCGAGCCCTCATCGCACTCACCATCGCCTAAAATAGCAAATACTCTATGAGTCATATGATTTTTTTTCGCAGCCAGTGCCATTCCAGCTGCAGCGGATAGCCCATGTCCCAGTGAGCCAGTAGAAAATTCAATGCCGGGGAGCTTGTGTGATACATGCCCTGATAAACGGCTGCCGTTTGCATAATGCGTTTTAAGTTCATCTACATCAAAAAATCCCACTTCTGCCAACGCTGCATAGATTGCAGCTCCGGCGTGTCCTTTACTTAAAATTACTCTGTCACGCCATCCAGCTTTTTCATCATTGACATCATATCTTAAAATATCCGCATATAATACTCCCATGATATCCGCAACCGATAATACAGCGCCTATATGCGAGCCGTGTGATAAATGAGTCATTTCAATCCCATGACGTCTTATTTTCCATGCCAGTTCCTTACTATTCATAACTCTTCCTCTTTCCTAAATTCAGTCTGATCCTTCCAAACAACAATTTATCTAAATAATGTACTAAACAGGATAAAACAATGATCCCTGCTGTTACGATAAGAAAATTCATCGGAAAGTTCATTCTGTCTCCGCAAATATAATAAATGATATACTGCGTAAAATATATTTCCAGAGTCATATCCCCTATAAATTTGCTAAATGATTTAAATCTCTTTCCTTCATTCACAATCACATCTTCGTTTGCTTTGGCAACTTTGAATATAGCATACAATAATGCATATATGAGAACAACGTTAAGTATCTGAAATATGCTTATCGCATTAATTTTTGAGAAAGCAACTTTGCTGATTAAATACATTAAAAACAGACCAAATACCCGTATGTATTGTAGAAAGCCTTTCTTTTCGTTTACCGAATATTTTCTAACGTATACTCCAAGCAACATTGATGCCAGAAAAAGGAACCTAACCATACCTTCTTCAACAACATCTATATGGTAATAAGATTTATCATATAAAAACAAATAAATAGTTACATAAAGCACTATCAAGCAGGTCATTACTGCTTTAAAACCAATTTTTTCCAACAAATATTTGACGATAAAGTAATAAATAATATACAACACCATGATAGATGCTATAAAATGGAAGTAAGTCGGATATATAAATAACTCAATAAATGTTTTTACCGACAAAATTTTAAAGTATCCAACACTAATTCCTATGATATTTACTATCCATAAGATAGGGTAAATCCGTAATATTCTTTTTAAATACCATCTTGGAAACCCCTCTTTTATATCCGCCAGACAAAACCCTGATATAGCAAAATATAATACATCGCCTAAAAGTCCGCCAAATGCCATAAATCTGTAGGGCCATATATTCGTATAATGTGAATTGGTAATTAATATAGCCGCTAGAACTTTAAGCACATTGATAAATTCATATCTTGCTTTATCCTTGTTTTGCATCTCTATATTCATCAACTATTTTCTGAATCTCCTTCGGTAGTCTGGATGATCTGGTAAGTACTTTGTAACCAGTCCATGCTATACATCTAAAATCATCCAATAAATTATGATGATATCTATAATATAACTGTAGTTCCAATTTTAATGGTCGTACTACTTCAAGATAATATTCATCCGGATCTCTGGCTTTTGTAAATCCCACAAACTGATCAAAATTTGTAATAGACGCCCAGTCGGTTATCCCTGGTTTTAAATCCAGAATAGGCTTTTCTCTCTCCGTATACATATCCACATAATACTTCAATTCTGGTCTATACCCAACCAGACTCATATCACCTTTAAAAACATTAATCAACTGCGGAATTTCATCCAGTTTACTTTTTCTGAGAAAATGGCCCATTCTTGTAATTCTGGTATCATTATCTCCTACGTTCCATTTCCCATGTCCCTCTGCATCTTTAACCATTGAGCGAAATTTATATATATAAAATATTTTTCCATTTTTTCCAACTCGAGGTCCCCTAAAGAAAACGCCTCCCGGAGAATCGGCAACAATACATATTGCCAGAATTAAACACACTGGGGATAATATAACTAATCCAACTCCTGAAACTATTATATCTATTGCTCTCTTCATTCCTGATTCCTATTCCTAATATTTTTACATATTTGCCCCATCGACTGGTATATTTGTTGCCTGCATAAAACTTGATTTATCACTTGCCATAAAAACAACTGCATTTGCAATTTCTTCCGGAGTGCCAAATCTATTTACAGCTTGGTGATGCCTTAAAAAATCATCCACCCTGGGATGTCCTTCTTTTACAAATTTGTCCCAATAACTTCCAGGAAAAGCAACTGCTCCAGGCATAACTGAACACAACAAAACACCTGTCGGTGCAAGTTGGCGACCCACTGTTGTTACATATGCATTTAGAAAAGCTTTTGCAGATGCATATAATGGATTTCCCCTCAACATAACTGCTGATATGGATGAAATATGAATCACGCGCCCATATCCTTTTTCAATCATAGGAGGAATCAACACACTGTTCATATCTATAGATGCCAGTGCATTAAATTTTAATGCGTACTCCCAATCCTCAGCTCCTGCAAGATGATTACGACTTACTAGGGATCCACCCACGTTATGAACTACAACATCAAAATTTCTATACTGTGCAAGAAGCTTACTTGCAAATAACTTTGTATCGCAAGCCATAATATCTTCAACAACATATGCGCAAGTTTCAGCTCCATTTTCAAGTGCCTCTTTTTGAACCTCCTGCAACAGATCTTCTGTTCTAGCAACTATCACCAAATTTGTATTCTCTTTAGCAAATCCATTTACAATTCCTCTTCCAATTCCTTTGCTGGCCCCGATTATTAAAACTTTCTTTTTTTTCAAATTCAATTCCACTAATACTTCACTCCTCAAATATATGTATTTTCATTACGATTTAGGAATATACTCTGGCACGATCTCCTTAATATCTTCCCGAATACCTTTGCCCTCTTCATAAGCATGTTCAATCAGCACACGCAGTTTTTTACACACCTCAGTCGTGTTAATCTCCCCCATCTGTGCAACAAAGATTCTTTCATTTTCCGTCTGAACCAGATTCTTCTCATCGATCAGTAACTCTTCATATAGCTTTTCACCCGGCCTGAGTCCAGTAAATTCAATCTTAATATCCTTTCCAGGTACATGTCCTGACAAACGTATCATTTTCTTGGCCACATCTAGAATCTTAACCGGCTCCCCCATATCAAGTATAAAAATTTCGCCTCCTTTGGCATAGACCCCACACTGCAGCACCAGATTAACTGCCTCTGGTATCGTCATGAAGTATCTGATAATATCCGGATGTGTAACCGTAACAGGCCCCCCTTCTTGAATCTGCTTCCGGAACAACGGAATAACGCTTCCATTACTCCCCAGGACGTTACCGAACCGCACAGCAGCATACTCCGTCGGCGAAATCTGCGAAAACATTTGAATAATCAGCTCACAGATACGTTTAGACGCCCCCATGACATTCGTAGGCCGTACAGCCTTGTCCGTAGAAATGAACACCATTTTCTTTGCCCTGAACTTATTTACCGCACTTGCCACATTATAAGTCCCCAAAACATTATTCTTGACAGCCTCATCCGGACTGTCTTCCATAAGTGGAACATGTTTATGTGCTGCCGCATGATATACAATATCCGGATGATATGTTTCAAAAATATCTTCCACTCGCTTTTTATCCCTGACAGACGCAATCAGCGTCACAAGATTGAGTTTCGGATATTTTTTCTTAAGCTCCAACTGAATATTATAGGCATTATTTTCATAAATATCTACTATTATCAGCTGTCGAGGGGCATGCAACGCAACCTGTCTGCAAATTTCACTTCCTATTGATCCTCCTCCCCCGGTTACAAGGATCACCTTATCACCAATATAACTGGCAATTTCATCCATCCTCAAATCCACTGGTTCCCTTCCCAGTAAATCTTCAATTCTTACATCCCGAAGCATAGAAAGATCTATCTCCTGATTCACCATCTGGTAAATACCTGGTAGCATTTTTATCTTACACGAAGTCTTCTGACATATTTCTAAAAGTTCTTTTTCTCTGTTATCTTTCAGTGTAGGAATCGCAATTATTATCTCTTCGACATTATATTTTTTTGCCATATCAGGAATTTTATCTCTATTCCCTACAATTGGAATTCCTTGCAGATAAGTTCCGATCTTTCCGGGATCATCATCAATTATACATGGAACCTTCCGATTCAGGTGTTTGCTATTCTTCATTTCTCTTACAAGCATATATCCGGCCGCACCAGCTCCTATTACCATAGTTACAACCGGTTCTGTTCTCCAAAGCACTTCATGATTGCGATATGCGATCCTTAGAAACCGGTAGGAAAATCTCGGTCCGATAATACATATTGTAAGAAGCATAGCATAAATAATAATATAACTTCTGGGCACCGGACAATTCATCAATTTCAGCCCCAAATTCTGTACAACTGAAGAAAAGACAATTGCTACTAAAGCATTTTTCAATTCTTCAAGCCCTGCAAATCTCCACAGGCTTGTATAAAGGCGGCAGACCAGATTGATAAAAAGTGTACACAAAACATTAATCCACATGTACCTGCTTATGGACTTCCAAAAAATAGGATCAATCTGAGCAAAACTGAAATCATATCTCACCCATAGTGCTCCTGCCATACAGCATATTATCAATGTTCCATCAACCAAAAAAAGAGCCGTCCCCTTGATGACAGCCTCCCTGTTCCGACAAATCCTATGTACATCATCTTTCATAATAATCCCTCTGCAGTTATCAAAATTATTATAATTATGACTTGTTTTTCAGCGTACTGTAGTATTATATCACAATCCTTATATATCGTATGTTAAAATTTTGTACTTCTTAATTTTTTGTTAATATTTACCATTTTCTGGAAATTTCTCATTCATTTCATGTTATTTTGTCAGATAGCGGCGAAAGGCCTGATCATTTCGAGACTTATTGTATCCCAAATCACTTCCGGGAACAAGATATTGTATATGATTATTAAATATTACCAGTGTTGTAATTCTTTACCTGTATATCATAAGATAAGCCCCCTTATTTCGTTGAAATCTTCCTGAAGGAGCAAGAGAAAGCCGGCAGGACGCATCATCCGCATCCTCCCGGCTTTGATTTATCAGCCTGCATAATCCGTTTTCCAGACTAATACAGCAGTTCTTTTATATACTCTTTGTTAGCTTCCAGATCCAGGTTGATCACTGACATGCCTTCGTAAGTGCCGAACTCATAAGTTCCTTCCTGCGGCACAGCCGCCTGCTGCGTTCTCAGATGGTCAATACTCAGCACATCTGTTGCAATATCGTACAGCTCTGTAACGCTCATATTGGTTGAAACCTGTCCCATACAGTATGTGATCAGCGACATGACCGCCTGAGGATCTTTGTTCTCCATAACCTTGTTGTAAATTCCGTACAGCACGCTCCTCTGGCGTCTCGTACGCCCGAAGTCATTGTCCAGGCTTCTGTTTCTCGCATGTGCCAGAGCCTGGGATCCTGTCAGAGTCACGTCTCCGGCCTGGATATCCGGCATGCCGTTGGCGCGATAGTATTCCGCTTCTTCCTCCGTCAGATTCACCCGGATCCCTCCCAGTTCATCAATGATTCCGACCAGGTTTTCAAAGTTGATGATGATATAGTTCTGTATATCCAGATCAAACTGTTTGTTGATAGTATTGATCGTAAGACCTACGCCGCCGTAGGCGAATGTATGCCCCAGCTTGCTCTGTCCGTGCCCGTCGATCTCCACCAGCGAATCCCGCAGGAAAGAAATGACTGTCGCCTTTTCTTCCGCCTTATTGAAAGAAACGAGCATCATCGTATCAGAACGCCCCATCTCCGCGTTGGGATCACGGGAATCAGATCCTACCAGAAGGACATTGACCACATCGTCGTCTTTCTGCTCTTCGCGGGCAATCTGAACCTGATCCGCCGTGGGATCCACATCATCCGGATCCACAATGCCGATACTGTTGTGGTATACCCCCCACGCGATTGCCCCGATAACTCCGCTGACTGTCAGAATGCAGATCAGAAAAAGTGCGATCACGGTAGACGCCGCTTTATGTTTCCTGATCCATCGTCTAAGACCTTTCTTCTTTTTCTTCTGTCCTGCCATCCGTGCCGCCTCCTGCTCTATTCCTTGATGATACGGCCGTATTCATCCTCGCGTTTTCCGGTGTCTTTCAGCTTGCCGTAACGGGAATATCTGCTGTAACGTCCGTATCTGCTGTATCTGCCGTAACCATAGCCGTAACCGTAGCCATAACCATATCCATAGCCGTAACGGCTGCCTTTATGACTTGTATCTCCGTTGAATACATAGCCGAGTATTTCAACATCTCTGGACGCCAGCGCATCGATTCCGTTTCTGATCTTGTTCAGCTTCGTATAGTCACAGCGGACTACATACAGTGCGGAGTCCACATATTTTGCCAGAAGAGAGGCGTCCGCCAGGAGCTCGGCCGGAGCCGTATCAAGAATCACGTAATCCGCTCTTCTTCTCATTGCATTCAGGATATCGTCCATCCTTCTGGAACCGAGAAGGGACGCGTCTTCATCATTCGGCTTTCCTCCGTATAGAATCAGCATATCTGTATCAGGGATGTCTGCCTTGCACAGTGACTGGGTAAGCGTCACTTTCCCCCTCAGCACAGCCCCGATACCGGGATGCTTTTTCGTCTCCTGCATAATGTCTGCAACAGACGGGTTTCTCGTATCAAAGTCAGCAAGGATCACTGATTTTCCCTGTTTTGCAATAGCCAGAGCCAGGTTTACCGCCACGGTCGTCTTCCCTTCTCCCGGGATGGAACTTGTGACCATGATCACCCTGCCTGTTTTTTCATCTTCATCCGATTCCTTCATGACACGGACTCTGAGCCGGCGGATTGCTTCCTCGTATGCGGGAGAGATCCGCTCGTTCAGTATGTTCAGGCTGTTGTACTCCGATTTCTTTCTCTTTTTCTGCTTCACATAGGGCAGGCTGCCAAGATCTTTGATATTAATTCTCTTATTCAGCTTGTCTTTGGAATGTACCGTCTGCTTCAGCAGTACATACAGGCACAGGATCACTGCGTCGATCACAGCTCCCTGAAGGAATCCTTTTTTGTAGGAGCCGCGTATGACAACTTCTTTCTGCGTATCAGAAGGGATTCCCGTCTCGTCAAGAATCTGCAGGCTGGTCTCGCCGAAAATGTACTCGGCCACTTCCGGATAATTCTTAATCACGGACTGAAGCACGTTGTAGGCCATCTGCGGATCATCTGAGGATACGGAGATCGTCAGCATGTTCATCCCATCTTCTGCTTCAACGCTGATAGATCCGGGGACATAATCAAGTCCCATATCATTCGCGACCACATCCTGGAGCACGCCGCTGGTCAGAACATAAGGAAAAACCTCCGCCATTTCCTGCGCTGACTGAATATTACTGTAGGAGCCTCCTCCGGGTCCTGCCACAGACACGGTGGCGGAAGCCACATACTGCGGCGTATAGGAGAATGATGTCGCGAAATAAGACCGGACGGTGCACACTATGAGCAGAATCAGCATGACAGGCCAGAGCTTTCTCAATGCATTCAGGAAGTCTGCCACCAGATTCATGATATCTATTTTTTCTGTTTCATCAATCTTTCCGTTTTCTGTTACTTCTCTGTTCTCACTCATTTTCCACTTTCCTTATGTTTCTTGCCGTAATGGCCGTAATCTCCGTATCTGCCGCTGTATCTTCCCACCGTCGCCCCTGCAAGGCGTCCGAAGGACTGCACACTGTTCAGCACCACTCCCAGGATTCTGGTTTTCTGAGCGCGGAACTTGTCCAGCATTGTATTAATGTCTTCAGCAGCAATAAAGTTCTGACGTTCCACGAAGAGAACCGCATCTGTATACTGTCCCCACAACTCTGCGTCTCCCAGAACTCCCGTGGGCGGTGTATCCACAATAATGTAGTCCGCCGACTCTTTACAGCGGTTCAGGAATTTTCTCGTCCTGTCTCCCTGAAGGATATCCGTGGAGGAGGAATAACAGTTCCTCCCTCCGATCAGATACAGCTTCGGCACCTTTGTCTTCATAAGAAGGTCAAAGTCTTTCCTTTCATGTTTCAGGAATTCTCCCAGCTCATTGTCCTCTGACGGATGAAGGCCGAAAATCAGGAACTGGGACGGGCGCCTCAGGTCGCCGTCGATCAGAAGTACCCGGTTGTCCTTTTCCGCCAGGCTGATTGCAAGGTTAGCCGCTACTGTCGACTTACCTTCATTTTCCGAAACACTGGTGACGGTAAGCGTCTTCCAGCCTTCCTTTTCCATCCGGTACTCGGCCTTCGCAGAAAACTTCCTGTAGCTCTCAACGAAGCCGAATCCCGCCAGAGGATCATTGATCAGAAGTCCTCTTTTCTTACGGCCCAGAAGCTCTTTCAGCGTCTTGTGTTTAAATTCATAGGCAATGGATCCCATATTTCTGGCGTCCAGTTTCTTTTCAATATCGTCTTCATTCTTCAGGGTATCCCGCATTACCGAGAGCAAACCGAAGAGAAATGCAAGCGCGGCCGCGGCCAGCACGAACACCATCTTCAGAGTCCGGCTGGTGTTCAGCGGATTGTTCGGCGAGAACGGAATGTCCGGATTTCTCAGCATATTCAGCACGATGTCTCCCACTGTGTAATATGAAACGCTTGAATAATTTTCCAGAATTCCTTCCATAACGTCAAACGCCTCTCTCGGGGATGACGCCGTCACGTTCAGTTCCAGCAGATTCGTCCCCTCCGCTACAGTCGCCTGTATATCCGCATCGATCTCGTCAACTCCGAGCTTCTCACACAGGACGTCCTGCATGGTATTGCTCTCGACAATCTTCTGGAAGGTGGTCGCCGTTGTGTTAGCCGAGCTCAGCGTAGAGTACGATGCCGATGTATTTCTGGCCGATACGACGAATGTCGCAGACGATGTATACTGCGGAACATATCTCAGGTTCAGCAGTACATAAGCCAGAAGCGCCGCCGATACGGCGCCCAGCAGGATTGCCCACCAGTTGATCAGGATATCATGTATGAGCGTAAACGGCTCTATCTTATAGTTGTCCAATGTCTGACCGGTCGTATTCTCCATCACATTACCTCACTACCACTGCTAATTTCGTTGTCGCCGATACATCATCCTCTGTCGTAAAAGTATAATCTACTGTATATGTACCGGCCGTCTTATAGTCAACACTTCCTGAAACCTGTACATCTCCACGCTCTCCGGGCAAAAGGCTGTTGTCGTCTTCAAAGAGATATTCCGAACCGTTTCTCTCCAGCCCGATGACAAGAGAATTCAGATCCACTGACTTGCCAACATTCGTGTACACGATATACTGGGACAGAACCGGATAATACTTGTCCCTTTCCTCATCGTCCGAAGAATCTGTGACTGTCACGGTCAGAGGAACCGAGCAGGTATCCCCTGCGCTGTTGCTCACCTGAACCGTCATCTCATAATTTCCCGCCTGGGATATATATGTGTTGTCACTGAAAGTTGCTCTGATCTGGGAGGAGATATCTCCATCCAGGCAGTCCTGCACCGTCATATTTTCCGCAAGATTGATATCCTCCATCTGTTCCATGCTAAATCGCAGCGGTTCTGAAAGCTGGATCTGCGGAGAAGTATAATCTGTATATTCAACTGTTCGTGAATAAGTGGCCACCTGATTCGAGCTGTCAAACACGGCATAGTTCGCTGTACGCTTTCCCGGTTCCGTAAAGTTTGACATGGAGGAGACACGAATGGAATCCGTCAGATCTCCGTCTCTGTTGTCTTCGGCTGTCATTCCCTGCAGGAGCGCGGAGTCGTCATCCTCCACGCTGACCGTGACCGTGTCTGAATCACAGGTAATTACCGGAGGAGTATGATCCTCCACCATTCTCGCCATGACGTTGTATGCAATAAATGCTATCACAGACAGCACGAATACCAATACTATTGTAACTCTCAATCTTCTCATTGCGCCCGTTCCTCCCAGTAGTATCTTTCATTAAACGGAATCCTCCGCATCTTTACCGGCTTAAGGCCGTTACAGATGTTCTGCGGATTCTTGTCAAACAGAACATCCAGATATTCCTCCGGATATTCTTCGCTGAGATGGTCATACGCGTCCGCCATGCATGTTGTTCTCTGTATCGGGCTGTGGGCGTCGCTTGCAACCGCGGTCACAAGATTGTGATTCAGCAGTTCATAGGCCGCGCGCTGCGCGCGCTGTCCGAATCTTCCCATGAAGCTTCCCTTATTGATCTGGATCTCATATCCTTTCTTTGTCCACTGATATGCGATCTCCGGGTCATCCTGAATAAATTCATACCTCTCAGCATGGGCGATCACCGGAATTGCCCGGACTTCCTTTACCTGCCGGAGAATCTCGCCGGCAAAATCCGGATCCTCGCCAAAGTCAAACTCCATCAGGATGTACCTTGTCCTGTTGATGGGAAATATCTTTCCCTCTGTCAGAAGTCTCGGAACTTCCTCCGTAGTAAAGACCTCCATTCCCGCAAGCAGGGTGATCTGAGGCACCTCCCTCCTGAGGATCTCCTTTGTCTTCTGAAACACATGACAGTATTCTTTTCCAAAATAATTGGCATACATTCCTGGAATGTTACAGTGCGGCGTCGCCACTATAACAGTCGTTCCGTTCTCGTATGCCATAGCTGCCATCTCGATGCTGTCATAGATATCCTCCGCTCCGTCATCCACTCCCGGAAGGATGTGAGTATGTATATCTATCATATTGTCCCCTTTATATATGTATAAACTCAGTTGTGCAGGCTCCCTTGACAGGCGGAATCCGCCTTCCTGCAATACTACAGTCAGTTATTATAACACAAGTTTCTGCATTTCGGAATAATCTCTTCTATATTACCAGATTTTTAGTAATTATTCCGCTTTACGCAGAAGTCCCGTACGGTTGTCCTCATTTTCCCGTCGTTCAGCCCTGCCGCCGGGCTCCTCTTCCTGTAAAAAATGAATAAACCTTCTCTATCAGTTTCCTCACCGGAATGATCCGGAGCCAGACATGTTCGAAGAACTCCCACCAGAAATCCCCGGGCCGGATCAGCTTCCCCTTCCTCTTCACCTTGACAACCAGGGCAAATATCTGATCTCTCCGGAGCGGCCCCTCGATCTGCGTCTGTGCGTCGCCGACCATATAATAGCCTTCCGCCGTCTTCCTGTATATCCGATGCATCACGTACTGTCCGCTGTTCCTCTGATAGAAGACCATGTCGCCTCTGCGCAGCTCCCGCTCCGGTTTTGTAAAATAGATGTAATCTCTGTTATGGCACAGAAAAGGAGACATACTGCTTCCGGCAATCAGCATGGACACAGTCTTTCCCTCTTCCGCAATTCCCCGGAGAACAGATACATATTCATTTGTATCGACTACACGAGTATTCATAACATTTCCCCTTTACACTGGACCGCAGTTCCGGCAGCTTTGGCTATGGATCAGATATCAGAAGTCCATGGCCATGCGGCTCGACTCTTCCTCACTGAGCTCTGTCACCTTTGTCTCCATGACACGGTACACTCTCTGACACAGATTGAGCACGCTCGGCCGGTGGGTCGTCACAATGCATGTCTTGTTCGGATGCTGCTGCACGATGTTGCGCAGCACAGTGCGTTCCGTAGTCACGTCAAGGGCTGATGTCGCCTCATCGAGCAGAAGGATCGGAGAATCTCTCAAGACCGCTCTTGCAATCGCAATACGCTGAGCCTGCCCCTCAGAGAGACCTCTTCCCCGTTCCCCCACATTGCTGTTGATGGTATCCGGAAGCTTCTCCACAAAATCCCAGGCGCAGGAAACCTTCAGCGCCTCGATGATCTCCTCATCTGTGGCGTCTTCCTTTACCATGCGCATGTTCTCGGCAATCGTTCCGGAAAGGATTGTGTTTCCCTGAGGAACATAGGCGAACAGATGCCTTGTCTCCGCATTCATTGTGATTTCCTGTCCATTGGAAGCCCGCAGCTTCACCTCACCGTTTTCCGGACGGACCAGCCCGAGAATCAACCGGATCATTGTCGTCTTTCCTTCACCGGAGGGGCCTACAAGAGCCACAATCTCACCCGGATTTGCCTCAAATGCCGAGTCTGTGATCACGCGTGTTCCCTGTACATATGAGAAATTCACGTCCTGCATCCGTACTTCGAAGCCGTTCTCTATGTATTTATCCATCTCACTGCTCTCCGGAATATGTACTTCTCTCGGGAGCTGCACCAGTTCACGGATACGATGCGCCGATACGGAGCTGTTCAGGAAAGACGGAATGATGGAAACGACGTTGCTGAACGCGGAGGAAAGATTGCTTCTCTGCTGCAGGAACAGCGTCATGGTTCCGTATGTAATATCCCCTGTCCAGAGCCGGAAAAGACAGTAGCCAAATGCGGCGAACTGAACCAGCGTCCCCATTATGGTCATGAGAATGCTTGTCTTAATGGAAAACATATTGTATTTCAGGCTGATATCACGGAATTTCCGCTGCCACCAGCGCATCTTCTTACTGTAATGGGGCGCCACACCGAATGATTTTATAGTATCGAAGTTATAGATCGCCTCCACCTCGAAAGTCATCAGATCGGAACTCATCTCCCGGACTTTCTTGCTGTAATCTCTCTGCTTCTTAATCATGAATCTTGACATCAGAAGCAGGAACGGTGCGCTGGCCAGTGCGATCACAGCCATGATCCAGTCATAGTGAAGAATTACAAAGAATGTGGCGATAAAATTGTAAATCGCTATAATAATAGTAGGAAGCCAGCTGATCGCATTGCCGCTTACGGTTCCGATATCCCCGTTAAAACGGTTCAGAATATCGCCGTTGGAGTATTTATTCAGCGCAAGCCAGTCCGCGTCAACGATCTTGTCAAAGATATCCGCCTGAATATCATTGTTGATATCGATGCTCAGCTTTGCCGTAATCCGGCTTATGATGCTGCTGAACGTCAGACTGAAAACCGTGCTTCCGACCATGATCGCGATCATGACCCACAGCCTGCTTGTCTCATAACCCGTAATGATATCGATCATATACTTGCTTGCCACACTGCTGACCAGTCCCATAGATGTGCTGAAAATGCCGAGGATTATATAAAAAGCAATAGCCCCTTTGTATCTGACGCTGTAGCTGAAGATCCACTTCCAGTCGTCTATAATCTCGCCAAAAGTCCCGTCTTTCCATCTGGATATGAGAATGTCCAGAGATTCAAAGGCGGGATTTTTATTTTCATTCTGATGTTCTTCCATCGAATCACCCCTGTCTGTCCTGTCCGGTCACACCGACGCGAAAAGTTCCATTTCTGCAAAACAGTATACATGCATCATCCGGCATCGTCAAGCATCCAGATTCTGCAAAGCCCGCTCCAGACACGCCACCGCTTCCTCAGAGATCGTGCATCTGAGATGAAGCACCGGGACTCTTCCCAGGAAATCCTCAATCAGATCCATGGTATGGACATGATCCGACGTATTCCATTTGTTTACCGTGATCTGACTGTACAGAAGCGGGAACGCACGTCCCGGAGTCAGTCTCTCCGCCCGGTTTTCTTTCGCCTGGCTCAGCATGACAACAGCCCGGATGGGAATCGCTTCGTTATTGCACACCTCTGACGTCCCGCACACCGGCCAGCCCTGCGCCGTCCATCTGCCGTCTTTCTTTCCGAGAAGAGCACGGTCGCCGTTGACCGTACGGCTCCCCCGGTACTTTTCCCAGAGATTGGCCTGGGTCGTCTTCCCGGTCTCCGACGGAGCAGAAAAAAGAATCGCCCCTCCCCGGTACTCCATATAGGCGCAGTGAAGGACCATACTGTCCTTCTTCACCAGACGGCGTTCGAGCGCAAAAAGTGAGGTGAAAACCGGATCAAAGTGCAGTCCCCGGATCTGGTCCCGGGCAAGGGTAATCTCCGCCCGATCATCAGCAACTTCCCTGTAGCAGGCATAATATTCCCCGGTTCCCTTTATCCCGATCAGGCGGCTTTCCCCCGACGCATTCTGAAATACCGTAAGATCAGGGCGCTGCGCCGTGACCTTGCCGTCCGGACGGGGAAGCCGGTCGGAAACTTCTATATGATAGGTGTACTCCGACACACCTGTCTCTGCAGTAAACTTCATGAAATTATCCGGAGGCGTTATCTCCTCCGGACAACAGAGACGGAATACAAAATCACCGATCTGAAATATCCTGTCCATTCTGTATATTCTCCCATTCTTCTCTCAGTATTCTCAAAGACTCTTCTGCATATCTGCACATGTAATCCGGCACACCGCCATAGCTCCCGGTCTCCAGCAGAGCGCTTGCCGCACAGGTACGGCAGAGATGCCGCATATGGCAGGACGTGCACTTTGCATTCAAAAGGATCTTATGGGTCTCTTCCACAATGTATTTCCATGCTGCTTCAAAGCCCATATCAAACACAGACGCCGCAGGCTCGCTCAGGATCACACAGGGGCGCATCTCTCCCTGCCAGTTAATGGTAAAGGAACACTGACCTGCCATGCAGGACATGTGTCCCGGCGCAGATTCGACAGGTTCCGGGTGATCCGCTCTGTACACCGACTGCTGTACATACTGAGGAAACAGCTCAGGACCCATCTCCCGCTTCAGGGCATGGATCCTCGCCCGGGCCGCCTCCTCCGGATCCAGACGGGACTGCATGTTATAAGGCAGATCGCGTTCCCTCGTGGCAGGCATCATATATGTATCCACTCTTACAGGGATCCCCAGTTCTTTCTCGACATCCAGGAGTTTATCCAGATCAGCTCTGTTTGCCCGGGTAAGGCTGCCTCCCACCTTCACATCCACGCCATGTTCTCTGAGAAGACGGATTCCCCGCAGTGTCTTCTCATATCCTCCGGGATAATGGCACAGGCTGGCATAAGTCTCCTCATCTGTCCCGTAAAGCGTGATGTTCACCCTTCTGGGCTTATACTTTCCTAAAAAAACAGCCAGATCTTCATCGATCAGCGTCCCGTTGGTATTGATGGTGATGATCATTCCCATCTTTCTCAATTCCAGGTAGAGTCTTCTGAAATCAGGATACAGGAATGGCTCCCCGCCTGTCAACAGTAAGAAAAGAACTCCCGCCTCCTTCATCTGTCTCCCGATCTCCAGCCACTCGTCCGCAGTACGCAGTTTCCCCTGCCTCTCCATCTCCTCCCGGCTGAGCCGGACATAGCACATGTCGCAGTTCATGTTGCAGAGAGGGAGAAGTTCGATACTGCCGTTGGCTGGGGTATAGGTGCGCCTAGCCTGGTCGAGAAGCATGCGTTCGACGGTGGTTGCGCCTTCTAATGGTTCCATAGGGTAGTCTCCTTTCGGGTGAAATGAAAATAGACCGGAAAACTGTTCCGGTCTATTATAATTATGTAGTTAAATATTATGATTTTGCTGTTTCCCAAGAATCCATGTTAAGGTTGGTGGTACAATGAACATTGTTATTATAAGGTCCACGCCAAATAATAACTTTTTCGACGTCACCTGACCAGTACGGCACATAATAACCATCTAGGAATTCATCATCCGAATCCGCTTCGTGAGTAGTTCCACACGCATGATATCCGCCCAAACTCCTGTCTGCTTCCTGCCAGTGGCCACCCCAACCACCAACCCATTCTCCTCTAGTCTGCAGTCCCTCTACACCATTACTCTCTACATATACATTTCCGCTCTCTCCACCGCCAGCATCACAAGTAAAAAGATATGTCGTCCCACTATCTCCGCAAGCCGCTACATACTCATTCGCTTCAAACTTCTGAACCTCCGTCAGAGGTCTTCTCCAAACCTTTCCTTCCATTTTTACTCCTCCTTCAATAGACCATACTTCAAATATTCTCTTATGAAATCTTTGATTCCCTGTTCCATCTCACCATCAGGATCAGAATACTCTTTTCTCGCCTCAGCGATCACATCTTCCTCTGTTCTTGGCTCCTGGAACAATTTCCACAGAAAACTGCAGGTTTCATTCAGCGATATCACGCTGTTTTCAAATATTCCCGCACCGCCCACAGGCACCAGCACGGCTTCGCCGGCCACTTCCCGCAACAGAAAATCGGGATTTGCTTTAAACATCCTGACGTCTCCCTCTTTTGTTCCTTCCGGAAGATACTCCTGAGATTCGAAACCGGAGAGAGCTTCGGATGACGTTTTCTTTCTCTCCAATATATTCCTCCCCCACTATCTTTCTTATGTACCTTATCATAATATCACAATATCCTATAATGTCAATGCTAAAAGACACGGTTTTTTCATGAAATATTCACAGTTTTTGGTCATTTTGGCATTTTCTTCTTGTATTTACCTGTATTTTACACTTTAACAAACTGTTCCCGGCAATATATAGGGAGAAAAGCGCAGTGCATCTTCATATTTAACTGCGTCTTTCATTTATAAATTATCAGCTCCCTGATCCATCTCCGGTATATCCTGCACAATATCTCTGATATACAGTTCATGAAGGAACCCGTAAATATCGCGCCTTGCGATCTCTTCATCCACATCAAATTCATCCCGCACTCTTGCCACGATTTCTTCCAGATCAACCGCTGTATCCACCTGTTTCCATATAAAAGCTGCCGTATCTGTCAGGCGAATCATCCCGTTCAGTTGCTGTGAAGCAGATCCGGTAGGTATAAGAACCGCCTCCCCGGCAATCTCACGGAGCATATATTCACTGTTTGTTTTCATATTCTTCATTCCTCCATAACGCTAAATGTTCTTTGCTTCGCAGAGCAGTCTCCGGTATTCCCGGGCATACCGGCACAGATATTCCGGAACACCGTCATACGCGCCGGTTTCCAGCCAGGCACTTGCTACACATGTCTTACATATGGGACGCAGAGAACATTTCGAACACGTTTCACTTCCTTTAAGCAGTTTTGCTTCTTTTACCATCTTTTTCCACGCGGCTTCAAATCCGGTTTCAAACACCGGAACAGAAGGTTCCTCTAATGTAACACAGGGGCGCATTTCTCCCTGCCAGTTGACGGCAAAAGAACAGTTTCCGGCCATACAGGTAATGCCAACCGGATAAACAGGAGCCCCCTTTTCTATCTGCATAAGCTTCTGTTCTATATATTCCTGGAACAGTTCAGGAAGCAGTTCCGATCTGATTGTTTCCAGCTCAGCTGCCGCCGCTTCTTCCGGAGCCAGCCTGGACTGCTGTTCAAAGGGCAGGCTTCTCTCGTGCAGGCCGGGCAGCATATAGGTATCCATATGCACTGGGACGCCGAGTGCTCTTCCGATATCATAGATTTTCTTCATATCATTCTGATTGCTCTTCGTAACGCTGCCGTTTATTTTAACATCTATGCCCCGTTCTTTCAGCAGACGTATGCCATAGATCGTTTTTTCAAATCCTCCCAGATAATGACACAATTCTTCATATGCCCTGTCATCCGCCCCGTAGAGTGTAATATTGATCCGGCGGGGTCTGTCGCTTTCAAAAAAATCCGCCCATTCCTCGTTCAAAAGCGTACCATTCGTATTGATCGTAAGGATCATTCCCATCCGCTTCAATTCTGTATACAGCCTTCTGAACTCCGGAAACAACAAGGGTTCCCCTCCGGTAAGAAGCAGAAAGAGAACTCCGGCAATCTGCATTTCCCGTCCCAGACGGATCCATTCATCTGCAGTACGAAGACCGCCCTTCTTCTCTGTTTCAGAACGGCTGAGTCTGACGTAACACATGTCACAGCGCATATTGCAGAGGGGCAGAAGTTCCAGACTGCCATTGATCGGACGCTGCGCGGATGCCGCCCGTCTCAGCATCATTTTTTCCACCGTATTGGTTTCCATCGGTAAAGGTTCCATAGTAAACTCTCCCTGAAATTACTGGAAGTGCCAAAAGGCACATTCCAGGATTGTAAGCAGTCGCCAAGGTCTCGGGCAAGCCCAGGCTTTGGCTCGTCGCTATTGCAAAAAGAGGACCGAATAGTCTCGGTCCTCTCTGAATTTATGTCGAATATGTAATTTCAGTTATCAATCGCACCGGGATCAAGAACGGTTCGGATGCCCTTCAGCTGTCGCATATACCTTTCCTCTGTGATTCCATGTCCTTCCGTCTGAAGCAGTTGTTGTCCAGTAAATCGTCTCTCCTACTTGAACAGATGACACATTCCTTACTGTACTATAAGTTTCATCCGTATATATAGTGCAAACCAAATCTCCTAAACCGTCCGTACCTGTCTCGATCATACGGTCGCCCACATTGTCACCATTGTCATCAAAAATTACCTGATTAGAAGAATTGCCACAGTGATCCCATGCATGAGTTACTCCATGACTGTAATCACCTTGCTGCCATTCATAATCATTTGCCCAATCAACATCGCATTGCACCCCCCAACAAGCCGCAACATACTCATTTGCCTCAAATTCTTCAACCATCGCCATCGGGGTTCCCCATCTCTTCTTCATATACAATATACCTCCATTCCATCTGCCTTCCTGAAAACTCTCTGACAAGCGTTGTACATCGTCTAGGATATTAAAGCTGAGTGTTATAGTAATAACGCGTTTCATAACAGCATCCGCTTTTGCACGGAATCAAAAGGCATTACAAATACATTTTTATTCTGTAAGTTTACACCTTAATTCGGAAAAAAGCAACAAATAAAATCAGATTTAACCTGATTTTCACAATTTATTCAAAACAGCAATGTAGCTTCCTTTACAGGGAAACTGCATTGTTTCGTCACATTCTTCACATATCTCACTGTGTCCCCTACTGAATAATCTTATACTTCTTCATCAGATCCACCCTGTGATTCCCGATCTCTATACTCTCCATAGCGTCATTTCCGCCCATATTTTTCGATTCTTTCAGATAATTCCTGATTCTGGATGCCCATGCGGCCGGCAGGAGAAACGGATATTTCTTCAGATATGTATAAGTCCTCTCCATGTATTTTCTGTCCGGGAAGAGGGACTGGATCAGAGACGCTCCCGCTTTCTTCCCTTTCTTGTCCTCGGTCACGGCCTGGAGGGTGATGTTGCTGCTGTGTTTCCGGCTCATACTGGAATCTCCGAACACACCGCCTTCCAGCAGATCCTCCAGAAGATCGCTTCCATCCGCTTCTATAGAACTCCAGATCTCCGGATAGCAGGCTTTCTCAGGATCGAAGGAAAGCTCTTTCTTTCCGATATCGAACAGAGACGCGGTAAATACATCCGCATGGATCTCTCTGCATTTTTCCAGGAGATACGCCCAGTCAATCTCCGCTCCGTGTGCCTCAGCATAGATCACTATGTCGCACACCTGGCGGATACCGAAACCGCTGTGAAGGAAATGTTTGAACGCATGGAGGATCAGATAGAGCAGATGGTCCGTATGGCACATTGTGTACACCGGCACTCCATGTATCTCTTCCTGTATCTTCCGGTCAAAGACCCCTTCAAACAGACTGTTCAGGTTCCCGTATGCTTCCGACTCAGATGAAAAGAGTTCTTTGTGAAGTTCAATATGTAACATTCCGCCCACTTTATAGAAGGGGACTTCGCCTTCTTCATCCGGATTCATGTCCGGCTCCAGCATCTCCATTCCGTTTGCGGCAAACACTTCGCTGCACCCTTTGAACTGCTCTTTGGGGATCAGCACATCCTCATCGCCGGAGCAGCGGTAATCCGGCTCCCGGTACAGAGCTCTGCAGATCAGTCCCTTCACAACGACCGGCGTCAGGTTCTGTTCCAGAAGTTTTTTATACAGCTGAAGGAACTCTTCCGTCTTTCTGCTCTGCATCATGACCTGACGGATGACCTGTGTTTTGATCATCTGCACGGTCTCCGGCGGACACGTTCCGAACGCCGGGCACGCATATACTGTATCATAGATCATCGGGAGGATCTGATGATGCTGACAGAGTCTGAACAGCGTCTGCCAGTCCTCCGCGGACAGGCCCTCCTCCCATGTTACTTTCTTACCATTCAGGAAGCAGCGGAGCGCTTCCAGCATCTTCTCACTTATTGCACGTTTTCCCATATGTACCCTTCTTTACTTACTGCTTTATTTCTTCCGGTAATATTCTTCATGCATGAGTTCGAGCATCGCTGCCCTCAATGGTATTTTATACTAGTATTGTTATATATTTCCAGTATTTTCTTCCAGAAAATTCCTGCTGATCCGAAATCTCTTCTTTTTTCTGCCTTTCTTCGAAGTATGATTATGTTAGCACCAAAAAAAGAGCGGCGCCCCATACCGGAGTATGAGAGAATCCGCTCTTTTTTCTAATCCTGCAGTATGCCGGTTTCCCGCGCTTTCTGAACTGCCTGAATCCGGGTCGCTGCTCCCAGTTTTCTGTAAATGTTGTAAATATGGCTTTTTACGGTGGAGAGTCTGATATTCATCTTTTCGCCGATATCTGCATTGCTGTATCCTTCTTCCAGATACCGCAGCACCATAAGTTCTGTAACCGTCAGCTTTTCCACCCGGTAAATATTCTGCTGATCTTCCGTGAAATCAGGATAATGTTTCTTCTGCCGCCCCGCCTTTCTGATCATGTAGTCCAGCCAGTCTTCCGCCGGCATCTTCAGAACACTTCCGTACTTGTATCTCTTCTTTTTCTGAAGCTGTGGAGTCCGGGAGCCCTCCATCCATTTTCTGTATTCTTCCAGCAGGTCTGCTCCCCTTTTGCCGTATCCTGTGTAAATCCTGACATAGCGGTACGGTCCGGCAGCCGCCAGCGATTCTGCCGTCGTCTTCAGAGCCTGGCCGTTCTCTCCCCTCTCGCGTTCGGCTATCGCTCTCTGAAACAGCGCTTCTGCCAGCCACCTCCGGTTTCCGTTCTTTTCAAAATATGGGATCAGTGTCCTGAGAATGCTCTCGGCGTAAGCAAAGTTTCCCAGATACAGGTTGATCTTTGCCTCCGCGGTCATACAGAACCTGGTCTTTCCCTCCTCGTTCTCGATATCTCCGCCGGTCTCCCGGATCCATTTCATCAGATCTTCTTTCTCTCCCCATCTTGCCTCTGCAAGATAGAGCAGCGCCCGCGCGTTCCAGCGGCAGACCGGGGATTCTTCTCTTTCCAGTGACTCCGCCAGTTCCCGGATGTATTTCCGCACATGGTACTGAGGCGCGCTTCCGTCCGCAGACAGATAAGCCAGATACATTGTGCCAAGCCGGATCTGCCATGGGGTACCCTTCCCCGTTTCAGGCAGATTTTCCAGATTTCCTTCGCCTCTTATCGAAGCCGCGTCTGTCTGGAAATCATATTCCATTCCCGCCAGACGGTACTGGATCTGATTCTCCTCCGCCAGCCGCTCTTCCCACAGCTTCTGCCAGCCTGCCCGTTCCTTTTTCCCGCAGGCAAAGAGGTCCGAGAGATCCCGCAGTCCGCTCAGGTAGGACACCGACTCACCCAGAATGAAATACAGACGTACCGGATGTTGCGGATCGGTCTTTTCTCTGAGCAGCTCCATCCATTGTCCGGCAGTGATCTCAGGATCTGTATATGTCACGTTCAGATAGATCTCCGTTATCTTTCTGCGTTCCTCTTCTCCCTTCCGTTCTTCTGTCCCCAGGTTGTCCAGGTATCTTCTCAAGGCCTTCATCTGTGCAGTATCCTGGCGCAGGAAGGCGTCCATCCATTCAAGATAGAACAGCTCCGGAGTCCTGCTGTTTACTTCTGTCCGGGCCGGTTTATCATAATTCAGGAAGGGAACCTTGTCATAGTTCCGGATCAGACATTCCCTGTAAGCCTCTCTGTCCTGCAGGTACCAGCAGCAGGAAAGGGCGTCCTGCACGCGTCCGCGGGTCTCGTACCAGGCGATCGCTCTCCTGCAGAGTTCCGGAGATGCATCACGTTCCACCGCCATGCGGAGCGCAGGCTGTACGTGCCACGATTCTTTTCCGGGGACATAGACCATAGCTCCGCGGACAAAGAGACGCTCTTCTGTCTCTCTGTCCGGCTCTTCCCAGAGTACGGATGAAAGTTCTTCATTCAGACAGGGAAATGCCGCGCGTTCTCTCAGCATATTCCGTTCATCCGGGGGAAGCACATCCAGGATCTGATCCCGGATATACCCGCGTATCTCGTATCTGCTGCACAGCTCCCACACGCTCCACCGGCCGCCCAGCTGCCTTTCAAGCCGGATCAGCATGGCAATACACCCGGCCCATCCTCCTGTCATATAGTACACTTCCCTGTATCTGAGACTGCTCCGGCAGCTTTTCAGATAACGGTACGTCTCCGCCTCCGTGAACCAGAAGTTCTCCGGCATAACCTCTGCCATAATCCCGTTCCAGATGAATTCCAGAAATCCTTCCGGCATCATTCCGTCAACAGCCAGCAGGATCCGGTCCCCCTTCGGCATTTGCTGAATAAACTTCCAGAATCCTGCCGGCGACTGCGGATATCTGTCTCCTTCCGGTTTACGTATCAGATACCAGTTTGTGCTGTCCGGTTTCCTTCTGTCCAGGGCGCCGCCTGCCTCTATCTCCTCAACAGAACAGTAAACCGGATTGACTTCCGGATGCTTCTTCAGAAGAAGCCTCGCTGCGGTCTTTCTCCCGGTTCCGGGCATGCCGCTTAAACAGACGGCAAGATGTTCCTTCAGAAGTTCTTCTATACGGGCTGTCTTATCGATGATTACATTTCTGAGATTCATGGTCTTATATACTCCGTTCAGGATCTCTTCAGCATTTCGGCAAGGCATTTCGCCGGCTTTATCTGTTTATCCGGCGTATCTGTCTCTCCATCTGAAATCTCTCCTACAAGTATGAACACAGAATCTTTCCTTCATACAAAATATTCCTGCTTTATGGAAATCCCCGGCAGACAAAAAGGATCAGAAAACAGCTGCAGGAATGAAACCGTTTTCCATTCCTGCAGCCGTCTTCCATCATTATATCTGTATCAGGCAGTTTCTCCGGATTCGTCCAGTATCCCCCTCTCACGCAGTGTATCAAGAAATTCCCGTATATCTTCCTCTGCCGTCTCTTCATCCACATCATATATTGTGAGAATTTCTCTCAACAGATCATCAAAAGTCACCTCCGACTGAAGCATATTCCAGAGATCTGCTCCCACTTCATTCACTGTTATCAGCCCGTCTAAAGACCGCACCGTCCGGCCGGTTGGAATTATCATATAATCTCCTGCGGTTTCGCGAAGGACAAAATCTTTCCGCACTTTCATTCTCTTCTCCTCATCTGATAAGCTGTTTTGTTTCTATCTTATGGTCAGTACAGCCACCTCCGGCGGATTGTTGAACCGCGGCAGTTTCTGCCTGTTGCTTCCCAGCCCGCTTGTGACAAACATCTGGAAATTTCCTTTTTCATACATTCCGTGTACATATTCCGGGAACCACCCCTGATCGCCTCCGTAGAGTCCGCCCAGGAAGGGAAGGATCACCTGTCCGCCGTGGTTGTGCCCGCTGATCACAAGATCCACGTCCCACACCTCGCTTGCATCCCCGAAGATGAAGCTGTCCGGGCGATGGGCCAGCATGATCTTCAGCCTGTCCGTATTCTGAAATTCCCGCAGGAAACTCAGCGTGTCATCCGGCGCGGCCAGCGCGTCATTGTTTCCGTTCAGCCCGAACGCGTAATCGTACATCCCGCCCAGCCGGATCTGCACTCCGTTCACTTCAATATCCGTGTAGTTCTTATCCAGCACCACGGCCCCGGCTTCCGCCAGCTCGTCCTCAAACTCCGGATGTCCGTCTGCAATGTAAGCCTCCTCATGATTTCCCAGGGCATAATAAACCGGAGCGGTTTCCTTCACCTGACGGATCAGGCTCAGCGGCACCGATGCGTCCTCCGATTCCGCATTCAGCATATCTCCGTCCATAAGGATGATATCCGGATCCGCCTGCCGTATCTTCTCTGCCAGCTCGTCATTGTCTTCTCCGAATACGTGGTCATGGAGATCCGATATCACCACAGCGCGGAATCCGTTTCCGCCTTTTCCCGTATCAGCCGTATATTCCCGTATCACGATATAGTTCTCTGAAACCCACAGGCTGACTGTTATCCAGACAGCCAGAGCAGCGGCAATAATGAAAAGTATGATAAGAATCAGCCTGATCTTTTTCTTCTTCATCTGATATATCTCCTCCTGTAAGGCAAATTCTGTTTTTACCCAGAGTATTATAGCATTTTTTTCGGTGAAGAATATCGAATTCTGCGGGAATATTTCCGACTTAACAGAATTTTTATTATAGCAAAACAAAAGCGCCGTGAAATCATGGGATTCCACGATTTCACAACGCCCTTGTTCTGTTTTCATACAGTTATTTTTATTTCTTACGGACTCTGAGCGCTATCACTACCGCCGCAAGTACGATAACAGAAACCACCAGTGCTCCTGCATAAACCATTACATTAGTGCTGTCTCCGGTCTTTGCAGCCTTTACCGCTGAGCTGGAATTCACATTTTTATCTGTGTTTCCCGCATTGTTCTTGTTATCTGTTACAGTGGTGCTTCCGCCATTGCCATTATCGCTTCCGCTGCCTGTGTCTCCGGTATTTCCTGTATTGCCGCTGTCCCCGGGTTTCTCTGTATCTTCGCCGCCCGGAGTTGTTGTTCCGGGTTCTTCAGTGCCCGGTTCTTCTGTTCCCGGCTCCTCAGTTCCTGGTTCTTCAGTGCCCGGCTCTTCTGTTCCCGGTTCTTCTGTTCCCGGCAGTTCCTGTGCGGGTGCGTCCGGAAGTGACGGCGTCCAGTTTCCGATGCCCTCGCCGAATCCCATGTTATCGAGAAGAGAACCGATCATGCCTTCTGCATCGTCTGTGACCGCCATGGTTCCAAGTACGATATCGTCCTTATAATTCTCCGGATTCAGATACTCGCCGTTTACATCCTTGCTGTTATACTCTGCAAAGTGAACGTCGTCATGATATGTAACGTCAAGCGTGTTGCCCTCCGTGTCTTTCCTGGTCCATACATTCCATCTCTCGTTCTGGATAGCCGGATCCATGGTACACTCAACAAAAGTCACTGATGAAGCCGTGTTCTCATAAGACGGGTTCTTTTCGTCCGGATTGTATTCTGTGACAAATGTTCCGTCCTCTCTACGTACTGACTCCGTATAACACTCTGTCTGCCACGGGCGTCCCAGACTCACTGTGCTGCCCTCGCCGTAGGACTCGTCCACCGTCAGTGTACACTGATAGAACACAAGACCCGTATCGCCCTTCTTTGTATTGGCGGCTGTGAAATATCCCGTATCTCTTCCGGCAAATCCTGCCATGTGAAGTTCACAGCCTGTAAAATATGCATCTGCGTCGCCGAAGACGAAGTCTACCGTTCCTTCAATATAGCAGTTCTCAACCTGCACTCTTGCGCCTGCTCCGTGAAGATACAGCGTATCCTGGCGCCCGATGAACTTACAGTCTTTGAGGTAAACTCTGTCAGCTGCCGAGCCGAACGCAACGGCCGGAGTCTGCTCGCCTTCTCCCGTATGATCCACAACATTATAGCTGTTCTGGAATGTGATGCCGGTCGCGCTGAAGCCGGTCGCGTTTGCCGTCAGCAGAACCGTTCCGCACTGGTCTGTTCCCAGATCATAGTCATCCTGCGGGACAAACTGTCCATCCTCACTAAATGTATTGGATGAGTAATAGCTTTCTTCTATAATAATATCCCCGCCGTTTGAATAGAGAGGCTGGAAGGATACCCACGGCTTGTCCACCGTTATCTTCTCTGAGTATGTTCCGGGTGCGATCTGAATCACCAAAGGAGTAGAAGCGCTGGATTCATTCGCGTCGAGAGCAGCCTGGATGCTGCTGTAATCATAGCCCTCGCCTGCTCCTACCGTAACGGTGTTCATGCTCACTTCGCTGTCGCTCATATAGTCTACTGAGATGTTATAGAGATAGCAGCTTCCGGTTCCGTCAGCGCTGCTGAATTCCAGTGCCACATATGTGTTCTTCTCCACTGCCGGAAGGGCTGTTTCTTCTCCCACGGAGATTGCCTCACCGTTGAGTGTGAGCGTCAGATTGTTGTAATTGTTTCCTGCCACAGTGATGGAAGCGCCCTCTGCATCCGGCGCTACCGGAATATAAAGTGTCGTTCCCGCATTCACCTGTGTGTCTGTGTCACGGGGTGAGAACTTTCCTGTTGAGGCATCGATCTGAATGCCGTCATATTCCCCTTCAGCTCCCTGAAGATCCGGGCGCTCAACAGCGCTGGATGCGGTGAAATCCCACACCTTGTCCTTTGCCTCCACTACCGGATCAGGATAGTCGCTGTCAGACGCATAATTCAGAGAAATGCCGGTTACATAAGCCTGCTCCGTGAATTCTGCTTTGATGTACTGGGGATATGCAGCAGCGTCGTTCATATCCAGAGCCATTCTGGTGTTTGTTGTCGCCGCCTCGCCGTTCACTGTAATGTTCGCCGGCGTGCTTCCGTCTGTTGTTCCCGCGATCAGAAGCTCGGCTCCTGCCTCATCATATGCCGCCGGAATGTAGAGTACGGTCCCCGCATTGATCTGCACTCTGCCGTTTGCCGGCTGAACAGCGAACTTTCCACTGTTTGTAGCGTCCACTTTCATGTCCCGGAAAGTGCCTCTTTCTCTTTCCAGTGTATTATTTGCCGGTGCTGTTCCATCCTCTGCAAGGAGTCCCTCTGCACTCTCGAAAGTATAGGATGCGTCAGCGGCCTGAACGTTTTCCGGGACGCCCGGGTATTCCTCGGCCGGCTCGTTGTAGGAGATCTCTATGGATTTGAGATAGGCCTGTGCGACAAAGCTGACCTCACATTCCGTGTCTGTCTCAGAAGCTTCCAGCGGAATCGTCACCGCTGAGCCAGCGGAAGTATACTGCTGTCCTGCCGCTTCAACTGTAGTCGAACCTCCCGACAGCGCGAATGTCAGAGTTGCTCCGTCAGTGTTGGCTTCCACCGGAACAGTCAGTATCGTTCCTGCATTTACCTGTGTGTCATCGTTACGGGGTGAAAATTTGCCCGTTAACGCATTGATCTGGATGCCGTCAAGTTCTCCGGTTGCTCCTTCCAACGCCGGCCGGTCCGGATTCGCCCCGGTCAGATCCCATGTACGGCCTTCGGCGCGCGCAGCCAGTTCTGCTGCCTGAACGACTCCGGTGCCGTTCACGGTATACAGTGATCCTGTCACCATACTGGCTGTCAGACCGAAAGCCACAATTCCTGCTAATAATTTCCTTTTCATTGTGTCTCCCTTGATTTTTAAAAATTGTGCGGCAATACGCCGCATATTATTTTGTTCCATACTATATGGTATATTTTACCATAAACAAAGTCAATGGCAATTCTGCTATATTATTCCAGCAAAACAGCTGTCGGATAGTTGAATTTTGCAGAAAATTCGGCTAGACTTTTCATAACGGATTTTCAGGAGGAGGTATCTGTTATGTCCGTACCAGAAGATAAGGGAAACGCACCGGAAAAAGTATGTCCCCGGAACGCCTATGCGGCATTCTTCCACGCGCTGTGCGCAGATGACACAAACGCGGTTATACGCGCAGCCTCCGAACTTTATGAATGCCCTGTCCTTCTCACGGACGAACACTACCGCCTGCTGTATCAGTACCCTGAGCACAGGCTGGGACAGAGCATATGGGATTCCCTGCATGACACGGGCGTTCTCCCCCTGGATACCATCTGGGAATATCAGCAGGCGTTTCTGTCAGATACGCCGTCCATCTACGAACCCTTCTATGCCGACTGGGGCCCTGCTGCGGAAGTCCCCCGCATCTTCGGAGAGGTATACACTCCGGCCGGACGCATCCTGGGCCATTTCGCCATTTTCAAGATGGACCGGCCACTGGGGCCTTACGATCTGGAAGTCGCCGGCATTCTCGCGCAGGCTCTGGAGATCCGGCTGTCCCAGCGGCACTCCCGGGACGCTTCCAGCGCCGGGTGCCTGATCGATCTGCTGTCGGATGAGTCATCCCCGCAGAGCAGACTGTTCGCCTCCTCGGTTCTCTCGAAACGTCTGAAAAGCGGTTTCTGCGTCATGTGCACGCCTGTCGGGAAAAGTGCGGCGGGCCGGGCCTTCGCGGCCTCTGCCGTGGACCGTCTCTGTCTGACTTTCCGCAATACGGTCAGCGCAGTATACGGGGACTGTATCGTCACTCTGTTCGGAGAGATGAGCGGCAGAATCCAGACCGACCGGGAGCGCGGCTTTCTGACCCGCGCCGCCGAAACGCTGAAGACAAGCTATCCCGTAAGCGGCATTTCCGCCTGTTTCAGTGCGCTCTCTGACATCGGGAAATATTATCGGCAGGCATATTACACTGCCCTGCTTGAGCAGAAGGGAACGATATTCTACACGGACGAAGCTCCCCGTCCGCTCTTCATGCAGCTTGCCGGCTCAGACGCGGCCGAGGCCTATATCCACCCGGCTCTTCCGGAGATCTTCCTGTATGACCAGAAGCATAATACGCAGTATTTTATGACTCTGCACGCCTACAGTCTCTCCATGCACAATAAGGATGCTGCGGCTGATACTCTGCGTATCCACCGCAACACCCTTATGTATCGTTTAAACCGGATCGAAGAGCTTTTCTCTCTTCCCTATGAAGACGAGCGCACGGCGCTTCATCTCCTTAACAGTTTTCAGATATGGGATATTCTGAACCGTACGGGGCAGCCTCACTCTGTCTGATACACATCAGATCTTCTGTGCTGTACGGTACCCTTCATAGATCGCCCATTTCGCGTCTCTCGCCTTTACTGCGTCGCCCACTGTGTAGACCTCCGGCGCCAGCCCTTCCGGGTCAAAGGGCACATAGGATCTGGAGCCCAGCGCCAGGATCACATGGTCGTATCCGTCCAGGGTGATCCTCTCGCCGCCGCATTCCGCGATCACGCCGCCGGGTATGAACTCAAGCACCTTCGTATTGCAGTGAACATCGACCTCCTCTTCTTTCAGGCGCTTCAGCAGATCATTGCGCACCGTCAGATAGAGCTTCTCCGCAAGTTCCGGAAGCATTTCCACAATACTTACTTTCGTACAGTAGTCTGTGGCGTACTCTGCTGTCTCCACTCCCACTTCGCCGCCTCCGATAATAAGAGCGCTGGATTTCAGCACCGGCGAACCGAGCAGCACATCATTGGCCAGTACCACACCTGTGTCATGGATTCCTTTGATCTCCGGCACCAGCGGCTGCGCTCCTGTTGCCATCACAAGAACGTCCGGATGGAGTTCCCGTATCATATCCGGATCCGCCTCCGTGTCAAATCTCAGATCCACTCCGTTCTTCCTGCACATATGAAGCTGATAGCGGATGGCTTTTGTCAGCCCCTGTTTAAACGGCGGATAGGCCGCGATCAGGAACTGTCCGCCCACACGGCTTGCCGGATTTTTCTCGAGCAGGGTTACTTTATGGCCTCTTCCCGCCGCCATATACGCAGTCGCCAGACCTGCCGGTCCCGCGCCCACTACCACCACATTCTTCGGACGATCCGTTGGTGTGAGGAGGCGGTCCGCCCTGTGGCTGGACTCCGGATTGAGCATACAGCCCACGCCCCAGTCTCCCGGCATCAGGTTCTCCGGATAGTTGAATTCCATGCACCTCTGCGTGCATCCCAGGCAGGGGATGATATCTTCAATGACGCCTGCGTACATCTTGTTCGGGAAGTCCGGATCGCAGATAGACTGACGTCCGAGAGATACCACGTCACAGTCTCCCCGCTTGAGCGCCGTCTCGATCGTGTACGGATCGTGGAACAGGCCTACCGAGATGACAGGGATATCCACCGCCTCTTTGATCCTGCGGGCCGCTCCCAGATTCCATCCGGACTGCCAGCTGGACGGCGGAACGATGGTCTGCCATGTCTCATATGTTCCGGCCGAAATGTGAAGCGCGTCATAACCGTAGTCTTCCAGCATCTGCGCAAATACGACAGACTCCTCGATCTCAAGTCCGCCTATCCGGTTCTCCTTGGATGAGATTCTGGCCGTAATGACAAAGTCGTCGCCGCAGGCCTCTCGGATCCCTTCTGCAACCAGTTTCATAAAGTACGCACGTCCGTCAAGTCCGCCTCCGAATTCGTCCACACGTTTGTTGGATCTGGGTGACAGGAACTGTCCGCCCATGTATCCGTGCGCCGCGTGGATTTCCACCCCGTCGAAGCCGGCCTTCCTGCAGCGGACCGCGGCTTCCACGTAGTGACGGATCAGGTCATACACTTCCTGTGTGGTGAATTCATGGGGCGTCTCTCTGTTCGTCGGACATGGCACGCTGGAAGGAGCGGCGATCGGCTCTCCCGCCATCGCGCTGACGGTTTCTCTTCCCGCATGGTGAAGCTGTACAATGGTCCTGGCGCCTTTATTTTTGATGCAGTTTGCCAGTTTTGTCAGGCCTTCGATGGCGTCATCGCTCCATACGTTGGGCTCATGGGGCATACCCACTCCCCGTTTCTCTACGGCAGCGATCTCGATAATGATCAGTCCGAAGCCGCCTGCCGCCCTCGCTCCGTAATAGTCCAGCGTGGACTGCGCAACGTATCCTTCCGGGCTGAATACTCCGGAATCCATAGCGGGCACAGTAAGACGGTTCTTAATCATAAGATTTCCGATTTTGTAAGGTGTAAAGGTATTTGAGAAATTCATACTGTTCCTCCTTTTCTTCCGTAAATCCGGACTCATCTGTGAGTCTTCCGTCAATGAAAAGAGTATGCGCATACGATCACTGTTAACAATTCTCTGTAACGTAATCATACCACATACTCCTGTATGTTCATTTATGCAGATCTGAAAAAGAAAGGCTTCACTTTGTGAAAATCTACAAATTCTCTGAAACCGGTTTTTCCGGAAGTTCCACGCAGGCCCGGAACTGGTCGCAGTCGATCCGTATATCGAATTCTCCCCCCAGGGCTTTCGTATATGTGCTGACGATCGCCAGGCCGAGTCCGTTTCCTTCGCTGCTCCTCGCTCTGTCCCCGCGCGCGAACCGCTCCACAATATCCTCCTCTGTAAAATCCATGAGATATCCTGACGTATTGGTGATCTCCAGGCAGATCCGCCTGCCCTTCCGGCTCCCGTCCGAAGCCCCCTCGCCGCTCTTCACACTTGTCTTCACAAACACCCTGGTGCCCTTCGCCGAATATTTCAGGGTGTTCTCCAGAAGATTCTGACAGATGCGGTAGCAGTACATATTGTCCGAGACAAGCTCTGTACTCTCCTCCGTCTTCCGGGTGACAAACTCAAGGCCGCTCTCCCGGATCCGGTCGTCCATATCCGCGAAGATCTGGTCAATCAGACGGTTCATCTCGAAGCTTTCCATCTTCAGCTCCACATTGCCGCTGCTTGCCTTGGCAAGGGAGAAAAGGCTGCTGATCATTTCCTTGAGCTTCTCCGCCCGTTCTGAGAGGACGTCCACATAATCCCGCATCACATCGCTCAGTTCTTCCTTTTTCATCAGCTCAATGTATCCCACCATTGATGTGAGCGGCGTCTTCAGATCATGGGATACATTTGTAATCAGATCGATCCGGAGCTGGTCGCTCCTTGAGACCTTCTCCAGACTCTCTCTCTCGATTTCCCGGGCTTCCTCGATTCTCTGACGGATCAGCTCCTCCTTCTCCTCTTCCGTCTTCTCTGTAACAGCATCCAGTTTTTTCTGCCAGAACCGGCGGATCCGCCATTCATAGACCAGGAACTGAACCAGTACCGTAATGACCAGCATATAACCTGATACCGCAGAATAGTAGTAGCCGTATCCAAGGATCATAATGCCCAGATATATCCCTGCCAGGATAAACGCTGCCCCTCCGATCTTCCAGTCTCTCCGGTTCATCTTCCGGACCGTTTCTTTCCATTCTCTGTAACGTTCCTCTCCTTCCGGCATCCAATTTCCATACCTGTTTTTCATGATCATATCCACGATCATGACTGAGCCGGCTGCCAGTGACAGATTGCCGAGCACTCCTACAACGGTCCCGGATTCGTCTCCCAGTTCATCCCGAAGAACGATCAACGTTGCGACAAAGAAAAGTCCCGTGAGCAGAAGTGCTCCGCCTACCAGAGTGACTACATCCTGATTTCTCTCCTTTATCGCTTCCCATTTACTTTTATCATCTGTATTTTTCCATTTTGTAGCCAATTCCCCACACCACCTTCACATATCTCGGTTTCTTTGTATCAATCTCAATCTTCTCACGGATGTGCCGTATGTGGACCATCACCGTATTCTCAACCGCGTAGCCGGCCGATTCCTCCCACACTCTCTCATATATCTGCTCTGCGGAGAACACCTGTCCCGGGTGTTCCATGAGAAGCAGGAGAATCTTATACTCTGTGGCTGTCAGACGGACTTCCTCTCCTTCCGCGATGGCGATCCGCTGCTTCCTGTCCAGCACCAGGCCTCCGTTGACAATCCGGTCTTCGTCCTCTTTCGGCGCCCCGCTGCCCCAGAGATGATATCTTCTGAGGTGCGCTTTCACGCGGGCGATAAGCTCCACCGGATTGTAGGGTTTCTCCACGTAGTCGTCGGCTCCCAGCATGAGACCTGATACCTTGTCGCTCTCCTCTGTCTTCGCCGACAGGATGATCACAGGAATGTGATACTTCTCTCTCAGTTTCATAAGCGCTGACAGTCCGTTCATCCTGGGCATCATCACATCCAGAAGAATCAGATCGATCGGATTCTCCTCCACAGCCTTCAGAGCCTCCATCCCGTCATAGGCATTCACGGTATTATACCCTTCGTATTTCAGCAGTTCGCTGATAGAATAGACAATCTCCCTGTTATCGTCCACCACCAGGATTGTTTCCTGTTCCATGTAACTCCCCCGTTTCTTCCAGGTACACTCTCTGCAGATATTGTGTCCGGCACCTTTTTGTGTTCATATAGAATATAATAGACGGCGCTTAAAAAAACCTCAACGCAAATCTTAAAAATTTCTTATCATCAGTAAGGCAGTATACTCTGTACGAGCTTTTGAATCGTGATAATGAGTTTCATGGCAAAAGCATAACTCCCCCTTTTCTCTGTCAGGCCTGCGCCTTTACATCCTTCTTTCCGAGCCACGTCACCGCGGCGGCTGCAAACGCTGTGAAGAACACCGCCACGCTCACCAGGAAAGGGATCAGCTCTCCGCCCAGCGCATCCTCCGATTTGTTTGCATTCATTCCCACCATCATAAGAGAGTAGGGCCAGTACAGTCCCCAGCCTTTATTAACAAACAGGAATCCGAAGATGCATCCTGCCAGCGCGATCCCGATCGGTACGGCAAAGCTCCGGATAACCATTGACAGCAGCAGCTGCAGCGTCCCGATCGCCGCCGCGGCAAGGGTCCCCCGCAGCATCCACAGCATCGTATCTGCGGGCATCATCCCGGGCAGCCCGCAGAGTTTCCCGCAGATTGCAAAGAGGAGGAATACCCAGATCTGGGTAAATACCGTAACCCGGAAGATCACCGCCAGCTTTCCCAGAAATACGTCCCGCACCGGAACCGGCGCCGTCATCAGCACATTCCAGTTACTGTTCAGATGTTCCAGCCGCCACAGGTAGGAACAGTACAACGCGATCAAAGGCGCATAGAACAGCCAGGAATAGAACAGGGTGAACTGGGTCCAGAGAGAATACCACTCTTCTGTCAGAAGTCCCACATTGTTCAGGTAATTGGCTGTTCCCATGACCGCCGGAATGATCGGAATAAGAATACAGGCGCTCCATATAATAGAATGTTTCAGTTTCATATTTTCCGCCTTGATACATCGAAGCAGCATCTCTCACACTTCCTTTCTTAAAAAAATCCATTTTCCGATAAGGTAGATCACCACTCCCGCAGCGAGAAATCCGATGAAAGATCCTGCCGGAAGCGGCTGATAGGACAGGTATGTCGCCTCGTCAGTCGTTCTCTGCCAGTCCACTTCCGCTACGGAGAAGATCCCGAAGTACCCCCACAACACCAGGCGGTTCACCGCCGCCGGAAAGAACATGGAGAACAGTCCCAGAAATCCTCCGGCAATCCCCACAATCAGCGGCAGGATCTGATTGTCACTGACCAGCGAGAGCACATGCTGGATGCTCAGGATCACAGCTCCCACCGCCGTCATGGCGATGAAATGCTCCGCAAACATGTCCGGACGGATCCGTTCTGTAAATCCCATCACTTTTCCCAGGAGTATCAGCCCCAGCGTCTCCCCTGCGCTGAAGACAATAAGGTATTTCATTTCAAACAGATATTTTATATCGTAAAATCTCCCCGGTCTTTCCAGTGTGTAGAGCAGCTTCAGCGTATTTCCGCTGATCTCCATATCGCAGAGGCGGCTTGCCACCACCGCCAGCATCACCGGCATGAAAATGGAATTCATCAGGGACATGCTGTAGAGAAAATACTGATATCCTGTCGCTCTGTCCATGTCATCAAAGTTCCGTGCCGACGCCAGAGTCCACAGAAGAAGCAGCGCCAGAAAACCGGCCGGCACAAGCCAGGCATACCGGGTATGCAGTTTTCTCTGCTCTGCAAGAAAGAGATGCTGCCGGGATGCCGTCGGTCTCATGCCGCTCTTTTCCTTCTCTTTTCCGCTCATAAGCTCACCTTCTTTCCGGTCAGCTTCAGGAAGATATCTTCCAGACTCATCTGCTGCTCTTCCAGCCGGAGCAGACCGATATCATGTTCTGACAGAATCCTTCCGCAGCGGAGAACCTTCGCGTCCTCCGTTGAATCGAGAAGAAGCTCCCCATTCTCTGTATCCTGCCGCACCGGAAGAGACTCCCGCGCCAGGATCCGGTAAGCGCGCCCGTCGTCCGTCGTACGGATCCGAATCCGGGTGCGGCTGTGCTGATGCAGGCTTGCCAGAGAATCCTGAAAAAGCAGTTCTCCCCGATTGATGATTCCCACATGGGTCGCCATCTGGTCGATCTCACTTAAGAGATGGCTGGATACAAGAACCGTCATGCCGAATCTCTCCGGAAGAGAACAGATCAGTTCTCTCATCTCCTGTATCCCCGCCGGATCCAGCCCGTTGGTGGGCTCATCCAGGAGCAGCAGTCTGGGTCTCCCCAGCAGCGCGGCCGCAAGCCCCAGCCGCTGTTTCATACCCAGAGAATAATTTTTTACTTTTTTATCCTGCTGGTTTTCCATCCGCACTGTCTTCAGCACCGAATCGATTTCTGATTCCGGGATGCCCTTCAGCGTACATATGATCTGAAGGTTCTCCCGGCCGCTCAAGTGCCCGTAATGCGCCGGAGATTCGATGAGTGATCCTGTTGATTTCAGAATCTTCAGCCTGTTCTTCTCCTCCACAGGCGCCCCGAAGATCCGAATCTCCCCTCCTGTGGGCTTTGCCAGCCCAAGCAGCATCTTCATTGTTGTTGATTTTCCCGCCCCGTTAGGCCCCAGGAAGCCGTAGATGCTTCCCGTGGGGACACACAGATCCAGGTTCTTCACCACATACTTCTTTCCGTATTTCTTCGTCAGAGAATCTGTTGTTATGATATGTTCCATGGTATGCTCTCTCCTTTCATCGCCGCAGCTGCATTTGACTCTCTCCTGCCGGGACGTGTACTTTGACAGTTCTCTGTCACGCCCCTTTCTCCGGTGTCTGCTACAGTATAGGTGACCGGACTTATCCGGCGATGAAGGCTGGCTTATTTTTACCTTAATTTGTGACATGCTCCCGCCACCTCAGAGGAAGGGGAATTCTTGTCCTCACTTTTGTTAAAATATAAGGATTCTGTCTTTATTCATATTATACTTAATATGTTGTCATGCCCAATCCGGCAACGGAAAGAGGGTGTATACATATGATGGAAATTATAGCTTCTCTCATCGTTGCCATCGTGGGTGGTGTAGCCTGCCACTACATCATCAAATGGTTAGATGGCAATGGACATGACAACTAGCCAAAAAAATCCCCCGGAGCTGCCACTCCGGGGGATTTCCGTACATATGATGTTATAGCTTCTCTTGCCTACTGCCACTATAGCATATGCTCCCTATCTAAGTCAAGTTTGCATTTCATCGATTTATTCAGGTAACCTTTCCCGTTTTCCCTTCCTGCGCCACCTTATTTTTACCTTAATTCCATCAAAATCCGGCCTTCTCTCCCCTTATCCGTGCTATACTCTGAACAGAAACCTATCCGGAAGGAGACAATATCAATGAACCTGTATGACAGCAGAATCCTGCTTATAGACGACAATATAGAACTTGCGGACATGGTCCGGGATATGCTGAGGCGGAACGGATATGTCAATGTTTCCTGCTCCCATACCTGCGAACAGGGAATGCGCATGTTCCGCGAGGAACAGTCCCAGCTTGTGATACTGGACATCATGCTCCCCGACGGCGACGGCTTCACCCTTTTTCGGAAGATACGGGATATCTCCGATGTACCGATCCTGTTTCTCTCCGCAAAGGATGAGGACAACGACCGGCTCTTCGGTCTGGGACTCGGCGCGGACGACTACATCACCAAGCCCTTTCTCTCCCAGGAACTGCTCCTGCGTGTGAACGCAGTGCTGAAGCGGACCTATTTTTCCTCCGCCCGGATGTCCGGAGATTCCCTCTTTTCGGCTCCGTCTTCCGGCTCATCTTCTTCCGGAGATCCGGATGTGCTCATACTTGGAGAACACCGCATCTCCTTCGCGGAGGCATCTGTGACCTTCCGCGGGAAGACCACTGCCTTTACTGCAAAAGAACTACAGCTTCTGAAAAAACTGGCACAGAACCGGGGCAGCATCGTCACCTTTGACGCACTTTGCATGGCCGTATGGGGAGATTCCTACTACGGATACGAAAACACCCTGATGGTGCACATCCGGCATCTCCGGGAAAAGATAGAGGACGATCCCTCCTCTCCGAAATGGCTTCTGACCGCCCGCGGACTGGGATACCGTCTGAAAAAAGAGGAGAAGACTGAAAATGAAAAGCCTGTTTAAGATCATACGACGCTATATTTCCAGCACCATACTGCTTGTCGCATTTGTGGTCCTTCTCAACATTCTGGCGCTGACTTATGTGGCAGTTCAATACGAAGAGGGACTCAATCAGACAGAAGGACTCGCCTCCACCTCTGCCTCGCAGCAGCTGGAGGATGTTGCCGCACAGCTTGAACAGACGCCGGAAGGTTACCGGATCTCTCAGAAAGGGCTTGAAATCTTAAATGACAACCGGTATATATGGGGAATGCTTCTCGACGGAAGCGGATCCGTCGTATGGGAGTGGCAGCTTCCGGAGGACTTTGCGCGCTCTTACTCCCTGGCCGATGTGGCGTCTTTCAGCAGATGGTATCTGAAAGACTATCCCGTACGCGTATGGGAGTACGGGGACGGCCTCCTTGTGCTGGGTCAGGATCCGAATCTCTATTTCCGTATTATCCTTGTATTCAGCAACGTCTACTTAAACGCCGTATCCCAGTACATTGCCATTTTCTTCATCCTGAACTCGATCCTGATCTTCGGACTCGCGCTCTGGTTCGGTTATCGTTTCTACCGGTCCCTGCGTCCTCTTGCCCGGGGCGTGGAAGCGCTTGCCGATAACCGTCCTGTCCTGCTGTCGGAAAAGGGGATCACAGAAGAACTTGCAAGAAAGCTGAACCGTACCTCCCGCATACTGGAACAGCAGTCCGAGAAGCTGCGGCAGCGGGATGACGCCCGCACCGAGTGGATCTCCGGAGTGTCCCATGACATCCGCACGCCGCTTGCCCTGATCACTGGCTATTCCGAGGCGCTTGCCGCCGAAGAAACTCTCTCTCCTGAAAATCATCAGCGCGCCGAGAGCATCCGCAGGCAGAGTCTGATCATCCGGCAGCTCATCTCAGACCTGAATCTGACTTCAAAGCTGGAGTACAACGCCCAGCCCCTGCACATGACAGAATATCGTCCCGCTGTCCTTCTCCGGGAAATCGCCGCCGATTATTATAACGAAGGGCTGGCAGACTGTTATGACATTGATGTAAACATCAGCGGGGAGGCTGAGCAGATCTGTCTTACGGGCGATACCGGACTTCTGAAGCGGGCTCTGAGAAATGTAATCGGCAACAGCATCCGGCACAATCCGGAGGGCTGCCGGATCAGCGCTGTTCTTCTCTCTGACAGCGGACATGTTATCTGGCGTTTCTCTGACTCCGGCCCCGGAATCCCCAGGGCAGTCGTGGATATTCTTCAAAACCGTTCCGACAGCGGCAGACGTATGCATATCATGGGACTACGGATCGTGATGCAGATCATTTCGGCACACGGAGGACGGGTACTTTTTCCGAGAAACGGGGACGGCGCTTACGGAGTCGAGTTTATACTTCCCGGAAAAGAAGAGACGGATGGCCGGTAGCAGGTCATCCGTCTCTTTTTTTATCTTTTCTGTTTTTCAGCACGGTACTCCTCCGCGATCCGTATTCCTTCTGCCGTCTCGCACGCCTGCATATAATATGCTTTCAGCGCGGTTTCCAGAACGTTCGCACGTTTCCCGGCCAGCAGATCCGGACTCAGTCCTACTTTCCGGTGATATTCGATCAACCGGTCCCCTGTCCTGATATAGTTTTCCTGAGTTTCCAGATCTACGATAAGCTGAGGCGATTCCCCTATGAAAAGTTTGCTGCCCTCCCGCCTCATTCTAATTTTACTTTTCTCTTCCATTACCAGTACCGCTCCCGTTTCCATATCTTTTTCCCATTCAGGAACATGCTGAGATATTCTGTCTTTTCGCGTATCATCTCTGCGATCTCTCCCGCGCGCTCTTCTGGCATCTCCGTATTATGAAGAAGAAGAGCTTTCGCCTCATCCGGGAAATCCCTGAGACGACTCAGATCCAATGCAGTGCCTTTTCTTACATAACGAAGCATCTCGGCTTCTCTCCTGCTGAAAGAGTTAACCTCTATATCCAGAAGATTTTTCCTGTGAGGAATCACATCCTGATCATAAAAAAGTATATTTCCCGTGTCAAATATCGGAGCCATATCCATAAGGCAGCGCTGTTCCGAATCATAAAGGAACCCCATATTATTCAGATGACGGTCCGTGTTCGACAGAATAAAATCTGTCATAATCGTATATTCCATCTGACGTCGCACCTTTTCCGCGGCTGCCCCTTTCTCAGACACTCTTAAAATAAGAGCCTCATAAAGCGACATCGCGTTAGAAATTTTATAATCCATCAAGATCTGATACGCAGAAACAAATTCTGTTTTTTCCGAGGTAAACAGCGGGCTCAGTGAACATGGGTACTGCAAGCCTCCGATTTTAATTGTCTCCAGCCTGTAGGAAACATAATTCTTCCAGCCGAGCCGTTCATGCATCCTGCAGGCGATCACCTCATTTACCGACTGCTGACTGTAATGGTTTATATTTACTTTCAGAAGGAAGCGTACTCCATCCCGTATGACCCATTTTTTCTTCATATCTCCATTCACCGATGCAGACGGGGAAAGTCCGGACAGTTTCAATCCTTTCCTTTCCGTCTCTTCGGAGTCAGTCAGCAGATTTCCCAGATCTTCCGAAAAATCATTCTTGTAAAAATTGAGATCATCCCAGTACAGCTCTCTGTCCACCGGCTGCATCCAGTAATGATCTGTGAGACTCAGCCCATAGGAATAGAGCAGCAGTGCCTGGCTGGTCTCTGCTCCGATCCTGCTCAGGACCTGTCTCAGTCCTTTTCTCGAATTCGGAATCGCACGGAATTTCCACCATTCCGGCAGATACTTTCCATCTGGGCCGCATCCGAAAGGAAGTTCCTCCGGCAGATAGACAGCCAGGACATACTCCAGCCTGCCGGTACCGATGTCGACCTGTACCATAGCAACATCCTTATCTTTATGCTTCAGTACATAGAATCCGGTCCGTGGTTCAGGACTTTTACGTTTCATTTGAAGTTCTTCCCTGATGTCACTCATACAGCCTCCTCCTTTCTCGGCTTTTCGTCTGTCACATTCCCCGCCTGCATATACTAATTTTCCCCGGATATGCCCCATTTGATATCCTTCTGGAACCATTTTACAGTAAGATCCGCAGGGGTTCAACATCAAAAAGACGACAGACCAGATCTTCCGCCCGCCGGAATGTGATCTGCTCTGCCGTCTCTGTCTTTTTCTGTATTCTCTTTGAAAATCGTTTATCCTCTGCGTCTTCTCACAGCCACAACCGCCGTCGTGCCTGCTGCCGCAGCAGCGATAACAAGAAGCACTGCCCATACCATGATACCGGATGTGTCTCCTGTCTTCACGGTTGATGCCGCACTGTCTGTATTTTTATCTGTATTTCCGTTCTGCTGTGTACCGGTGGCGCCTGTCTGTGCGTTTCCGCCCGGACGGCCTGCGTTCTGGCTGTCTCCGCCAGGCTGCTGCGTATCGCTTCCCGGCTGATTATTTCCTCCGGTCTGACCGTCTCCACCCGGCTGGTCTGTGCCGCTTCCCGGCTGATCCGTACCGCCGCCCGGCTGTTCTTCTCCCGGCTCCTCTCCGGATATCTCCGTACAGGATGCGGTGATCTCTATATTTCCTGTCACAGCCGCGCCCGGGATCGTCAGTTCGCCGGTCTGCGCGTCATACGCATAATCCCCGGCGTTCAGTTCCTGTCCCGCGACCGTCACTGTGATCTGCTCCGGAAGCTGATATCCGTCTGCTGCCACGATCTTTCCCGTATAGTCCTGACCTTCTGCGGCAGTTTCCGCGCCTTCAAAGCTTCCGTTCGCAACAGATACTGTCACCTCATAAGTCTCCGGCGCCGGCTCTTCTCCCGGCTCCGCCGGCAGGATCTCGGACCTGTCGCGGACTCTCAGGCGGTTGCCCTCCGCGTCATGGGAGACGAATCCTACAGCGCTGATGTAAGCGCCCTCTGCCACGAAGTCTTCCAGTGCCTGAGAAGTCTCGTCAGAGTATCCGATATATCCGTCGATGAATACACGGCAGCTCTCGCCGCTGTCATCCTGCACGGTGATGCTCTCCACGATGCCGCCTGCAAGGGTATAGTCAATGACTTCTCCTTCCACGCGAACCAGCTTTCCGAAGTTCGTCTCATAATCATTGGCTTCCTTTGTGGTCACATCTGTGATCACCACGTCTTTGCTTCCCTCCAGGACCGTCACGGTGATGGCCGACAGCTGTTTGTCGCCGATATATTCACTGACAGATCCTGTCACCTGGACCTGATCACCCCGGCGGATGTTGCTGTCGTCGATGGGGAATACGTTGATTCCGTTGCCTTCATCGTCCTGGATGTAGATCGTGTTGAAGAATGCGTTTCCGCTCTCGGCTGTTCCGTTTGCAACGGTTCCGATGACGGTGAATACTTCTCCGTCCTCACCTGCGCGCGCCTCCTGGATCGTGCTGATCTCCGGCTCGACTTTCACGCCGCTCAGCAGGTTCTGCGCCATGATTCCGTTTGCATAGGATACCTGATCCTCTGCGGATACTTCAAAGTTGGAGCAGAATACGGTGCCGCACGCATAGACGCGTCCGCTTCCCACAGCCTCTGTCGCCATGGATACGACCTGGCCCTTCGGCACCACTGCCGTCGCCTCGTCGTACGGAGCGCTGTAGCTTAATACCGGCTTGTCATGTCCCTGCGCCGGAGCCTTGCTGTTGATGGAATAGGTTGTGTCATGTCCGTAGACAATGGCCTCTCCCTCGCCCACGCTGACAGAGCATCCTGAGTAGGAACTGTAGGTAAGTCCGGACTCCGCAACGCCTTCCAGAATACTCTGGACCGCCGGATCCGTGCTCTCATAGTTAAAATCATCAAAGTACAGTCTGTAGGGCTGTCCGCCGTTCTCATCCTGATCGATCAGCTCATCGTCGTTGATCCGCATGGTGGAGCCGATGCCGGTCAGCAGATTGTTTGCCTGCTCATAGGATGTGTACGGCAGTCCGCTGTTTGCGTCCTGATAATCCGCCAGTCCGCAGACAACCACTGTTCCGCCGTTATTGACATAATCGCTGACTGTCTGTATAAAGCTGTCCTCGAACACGCTGGGCTGAGCGTCTCCGGTGTAATCGCTTGTGTATTTCAGCGGAGCGGAGATCACGAAAAGCGCCACGTCCTGAAGCATCTCCGGCGACACTTCCTCGCCCGGCTGTACGATCTTCACCTGGATATTGTCCGAGGTTCCCATGTTGATAAAGTTGGTCATGTTGCCGGAATAGTATCCGTTTACATAGTCATTGTAATGCGTTCCGTCCACAAGAACTTTCGTCGCGATGGACGGGTCTGACACGCTCAGCTTGAGCACGTCTGTAAATGTATACTCTTCCCCTCCGATCACTGCTCTCAGCTCGGCGTTGATGTTGAATCCGCCCGCCTGATCTGCCGTGTACGGGAAGGAATACTCGAAGGAATCTCTTGCACCGATCACACCGCTGTCGCCGATCTGTGAAACATCGGCAGTGTGGAACGGCTCAGTCTGTCCCTCGATGGTATATGTCAGTGACGTCACTGTCATGTCTTCGCTCAGGTTGTTGAAGATCTGGCTGGAAATGTTGATATCGTCTCCCTTTATCGGCATCGCCACATCGCTGGATGTATTGGAAATACCCGCGTTTACGCTCTCGCCGGTCCATACCGGAGCGGTCACTGCGATCTGCTTGTCCGCCTGGGTGACGCGCAGATAGTAGTAGCCGTATCCTGTGGAAAGGTTGTCAAACTCTACTGTCGCGCTTCCGCCTGTAAATGTTTTCTCAGCCAGCGTCTGTCCTCCGTTTACGATCACTTCTACTTTTGTCTCTCCCGACGTATCTGTGGGGTCTGAGATATCCGCTGTGATGTTGATGGACTCCTGCTCGTCGAGAATGGATCCCATGGCGTTGCCGTTCAGCTCATACAGGATGGACAGATCGTTGTCCTCTGTTGCATAGACACGGTAATTCTTCATTGCGTCGTAGATGGCGTCCTCTGTCAGTCCGTCTGACAGCACCACGCTTCTCGCCGTGTTGGAGTCTCCCCAGTTTCCTTTGTGGTTATCCTGGTTGTTGGTGGGCGCCACATGCCAGCCCTTGTCAAGCGCTCTCGTATAGTAGCTGTAGGACGGGAAGTATCCGGAGCTTCCGATTGCTCCCTCGCCGTTTCCTACCTCGATCAGCGTGATCTGATTGTCGATGACCGGATCATACAGCGCGAAATCCATGAAGTCTCCGAACGTATCTCCCGGATGGTTGAACTGGGAGATTGTCTCCGGATTCTCATTAAGTGTGTCATAGTATGCTTCCAGCACCTCGTAGTTGTCGCCCTTTCTGTAGGGCTCTGCGTTTCTGTTTTCAAATCCCTCGGAATTGAATGTATTGATATGTCCCGGAGCTCCGCCGGACCAGGTCATCTCAAATCCGTAGATCCCGACAAAGTCTCCTTCCCGGGCCGTGATATTTCTCGCGCCCTCGCGTCCCTCTCTCCAGGAAGCGTTCACTTCCTCTGCATTTTCATCTCCCAGATGGGTTGTTCCTGCGCTCGGCAGTCCGTTCTGTCCCTCGAAGGAGTTGGAGTGGTCCGTCAGAGCCAGGAAGTCAAGGTTCTCCACATTGGCCGCATGCTCGAACGCCTGCTCCACCGTGCCTGTTCCGTCGGAAAGGTTTGTGTGGGCATGAAGCTGTCCGAAGTACAGACCGTAATCCTCGATCTGCATGGGCGCCTTGTATGTAAATGTATAGACCTCGCCGGTCTGCGCCTCCGTATCGCCGCTCTGCGGGATATATGCCAGCGCTTTCACAACGATCGGTTTGTCTTTCTCCGGAGTTGCGGCAATCTCAAGAGGCTCTGCGTAGAGCTGTTCTGCATTTCCCGCCTCCGGGTCAGCCGGCTCTGTGCCGTCTGTATTCATCGTATAGTAGATCTGCGCCCCGTCAGCCGCTTTCAGAGTGATTTTCTGCCCTTCCACAACACTGGCGCCATTCTGCGGGGACGCCTCCACCTCAAGTCCTTCCACTGCTGACGGCTCATCCGGCTCGTCAGAATCTCCCGGCACATCCGTCACCTTGTAGAACTTCAGAGCGAACATTCCCTCGCTGCCCTCCGCGATGTTGTAGTATGCGCTCCAGTTTCCGTTGCTGTCATACCACTCCATGTACGCTCCGCGCACCGTGTTCTTCACATAGTACAGACCGTTTCCTGCATCCTCCAGAACCCATTTGTCGTTCTTCTCTCCCAGCGGCATGCTGGAGAAGCTGTCCCCCATACCGATATTCTGACCATTGTAAGAGAAGCTGTAGGTTCCGTCCTCATTCTCTGCAACGGTCCACACATCCGCATCCGTATAACCGCTCAGTGTGCCGTCGCTCTCTTCTGTCACATCTGTTCCTTTGTTATAGAAACCGGTATACTCTGCGGAAAGCGCCTTGCCATATGCCGGCGCATAGATCACCACCTGGTCGCCGTCCGCGATGGGCGCTGTGTCTCCCGGCTCGCCGGTTCCGCTCTCATCAATCGTATACTGCAGAGTCTGCACCGCGCTGTACACGCCCTCAAGAACCGCAGCCGCCTTCAGCGTGCAGTCCTCCGTGATCACTGGCATGTTGTCCGCGCTGTAAAGTTTTCTCGCCTCATTCGTCTCATCCGACGGATCGCTTCCGTCCAGAGTATAGTAAATCTGCGCTCCGGAAGTGGAAGTCGTCAGCGTGATCTCCGTCCCGGAAGCCACAGCTCCCGCCTGGGGATCCGCCTGGGGCGCAGCTACCGTTCCTTCGGATGTTCCGCCTTCCACCGCTCTGTAGAGCGTGAATTCAGAAGGGTATCCGTTTGGATTTCCCGAAACGGTCGTCGTCTTGTAGGCACGGAATCTGTTCTGGCTGCTCCGGTTGCTTGCCAGGATGACCGTATCCTCTCCCTGGCCGCTGAACGTGAACTTCCCGTCCTGACATTCCCATTTCCACTGATACTCTGTGTCGGAAATGCTGATTCCGTTTTCATTGCCGCCCTTTGGCGCAAGGAACTTTCCGTCCATATCTTTGATGGTGGCGGTTCCGCCTGTTACGGCGATCTCCCAGACCGTCTCAGCCGCCGGATCTGCAATCGTATCTCCCAGTGCAGTCCCAAGCTCATCCGCCGGAAGCCAATTATTGTCAAACTTCTGCGGTGCGTATCCGGTGTCTGTCACCATGACATAGCTGCCTGTCGTAAACTCTGCTTCTTCCGTGATCTTCCCGAAGGAAGTCCCTTCCGCGGCAGACGCCGTGGACGGAAGCAGGGAAAATGCCATCAGGACAGCCATGCACAGTGCGGTAAGCCTTGCGCTTAAAGCCGTCTTTCCTTTCTTTTTCATCTTCATCCTCCTAATCTTGAAAAGTGACTGTAAAAACCGGCCCCCGAAAAATTTCCGAAGCCATCTATATTAAACTCTCCGGCTTCCGCCATGTACCATCAGCCTGGCACTGATGAAAGCCACGAGAGGAACTGTCAGAAGGATTCCCACAGAGCCGGCCACGCTCTGCACCACCTCCAGTGCAATGGAGTCCGTATTGATCAGCTGAAGGAACGGAATATCATAGGTCTGCACCAGAATCAGCATGTTAAGCGAAGATCCTGCAAACGCCAGAATCAGCGTATTCGCCATGGTCCCCATGGCGTCTTTTCCAATCTGCATTCCGGAGCGGAACAGGCTTTTCGCCGATGCGTCCGGATTCTGTTCTTTCATCTCCCACACAGATGACGCAATTCCCAGAGCCACGTCCATCACCGCTCCCAGAGCGGAGATCAGGACTCCGCACACGAGAAGGCCGCTGACCTTAAGCCCCCTGTCTGCTCCGTACAGGATCAGGTTCTCTGCCTCCTGCATGTTGAAGCCGTTCATAGGCGAAAGGGTTCCCACCGCTGCCGCCGCGATTCCCGCCGTGAGCACACCGCCGACACAGCCGCAGACCGCGCAGAGGGTCTTTTTCGAATATCCGTTTAGGAAGATCAGGCCCGCCGCCGCGGAAACCGCCGATACCCCGATGGTCACCGGGATAGCCGGCACGCCCCGGATCAGACATGGAATCAGAATAAACCAGATACATCCAAGGGTGAGCAGAAGTCCCGCCAGAGCGCCGATTCCCTTCTTCCCTCCCAGTATGGCCAGCAGGGCAAAGAAAATCAGAAGGAATGCCCCCAGCACGATCCCTCTGTCATAGTTGAACACCGATGCGTAATAAGAACCGTCTTCGTCTGTCATGATCCGCACGATAATCCGGTCACCCTGATCCACATCTACGTTGAACAGCGCGCTCATATAGTTGGTCACTGTCATGATCTCATCCTTATGGTCTCCTGACAGGATCCGGATCTCCAGCTCCTGATCACCCACGCGGCGTCCCTCCGCGTTCTGGAAATCCTCCTGCGCGTTGTCCGCCAGAACTGCCGTGACCTCCGCGGATGCGTAGACCATCCGGCTGGCATCCGACTCGGTCTGCTCTTCCTCCGTCCTGTTCAGCACCACCGCGATGCACACAAGGACGGCCAGCACGGCCGCCATGGGCAGCGCCCTCAGCAGTATATGTTGAATCTTCTCTTTCTTCATCTCTTTCTTTTCCTCTCCCGCATAATTTCACAAAGTACATTGTATTGACTCTGTGTTAACTCCAGGAAAAATCCACGACAAATAAACATTAAATTTATGAGAAGACAAATGCGGGCTATCTGCTTCCAACAGCAGATAACCCGCACTCCCGTACATTTTTTTATTTACTTTATTATTCCGATATTTCTTCTATTCCAGCGCGATCCGTTTCACCCGCTTTAAGCCCTTTGCCACCGCCGGAATGGATATAATGATCACCGTGATCACGCCTTCCGCCAGCAGATAGCTGTAATTATAAAGGATCGGATACAGACTGGTCAGCGCCTTCGGGAAATTCTCCGGCATATAGTCCATCCAGTAGAGGTATCCTCCCAGCGCATGAAACGCGCCCCGGGCGATCACCGCGACAATATATCCTGCAACCAGCCCGTTTCTGTTCTTCGCAAAGAATCCGGCCACGCCCAGCGCCGCAAATGCAAGGATATAATCACAGCATACCTGAAAGAACGAGAGCACATAGGGTTCCTGGATAAACTGCAGGATACCGAATACCAGTCCCACAAGAACGCCTGCCTTAGGACCGTACCAGTTCCCCACGAGAACAATGAAAAGCATGCTGCACAGCGTCACGCTGCCGCCCCACGGCATGTTGAAGATCTTGATGTAGGATGTGATAAACGCCAGCGCCAGAGCCATTGCGCAGAACACCAGCTGCTTTGTCCCCATCTTCTTTTTCTCCGAGACTTTTCCCGCAAAGAGAAGCGCCGCGGCGAACAGAACGATTCCCGCTGCGATACACACCGCATATCCGGCGGTTGTAAGACCGCCCTCTGCATTTACAAGAAAACTGAACATAATAAAACCCTCCTTATCCTCAAGACTGAAAACAAAAAGGGCTCAAAAACATCACGAATCGAGAACGCATCCCTACGTTGGCATTATCCAAATCAGGTTGTGGGTCGAAGTTCGCAACTTCCTCTCAGCCTGTAATACAAGCTCCCCTTGTCATCAATCTTATTTAATTTTATGTCCTGTAAAAGAATAACGCGAAATTTGTCAGATGTCAATGTCTCACATCCTTTATCCAGGGTTGTTTCATGAACTATTCATGAGCAGCACTACCTTTTATAATCTTATT
>CAKNHF010000015.1 GCA_930972465.1 uncultured Lachnospiraceae bacterium
TATCCCCTACACGGCGCAGATGATCGCCACCATCACCCGCCAGCAGATCGGCACGGAATCATAACCGGCATATTATGTTTCTTTTCTCACCCTGCTTTTGCAATATCGTAAATATCCCCAAGTGGGATCTTCGTATTCACAACAGTCAGAAGTCCTGCAGTCGGGTCAATCCTTGTTACCATTCCGGTCATTTTCAGATATTCTCCTTTTCTGAAGTATATTACTGTGACCATATCATTCTTCTGTATCTTCCTCAGTTTCCGATCCAGTTCCTCCTGATATTCTTCTGAAAATTCCACTCTGGGCACTATGACTTTTTCTTTTTTCTTCAGTGCCTCCGAGTAACCTTTCAGGGCTGCAAACGGCTGAAACTGCTTTGCCCTCATTTCTCTGCTCATTTTAATTCTGTTTTCCACTTCTATGACCTCCAATCTGAATATTACGTTCCATTGCAGTGGCTCCTTCCTGCAGATCCATCCCTCTCACAATCGCATTTTTGCCAAACCGCTCTTTGATCTCAAGAATTGCTTTCTGGAGCCGGTGTTCCCTCTCCGCATCTTCCGGACTGGTAAACAGATCGTACTGCCGGTACAGCTCATCCATCACGTGATTAAATGTTACGCTGATCCTTCGTACCGGAGCATTTTTCTCCACAATCCTTTCAAAAAGAAGCTCTGTATGAGAGATGATCTGCCTTGAAGAGCTGGTAACCGTCGGCAGCTTTATTGTCCCGTGAGCCGATTTTTTCTCAAGTCGGTAGCTGTATCCCACATGGAGAGTAACAGAATCTGTGGACAGCCCTTTTGCCACCAGGTCTAAGCTGAGAACGTCTGCCATCTCTTTTGCAACCAGCTTTGCCTCCTCAAAACTGTAGTCCCTTGGCAGAACCTGACCGCTGGAAACAGAAGTATCCCTCGGTTGATATTTTTTAATATCCTCCAGAGTCGTACTCTCCCGTCCCCATGCATGGTCAATCAGAAGCTCGGCATCCACACCGAACATCCGATAGAGAAGATCCTCATCTGCATGCGCAACTTCTCCCATGGTAGTGATCCCCGCTCTTCCCAGCCGATTTACTGTCCCTTTTCCAATTCTCCAGAAATCGGTCAGCGGTTTATGGTCCCACAGCGTTTGACAATAGCTTTCCTCATTCAGTATCCCTATATGATCCGGGACATGTTTTGCGGTAATATCCAATGCGACTTTTGCAAGGTACAGATTTGTTCCAATTCCGGCTGTCGCCGTAATTCCGGTACTGTCAAAAATATCCTGCATAATCCGCATGCTCAGTTCCTTTTCAGTCATCTGATACAGCTTCAGATAATCTGTCATATCCATAAATACTTCATCAATACTGTAAACATGGATATCTTCCTTAGAGATGTACTTCAGATAAATCCCGTAAATAGCAGCCGAATAATCGATATAGAGCTGCATCCGCGGAGGCGCCATAATGTACTCGATTCCTCCCGGGATCTCGAATACCCGGCAACGGCCTGGTACCCCCTTTGCTTTCATAGCCGGTGATACTGCAAGACAGATGGTCTTGTCTGTCCGTTCCGGATCCGCCACTACCAGGTTGGATTTCATTGGATCCAGACCTCTCTCCCGGCATTCGACGGACGCATAAAAACTTTTCAGATCAATGCAGGAATACTTTCTCTCCTTATTCATTTATTGCACCTTCTTCCAGAACGCATGTTCTATTATTAATAATATCAGAACATATGTTCTGTTTCAATCTCTTTTTATATAATCTCTGTTTTAGAGTTTGAAAGAAAACCTTAGATTATTCCTTCCATTTTTATATGACATTTCCTGCTTAAAAAAAACGAACAAAGTGCATCCATTTTCTGCTCTTTGTTCGTTTTCCTCTATTGGAACTTATATTCAATTATTCATATTCCGTTCCCGGAAGCTGACGGTTTGGCCAATCCATCCTTATTTTTTGATTCCGGGATCACGCTATCGCTATTTATGTATATAATATACTTTTGCAATAATAATCCCCACAGCCGCAATTCCCGCCGCTCACAGAATTTCAAGGAGGCCAGCGCAGAAAAGCATACCGCGGACACCATATAGACAATTGAGGATATTCCCACAATGCTGTCCGATGCGCCATATTCTTTCAGTATCTGATTCGTAAAGGACATGGCAGTTGTAAGCTGAATCCCCTGCTGAATCAGTGCGATCAAAGAAAACACGATAATCCTTCTGCCGCGGCATACCTGAAGCAGTTCCGACACTGTAATGCCGTTCCGCAAATTTTCTCTTTTCTCTTCTGTCAGCAGAAACGACAGACAGAAGGCTGTTCCCCCGGCCGCTGCACTCAGAAGACAAAGATTCCGCATTCCCAGCTGACCGGCCGGAACAGGCCGCTTAAGCTCGTACCACTTTGTCACCGCAGCCAATACAGCCGAGAGCACAAGCTCTGCTTTTATCTCTGTAACAGCTTTCTCCGGACGGTCACTTCCGGTCAGACATCCTCTCCAGGATCTCCGCGATCATCCCGGCCCGGTTAAAGGGCACCATAAAATAATATCCGTCGGCGATCTCTCCAAGTTTTTCCGCAATCTCCGCCGCGATCCTCACCCCCACAGCCTGGGCCTCTTCGCGGCTCATGTCTTTATCGTACTGCGCGATGATCTCGTCCGGAACGTTGATCCCTGTGATCTCATTTTTCATGAACACCGCGTTCCGGTAGCTGACCAGAGGCATGATCCCACAGATGATCTTCGTGTCGATTCGGCTCTTGATATAGCGGATCCTCTCGAGATCCTCATCGGAATAGATGGGCTGGGTCAGGAAGAAGGACGCGCCCGCCTCGCATTTTTTCTGCATCCTCCGGATCTCCGCGTCAATGTTCGCCCTTCCATAGTTGAGCGCGCCTCCGTAGGCGATCGGATCCTCGGAAAAATGCTCCCTGTTCATCTGTCTTACATAATTCATTAATGTAACCGAATGATAATCGTAGACAGAAGTGATATTTCCACGGTCTCCCGCCGGCACCGGGTCCCCGGTCACAAACAGAAAATTCCGGATTCCATTCATATACGCGCCCAGGATCTCTGATCCGGTCCCGATCACATTCCGGTCCCGGCACGCCATATGGGGCATAGTTTCGATCTGCAGCTGATTCGAGATCTTTACCGCAGAGAGCACGGAAGAGGCGCGCATCTTTCCCATAGGAGAATCGGAAAATGTGATCATCTCCACACCGGCATCCTTCAGGATCGCCGCAGCATCCGCCATCTTCCTGTCATTTCCGTCAAAGGGCGGATCCAGTTCCGCGATGACCACTTTCTCGCCCGAATAGAGTTTCCGGATGAACAGGTTATTGTCATAGCGGATTTCCGACTCCGCGCGCTGTTCCGGGCTGTCCGAAAGCCTCTTTGCAGGAGGTCTGTGTCCGACAGCCTTTGCAAGCTTTTCTATGTACGCAGGATTCGTTCCGCAGCATCCGCCGATGATAGTGACTCCCAGATCAGCGATCTCCTCCATCGCTCTGCAGAAATATGCGGAGTTGTCCCGGTAGACCATCCGGTTCTCGATCCGGTCCGCATATCCCGCGTTGGGTGCGGCATAGACGATCATATCTCCCAGGTTCTGGCGTTTCAGCAGTCTGCTCAGATGGGACGGTCCGATCCCGCAGTTGAATCCGACTCCGTCGATCAGCCTGCTCTCCTTTGCCGTCCGGAGCAGTTCGCCCATGCTCACTCCGTTCTTGGTATACCCGAACATGTTAACCGAGAAACCGGTCATGATAAAGGCGTCGCTGACAGACCGGATCCACTCCGCCACAGGAAGAATCCATTCGAGATCCGAAAAGGTCTCGAACCAGATCAGCCGGATCCCCGCATCCAGGTGCGCCTTTGCCATAGTCTTATATTCTTCGATGATCATCTCATCATTTCCGGCGCTTCCGCCCTGCTCCGGCACCGGACCGATGTCCCCGGCGATATAGATTTCTCCCACACTGTCTTTCCCCTGCTTCTGTGCCTGCTCTTCCACTGCGGACCGGGCGATCCTGCAGGCTGCGGATACATTTTCATAAACAACGGAAAGCTGCTCCTCCCTTGTCCGGGCAGAGGTATCTCTGCACAGCGTCTGTATATTGGAAGCAAAACTGTTGGTGCGGATGATGACAGCTCCCGCTTCGATATATTCCCTGTGGATCTTACGGATCCTGTCGGGAGCTTTCAGATTATCCAGTTCGGGAACGCCTGCTCCCTCGCCGTATTTTTCTCTGTAGTAGGTTCCCATCGCCCCGTCTGTGACCAGGCAGCGGGAAGTAAATATACTGTGAAAGTCCATGTGTCTTCTCTCCTCTGTAAAATCTGTCTGCAGATCAGGCCTTGAACCGGGCATGCGCACCGGCCTGCAGCTTTCATATTCATTTTCACAGTATACTCAAAATCCATGGTTTTCGCAAACATATTTCATTCATATTTCTGGAACAGTTCTGACAGGAACCGGTACAGAAGCTCATCCGTTTCTCTGTTCACCTCCCGGCCCTCCATCAGTTCCGGCAGCGGCTCTGTCAGGCTGCACTCTCCGCAGATATCCACACCGATTACTCTCTGGTGCCTGAACACATCCAGCAGCAGCTTCTCCAGAAAAGGATTATCCCGCAATACGTCCGCCGCCCAGTTTTCACAGCTGGTCAGCTGGGGAAACAGCGGCTGCTGCATATCCGTATGATGGTCGTACATCACAAGAGAAAATGGTTCCGTGATCATATCGGTAAGGAATTTCGTGACATAATGATAATTTCCGCCTTTTTTCCGGCCGGGCTCATTTTGCACGAATTCTTTCTGCCGTCCGGCGCTCATTCTCCCTGTTTCTCCTTCTGATTCCTGTTGCGATCCTTCTGATATTTCCTGTACTGCCGGAACTCTTTTCTCAGATGCTTCGCCATTTCTCTTCTGGACATATCTTTGTATTTTTCTTTCACATCGCTTTTCAGCTGATCTGTCTCCATATCATGCAGGATCCATTCCGCCACGTCCTCTTCCTTCAGTTTATATTTATCCAGCATATATTTTACTTGGAAATACAGGTGTCCCGGGCAGGCCTGTAACGTAGTTCACAGTTTTTTCTTTTTGTTTTCATAAATCGGTCACGCCGGCGACACATGGCAGTTGTATGATGGCCACAGTACCAGGAAAGGAAAAAGGAGCGGCCGCACCATGTCTTCGGTGCAGCCGCTCCCCTTGTCTCTCATCACCCTTATTTATTCTCTGCGATCTCTCTTGCCACATAGACGCCGCTGGCGGAAGCGTGTGACAGCGAATGTGTCACGCCGCTGCCGTCTCCGATCACATACAGGCCTTTGTGGACGGTCTCAAGATGCTCGTCCAGTTTCACTTCCATGTTGTAGAACTTCACTTCCACCCCATAAAGCAGGGTGTCGTCGTTCGCCGTACCCGGAGCGATCTTGTCCAGTGCGTAGACCATCTCTATGATCCCGTCCAGGATCCGCTTCGGAAGGACAAGGCTCAGGTCTCCCGGCGACGCGGAAAGCGTAGGCCGTACAAAGCCCTCCTCGATCCGCTCCGGCGTGCTTCTTCTTCCCCGGATCAGATCTCCAAAACGCTGAACCAGAACGCCGCCTCCCAGCATATTGGAGAGACGGGCGATGCTCTCGCCGTAACCGTTGCTGTCCTTGAACGGCTCTGAGAAATGCTTCTCCACAAGCAGCGCAAAGTTAGTATTCTCCGTCTGCTTCTCCGGATCCTCATAGCTGTGTCCGTTCACGGTCACGATCCCGTTGGTATTCTCATTTACCACGATCCCGTACGGGTTCATACAGAACGTTCTCACCTTATCCTCGAACTTTTCCGTCCGGTACACGATCTTGCTCTCGTAGAGTTCGTCCGTCAGGTGTGAGAAAATGACGGCAGGAAGTTCCACCCGGACGCCGATGTCCACCCGGTTGGATTTGGTCGGAATATCCAGGCTCTCGCAGACCTTCTCCATCCACTTGCTTCCGCTCCTTCCAACGGATACGATACATTTCTCACACTCATCGGTCTGTCCCCCGGCGGTCACTCTGTATCCGCCCTCTGTGATCTCAAGCTCGTCCACATGGCAGTTAAACCGGAACTCCACTTTATCCTTAAGTTCTTTAAACAGATTCTCCAGCACCACATAGTTGATGTCCGTTCCAAGGTGGCGCACAGAAGCATCCAGCAGCTTCAGTCTGTTCTGCATGCACAGCTTCTTGAACTTCGTCCCTGCTGTGGAGTACATCTTCGTTCCTTCACCGCCGTAGGCCACATTGATCTCATCTACATAATGCATCAGCTCGGTAGCCGCCTCTTTTCCTATATACTCATAGAGAGTGCCGCCGAAATCATTGGTGATATTATATTTTCCGTCGGAAAACGCGCCGGCGCCTCCGAACCCGCTCATGATGGCGCACGTCTTACAGTTGATACAGCTCTTTACCTTCTTCCCGTCGATGGGACATTTTCTCTTTTCAAGCGGATTTCCCGCCTCAAACACTGCCACCTTCAGTTCCGGCGCTTTCTTCATCAGTTCATAAGCCGCGAAGATCCCTCCGGGTCCCGCGCCGATTATGATCACATCATATCTGCTCATCTGCATCCTTTCCTTTCTCTTACACAGGCAAACTTCCTTTTTATCTTTCGATCCCTGCCCGCGATCAGCTTTTCGAGGAGAAAGTCTTTCTTACCCCGAAAAAAAACTGCCGCTCCACATTCTTTAAGTTATATGGAACGGCAGTCTGTCATCCTGTATCATCTACAGCCCGATACCGCTGTCCGGATCACCAGCTGCCTTATTGTAAATATTATGTAATTTATGTCTTATCATACATGGAATTATTTCTCACTTATAATATCACAGCCGGAAAACATTTTCAATGTCGTTTTGAGGGCGCCGCTTAACCGGATTTAAATTCTGAAATGGATTTTCTTGAAATATGTGTAAATTCCCACTATACTGTTTTGTAAATAAAATATATAATTGAAGTGCATCATGCACGAAAGGATTTATAGTTATCGAAAGGAATCATTATGGTAAAAGACAATATCATCCCCAATCATATGAATATCTACTGGCATGACTATACCGGACATGTAAAAGACAAACCCATTACGGAGGCAAGTCTCCCTGTAAAAGCAGCTCTGATCGGAAGAGTCGGCCTGATGCTCCTGTCCTGCGGAACCGGGGCATGGCGTGTCAGGAGTTCCATGAATGCGCTTTCTGAACAGCTCGGAGTCACATGTACTGCCAGTATCGGTCTCATGACGATCGTCTACACCTGTTTCGACGGGAACAAGACATTCACGAATTCCCTGGCTTTGAATAACACCGGAGTAAATACTTCCAAGCTTAACCAGCTGGAACGTTTTGTGAAAAAGTTCCCACAGGAAGGAGTTCTTATGTCCGGCGAACAGCTCCATTCGAAACTGGATGAAATTGAGAAGATCCGCGGACTTTACACCCCGCTCCAGCTTGGACTTGCAGCGGCCGTAGCCTGCGCTGCCTTCACTTTTCTTCTGGGAGGCGGACCAATCGAAATGCTCTGCGCCTTTATCGGTGCCGGAGCGGGAAACTACCTGCGCTGTCACCTTATCAAAAGGCACTTTACGCTTTACCTGTGTATTATTTCGTCTGTGGCACTTGCCTGTCTGTCGTACACAGTGTCCCTGCGCCTTCTGGAAACATTTTTTTCTATACCAGGCAGCCATGAAGCAGGTTACATCTGTGCCATGCTTTACATAATCCCCGGCTTTCCGTTTATCACAAGCGGAATCGACCTGGCAAAGCTGGATATGCGTTCCGGGCTTGAGCGACTTGCCTACGCTGTGATCATTGTTGTGACTGCCACCATTACAGGATGGGTAATGTCAACCGCTTTGAACCTGCATCCCGCGGATTTTGCAGATCTCAACATACCGCCGGCTCTGCATCTGATTCTGCGGCTGGCTGCAAGCTTTGCCGGAGTTTTCGGATTCTCCATCATGTTCAACAGTCCGGTGCCCATCGCTTCCGCGGCTGCACTGATCGGGGCCGTTGCCAACACTCTGCGGCTGGAACTTGTCGAACTGGCAGCCTTACCGGCCGCAGTTGCCGCTTTTCTGGGTGCTCTGACCGCGGGGCTCCTCGCTTCTTTCCTTATGAAGCGGCTGGGATATCCGAGAATCTCCGTAACGGTGCCTTCCATCGTTATCATGGTGCCCGGATTATACCTCTACCGTGCGGTCTACAATATGGGAGAGATGTCACTGGCTCTGTCGGCAAACTGGCTTGTCTCCGCTCTGCTTATCATCATGATGCTTCCTCTCGGACTGATCTGTGCCCGGATCATCACGGACCGTTCATTCAGACACTGTACCTGAAGCTGCGGGCAGAGATCATCACATCCGCTAATGTTAAAAAGGGAGTGCGGAGAATCATCTGACCGGATGATTCTCCGCACTCCCTTTCATTCATTCTGCTTTCTCCTGCAGAGCCTTTGACCTCATATTCTCTTCGCAAACAATCAGTTCTGTATTTTTCTTTTTCTGAAGACGTCATCTCTCTTAAAGAACACCGCTGCGGCCGCAATCACCAGGATCACGCCGATTCCGATCTTCGCCCAGTCCTGCCGGGTAAGCGATGACAGGTTGAAGCATCGGACATTTACCCACATCTGATTGATCCTCTGATTGTTCTCCTGATCAAAATACTGCATGACCACAGCCCTCTCCAGCACATCCTGGGGCGGATACTGCGCGAAAAGCTGCCGCTCCGCCTGATCTGCCTCGGCAGTGATCACATAATCCGGATCAGAGGTATCTCCGCTGAAGAAAAATCCCACCGGATACTCCATCGTATCCTCCGCGCTGTCATCTGCTCCATAACACCAGTCCGCATAAGCATAGATAAGGTCACTGTCTCCTCCGGCTATAACCGAAGTGTAGCCGATATAATACATATTGCGAACTACGTTATCAGGTCTTGACATAAAATTGATAAACGCCTCGGCCGCCTGTTGTTTTGCCTCGCTGCCGTTGATTCCGTCTTTCAGCATAACCCAGCCGTCAAACCAGATATTCGTACATTCCTCCGGCACCGCGTAGGCGAGATAATAGTCATCGATCTCCGCCTGATCCAGTGTGTAGACTGCATCCCCGGACCACTGGTAGTTTGCCAGCACTTTTCCGGTTACCATGTCGGCTTTTCCGCTGTCAGACTCAAAGGAATAGGCATTCTCTTTCATCTGCTTCAGAATATTTTCCGCAGCGGCCACCGTCTCTTCATCCGTCCGGTTCATCAATTCCGCAATCCGCTCCAGCCGGTCGTCCGCATTTAAAAACTCCGGATCCAGCAGCTCTTGTTCATGCAGGATACCCAGGGCGGCAAAATAGCTGTCTCGCACATTGTCTTTTATGGTAACCTGTCCTCTGTACTTCGGGTCTGCCAGAATCGACCAGTGGGATGCCTCTTCCCTTGTTATTTTCTCCGGATTATAGACAATCCCCGTTGTCCCCCACATGTAACCTGCCGCATATCTGCTCCATGGTTCGCCGTTGATCGTATTTGTATCGAATATATTTCGTATATAGTCCGAAACGCCGCGCACATAATAATTTTCCTCAGTCTCCGTATCAAAGAATGCATCCGACAGAGGCTGCAGTCTGTCTTCAGCGATCAGCTTCATGAACATATATTCTGACGGACAGACAAGATCAAAATCATTTCCCAGGGTAAGCTGGTTGTAGAGATCCTCATTCGTTCCGAAGGTCGAGTACTCCACTTCCACCTCCATCCCGTAATTCTCCAGGTACCATTCCTCGAAGTCTTCGATCATGGAGTTTTCTCCCAGGATCACCGTATTCTCTCTGTCCTCCAGCTCGATCGCTTCTTCCTCGTCCCAGTCACCTTCATCAATATACTCTTCCCAGTTGGCGATCCGGAGAGTGATCTTCTCCCCTGTTTTCCCGGTCTGCGCCAAAGCGGAAGACTCTGAAGGTTCCGCTGCCGACACGGTGAGCATCCTGCCCTGCAGGGAGAATGAAACCGTCACCATAAGAGCGGCCGCCCCTGCGAGAAAGCGGAATCTGTTTCTTCCGACTGTACCGGTCTTTCTGCAGAAGATTCTTTCAGTCTTTCTCTCTGCTGTCATACGCATTCACCTCCTGCCTTTTTGCCGGGCCTGACGATGCCACATTCATGAGTACCACCACCAGGATCACCACCAGAAAGATTACCGTGGACAGTGCCCACAGAGCGGTCTTTATCTCTGTCTGAGCACCTCTTGTGGCATTCACTACATAGGTGCTGATAGTGTCGAATGTTGCCGGTTTCGTATAAGTCGATATAAAATAGTCATCCAGTGACAGAGTGACCGACAGCATGAATCCGGAAATAATTCCCGGGATAATCTGCGGAATCACAATCTTGTACAATGCCTGGAACGGCGTTGCTCCAAGATCCAGCGCCGCCTCATAAAGTCCGCTGTCCATCTGTCTGAGCCTGGGCATGACCGCAAGATATACAAAAGGCGCGCACAGCACCACATGACCTATGACCAGAGGAATAAATGTATTTTTCTCAATGCCGAACACAACAATCAGCAGGATACAGATAGAAAACGCCGTCACAACATCCGCGTTAACCACCGGAACCTGGTTTGCAGTCTCCACTGCAGCTCTTACACCCTGCCTGGAATAAAATGCACCGATCGCTCCCACCGTGCCCAGAACGGACGCAATAAGCGCTGCTCCGATCGCCAGAAGAAGCGTGCCGACGATCATATCTCTGAGCTCTTCTGTCGTAAACAGCGTCACATAGTTGCGGAGAGAGAACTCTCTGACTGTTCCGATCGTAGTCGAGTCCGTAAAGCTGTAAAATGCCAGGATCAGAACCGGCACATACATGAACAGCGCCACAATGGCAAGCCAGGAGTAGGAAATTATCTTTTTCATTAAAGTATCGCCCCCCTGTTCTCTGCATTATTCCGATCCCCTCTTCCCGTAATCAGTGTGACAATACAGATCACGGCAAACAGGATCAGTGAAATCATGGATCCGTTGTTCCAGTCATAAATATTAAAGTAGCTTCCGATCAGGGATCCCATGATATACGTACTGTTGTAGATCATATCCAGGATGACATAGTTTGTCATCGCAGGAAGAAACGTCATCGTGATACCGCTTACGATCCCCGGCATGGACAGCGGAAGCGTTACACGGAAGAATACAGCCGCAGGTCCCGCCCCCAGGTCACTGGCCGCTTCCAGAAGGCTCTCGTCCAGCTGAAGAAGCGTGGTATACAGCGGCAGGATCATGAAAGGAAGATAATCATAGGTCATCGCAATCACCGTATTCAGGAATGGATGAAGAGACAGATTTCCCTCCAGCACCGTCAGTATTTCTTTCAGTGCAGTCACTCTCAATGTGAAGTTGATCCACATCGGAAGGATAAACAGCATCAGTATCACAGGCCCACGCTTCAGGCCGCTCCTTGCCAGCACATAGGCCACCGGATATGCGACGAGAAGACAGACTGCCGTCACCACTGCCGCGATCACAAGACTGTAGCAGAGTGTCCCGATGGTATTTCCATTTGAAAAAAAGCTGAGCAGATTCTCCAGTGTGAATCTTCCGCTGCCGTCAGTAAACGCATAGTATACGATCACTGCAAGAGGGAGCACAACAAAACAGATCAGAAAAAGCGCATAGGGAATGCAGAGCTGTTTTCTGCTGAACCGAATATTCATCATACCGCACCCTGCTTTCTTTTTAATATGATCTGGTCTTCCGGTATCATCAGACTGACATGATCCCCTTCATTCCACAGATCATCCTCGTCCAGGACGAAGTCTTCCTCGTCAGCCGTACGCACCGTATAGTTGTAATGGCTTCCTTTATATATAAAGGAAATGATATTTCCGTTTGCCCGGTATTCTCTTGGCTCATCGCTCATGGAAACCGCCTTGACCGGCACTTCCACCGTGACTTCCATTCCCGCCAGGCTGATCTCCTCTCCATCCGGAGTAATAACCGAACATTCACCGCTTCTGTGAGATCCCTCGTACAGCTGCGTGAGGTCGCACGCATATTCCCCGCCGGCAAATGCGGCGCGCCCGTCCTTTGTGATCGTTCCGTCAAACACGTTCATCAGCACACCGGCGGGCATGACATGAATTCCGTCCGGATCGATCCGCATCCCGATCGTGCTGCCGGTCTGCGCACTTCTTGTGCTCTGGATCACGATCTCATTCTCCCCGCACAGGGCCGTGATCTCATAATACATTCCCTTGAATACCACCGAGTCCACAACTCCTGTCAGCTGCCCCTTCCCGGGTTCGGTAATCAGCACATCTTCCGGCCTTACCACAACATCCACGCGGGTATCTTTCGGGACATTGTCCACACAGGGAAACTGTGTCCGGCAGAACTCTACGGTCATAGAGGCGGCCATTCTTCCCTCGAAGATATTACTCTCTCCGATAAAGTCTGCCACAAACGCATTTTTCGGCTCGTTATAGATCTCTTCCGGAGTTCCGATCTGCTGGATCATGCCGTCGGACATAACCACCACCTTGTCGGACATGGTCAGAGCCTCTTCCTGATCATGGGTCACATAGATAAATGTAATCCCCAGTCTCTCATGCATAGATTTCAGCTCTAGCTGCATCTCCTGTCTCATCTTCAGATCCAGCGCTCCCAGCGGTTCATCAAGAAGAAGGATATCCGGCTCGTTGACAATCGCCCGGGCAATTGCAATCCTCTGCTGCTGTCCGCCCGACAGTGTGGATATTTTTCTTTTCTCAAAGCCTTCCAGATCCACTACTTCCAGCACTCTTCTGACCTTCTCTGCAATGACCGGTTTCGGCAGTTTTTTCAGATTCAGTCCAAATGCCACATTCTCATAGACATTCAGATGCGGAAACAGGGCATACCTCTGAAATACAGTATTGATCGGCCGAAGATTCGGGGGAATTCTGCTGATGTCTTCTCCGTTCAGAAGGATCTCCCCCTCTGTAGGGAACTCGAATCCCGCTATCATGCGTAGCGTCGTTGTCTTGCCGCAGCCGGACGGCCCTAGAAATGTGACAAATTCACCTTTTTTTACTGTCAGATTAAAATTCTCCACGACAGCAGTGTCATCAAAAACTTTCTTTATATTTTTCAGTTCTATAATATTTTCACTCATGGTCCCACTCCTTACCATGCATCTTAATGTATAACCTTATTAAGTGTATGGGACACACCGGGGTTTGTCAATATATTTTGTTCCGGACTTGACGCTTCAGCGACTCGGTGTTATTGTAAAACCTGACCGCAGGAAGAAAGGATTTCAGTAAATGGATATCAAAGTTTACCACACTCTCCATGAGGATGCAGTTATGATCCGGGAAACAGTCTTTATGAAAGAACAGGGATTTCACGATGAATTTGATGAGACGGACCGTTCTGCCGCTCATCTGGTTCTGTATATAGACGGACTTCCCGCTGCGACATGCCGCTTTTTCTCCAGTCAGTCACAGGGGGAATATATTGTCGGACGGATCGCCGTCAGAAAAGAATACCGGGGCCACAGACTCGGTTCCCGAATACTGTCCGCAGCAGAGTCCGAGATCCGTAAAGCCGGAGGCGGAAAAGTGCTTCTTCATGCCCAGCAGCAGGCACGTCCATTCTATGAAAAGCAGGGATACTGTGCTTACGGAGAACAGGACTTTGACGAAGGATGTCCTCATATCTGGATGCGGAAGGAACTGCCCCAGGACCAGATTAAACTTTAGGCAGCACAGACCCGACGGCCATGACGAAGCAGCCGCCGGGTCTGTTTTCTTAATGCAGCTCTGCACCTTTTCTTTCCTGGATATCTGCCACTATTTTATTGTACGTCGCTTTATTCAGACGATACAGCAACAGTACGGCTGCGGTTATAATCCACAGTATCCCGGGAATTGTGGTAAAAGAGTGCCTGATCACACTGATCACAGCCGAATTCTGCGGCTGATTTGCAACATATCCGCACATTTCCAGAACAGCTGCAAGCAGTGATGTTCCGATCGCCATTCCCACTTTATTGCCCAGAGAAATAAATGCATACTGGAACCCGTCATTGCGCAGCCCCGTCTTCCACTCGCCGTATTCTACACAGTCCGGAATAATCGCATAAATCGCAGTATTAAATCCCGAGAAGAAAAACTGTGACAGAGCGGAAAGCAGATAGAACATGGCTGGTGTGTCCGCCGCCGAAAAAAAGTACAGGACCAGCATACTGATTCCGGTGAGCAGGGCAAAGATCGCGGCCGCCCTGCCTTTGTTGCCTGTCATGCGAAATACTGCGGGGAACAGCGCCGCGCCGACAATGGATGGGATAATAATAAACAGGGAGTACGTGCTGAACATTGCCGCATCGCCTTCAACATAGGTAAAATAATACAGTGCATCGGCGTTTCTTCCATATAAAGTCAGGCCGAAGAGAAGCTGCCCCGCAACCGCTATCACATACGGTCTGTTCTTTATCACTGCAGCCAGCTGCGTCTTCAGTGAAAGTTTCTGTTTTTCAGGTATGTCTACTACTTCTTTTGTTTTTGAAAAACAGAATATGTGACACGCCGCAAAAATGCATCCATAGATAACGGCAATAAGGAGGTAACCTCTCTGATCACTGCCGCCTCCAAGAGCGGAAATGAGCGGTACTGTTATGATGTTGATCACACCGATGGCAATCATCGCACTCACAGACCGGAATGTATTGATCTTTGCACGTTCCTCGATATTCTGCGTCATTGCACCGCAGAGTGTTCCATAGGGAATATTGACACATGTATATCCAAGAACAAGAAGGCAGTATGTAACAGCCATATAAACTATTTTCGAAGTATCTGTCCAGTCCGGATGCGCCCAGAATGTAAGTACAAGTATCAGCGCCGTAAGAGGCGCTGCGATCAGAAGCCAAGGACGGTATCGTCCCCATCTCGTATAAGTTTTGTCGCTCAGTCCTCCTATGACCGGATCATTTATGGCATCCCAGAATCTGGAAAACAGCATCAGACCCGCTACCGCTCCCATCCCGATTCCAAACACGTCTGTATAAAATATCATCAGGAAATTTCCCACAAACATCCAGCTGAAGTTGCACCCCACATCCCCCATACCGTACGCGATCTTACTGATCAGAGGCACCTTTACATTTGTATTTCTCTGTTCCATTATTTCCCCACTCCTCTGTATTTATCCCCGGCTTTCTTCATCGTCAGCGCAGATTCGGATAACCGCTTTGACAATATCAGCCTTATTATTGACACTGTAATCCATTGCCTTCTGCACATCGTCAAGATCAAATATATCCGTTACGATTCCTTTCAGGTTTACTTTGCCCTGAGATACCGCCTCGATCGCCATCGGATAGATATGGCGGTAACGGAAAACCGTCTTGAATGTCAGCTCTTTATCCAGCACCAGGCTCATAGGCAGTGTCATCTTGCCGGTTTTACTGTATCCTACCAGAACAATATTGGAGCCTTTCTTCGCGATGCTGACTGCCTGTCGTGTCGTAATCTCCGTACCGGCTGTCTCAATCACGAGATCCGCGCCTTTCCCGTCGGTTAGTTCTCTGATCCTGTCTTCCACGCTTTCCCTGGCCCCGTTGATCGCTTTGTCCGCTCCCAGCTCAAGTGCTTTCTCCAGACGTTTTTCCATAATATCGACAATGTATACTTCCGATACGCCTCTGGCCTTAAGAGCCATCATAGATACAAGCCCGATACATCCAGCTCCCATTACCACTGCCTTCTGTCCGAGATGGGCATCTCCCTGGATCGCTGCATGGAATCCGACCGCAAGAGGTTCAATGAGCGCTCCCTCCAGTGTGCTGACATTGTCCGGCAGTTTAAAGCAGAGATCAGCTTCATGCGCCACATACTCCTGAAATACGCCGTCAACCGGAGGCGTTGCGAAAAATACCACATCCGGACAAAGATTGTATCTTCCCGTCCTGCAGAATTCACAGTGTCCGCATGTCTTTCCCGGCTCCAGAGCCACACGGTCCCCCACCTTCAGATGTCTGACATTCTTTCCTGTCTCCACGACTGTCCCTCCCGGCTCGTGTCCAAGAACAAAGGGAGGTTTAACAACATAATCTCCAATTGCTCCCGTCTCATAATAGTGAAGATCGCTTCCACAGATACCGACATACTCCAGCTTTACCAGCACCTCATTATCCTTCACTTTCGGAATATCCCTCTCTTCAAATCCCATTTTTCCGATTCCGAGCATCACGGCAGTTTTCATCTTTCCTTCCATTTTTTTCTCCTTTCTTCTATTCTTTTATTAAATATTTTATTAAAGTAATTATATTATTATACCGCTGCTGAACTTTGTCAATGATTTTTTCATATTTCTACATAGTGCACAATCTGACCTTTCCGTTTTTATACTAATTTACCTCTATCGCGAGTCCTGGCGCGGAATTCGGGTCAGCTTTAGCTGACAAAATACATCTCCGAATCCCTCCTCGCAGAACTGTAAGAGGCCGCCATGGTCTCGGGCAATCCCGGCAGCCGCCTGTCGGGCTTATCGTAATCGGATGGGGAAGATTCCTTCCCCTACCCTCTCCCGCGATACCTCGCTCATCTCGCGGCATTGCCGCTCGATGACCGTTGCCCGTCGGATGCCCGCTCGTGCAAGCACGGCGGTCGTCCTCCGGGCGTATCGCCCAAAAAAAGATCCACCGCATATCTGCGATGGACCTTCAAAGACCGTCTTAGAATCATATATTATCAAATACTTTTTCAATAAATCTCAATGCCACCCCGTACGCGGAGGCGTTCAGCTTGTATTTTCCGGCAGAGAGATACCCTGTATCAACATCAAAATTATTATATTTCATTACTTTTTCAGACAGCTCCGGCATGAACTCCTTCAGATATCCCCCTACATATCCGCCCAGTACGATCCTGCAGTCAAAGATCATCCGCAGATTTGTCACTGCCACAGCCAGATCATCCGTATATCTGTCCCATATTTTCACAATATGCGGCTCTCCTCTCCTGACACCGTCAAAAAAACTCTCCAGAGTGCATCCGGAACTTTCCTGAAGAACGAGTGCAGAGCAGTAGGCATCCATACATCCCCGTTTGCCGCAGTAACACTGCCTGCCGTTTTTCTCAATGACCATGTGTCCGAACTCTCCGCTCTTGAAGTTCTCCCCCGGATACAGCTGCTGCCCGAGGCAGATCGCTCCTCCCACCGTGTTGCTGAGTGACAGATAAACCGCGTTCTCCGTCTCTTCTCCCAGCTCCGCATAAGCCGCGCTGCTGGCGTCATTCTCAATTTCAAAAGGAAATCCAAGCGCATTTCCCACAGACCTGAAACTTATATTTTGTACTTTTAACGTATGAGACCGGAGAAGCAGGTTCTGCCTTCTGTCCACAATGCCCGGTACGGAAAAACCGATTCCGGCGATTCTGCTCTGTTCAACATTCTGGGCTTTGATGAACGCTGAAACCCGTCCGGACAGGGAATCATAATACAGTGCGGAATTTTCATACGGAATCCGGATCCTCTCGGATGCAATCATTTCTTTTTTCGCATTGACCATCACCATTGTGATATGGTTATTGGTGATATCAACTCCTGCCGCATATCCCGCATCGCTCCTGATCGACAGCGCTTTTGCTCTGCGTCCCCCTGTGGATTCATACTCTCCGCTCTCTTCCACAATTCCTTCCTCTATGAGAGCCTTTACATTCTGCAGAGTCGTCGGCATACTCAGCTTCAGCCCGGCCGAAATCTCTGTCTTGGATGTCGTCCCTCTGAGCGAAATAAATCTCGCTGTCCGTATCCTGTTGTTTCGTTTCGGTTCCAATCCTGTATCGGCATTCTTCCTCATATTCCGCGCCTCACTTTTATAAGTTATTTTATAAAAATGATTATATAATCATATTCGAAAACTGTCACGTACTTTTTTCGAATCAGAAGATTCCGGGCCCTGCCGGGACGTTTCTTCCGGCCGCCTCAGACTTCACAGCCGAATCTTTCAGATACGGTATACCTTTGTCTCATATGCGTTCAGCGATTTTTCTCCTTCCGCGGTCTCTCCGCTGTCAAGATCCGTCACCGCCTTCCCCAGGGCAATCTTCTGCGGCTGTTTCGAGAAGTTCAGAACAAAGAGATAATCTGTGCCGTCTTTTCTCCGCACCCCGATCTCACACTCCTCCGGCGCACTGACAATCTCGGAGAACGGGGACAGAATTCCCGCATATTTCAAAAACACCCTGACATTTTCCCTTGTAAATGTTCCTCCGAAATGAAGTACTCTGCCCTTGCCGCACTTTGTCTCAATCAGCGCCGGTTTTCCTGCATAATAGCTGCCGCTGTAGACTGCAAGAATCTTTGCGTCGCCGCCGGCTGCCATCAGAATATCTATGAAGCGGGTGTAATCCAGCGCCTGGTGCGGGTTCGTTCAGTCATTGATAGTGGTACGGGGCACATAAACCTGAGACCAGTCCGTGTATGTCTGATCCCAGAACACGGTTCCCCATGCCTCGTTCAGTTTTTCCAGCGTACCGTATTTTCTTTTCAGAAAATCCCGGAAGGCAATAGTGTCGCTCTCCGAATAGAACTCGTTAATCTCACAGTTTATCTCATTGTCGATCTGCCATCCCACAATGCAGGAACGCTTTGCATAGTGTGAAGCAATGTGCTCTACAGCGTCCCGTACAAGTTCATGGAGTTTCCGGGAATTATAGTTATAATGCCTTCTCATCCCGTGGCGGAAGAGTACTCCGTCTTTACGGCAGTTCAGGATCTCGGGATATTTTTCCGACATCCATACAGGCGGTATCGCGGTAGGCGTGCCGAAGATCACCTTCATCTCCTCCTCTTCCGCAAGATCCAGGAATTCATCGAAAAATTCATAGGAATACTTTCCTTCCTCCGGCTCAAAAATCTGCCATGCAAATTCTGCAATGCGTACAGTAAAGATACCGCTTTCCTTCATCCTCCTGAGATCGTCCCTCCACAGGCTCTTATCCCAGTGTTCCGGATAGTAGCATACTCCGAGATTAATTTTGTTCCATAGAATACCTGAACCGCGTCTTCAGGAATCATACCGGAAAAACGATCACCGAATACCGCCAGCAGATCTGTCTCAAAGAAGCGGAACATCTGCTTGTCAGCACGGATCTGCCCATCAGCAGCATCATCTCGGAAATCGGATTCTCAAACCGCAGCTATTTTTACCGTCTGTTTGAGGACAATTACGGTCTGACTCCATTGGAATACCGACGGCTGCAAAAAACAGACACGCAATAGATTCCGTTTTATCTGTGGCTCTCCTTCCACAGTTTCTCGGCCGTCGGCTTCCAGCTCTCGGCATATGGCTCGCACCGGTCGCACAGATCATCTACGCTCTCCGGATCCTGATAATCCGTATTCACAGCTCCTGTCTCCCTGACCAGTTCCCTCAGGCGTTCCGGATTTTCCAGCATCGGGCAGGGGCGCAGATGGTTCTCGTTGAACGGCTGATTGTCATGATAAGCCTGGAAGATCGGGCTTCTCAGCGCATCCAGAAGAGAGGTGTCATGAATGTTCACATTGGAGTAATGAATGAATACACAGGGCTCCACATCTCCCTTGGCGTTGATGTGAAGGTATCGCCTGCCGCCTGCGATACATCCGCCCACATACTCCCCGTCATTCTGGAAGTCCATTCCGAAGATCGGCTTTGTCTCACGGAAGTGACGGATCCTGTGATACATCTCCTCCCTCTGCTCCGGCGTCGGAAGCAGATCCGTCACCGCGCCGTGTCCTACCGGCATATAGTGGAAGAACCATACGAAGAGGGCTCCGCTCTCGATCATCATATCATAGAATGCCTCGCTGCTGACGTCCTCAAAGTTCTGGCTGGTATAGCATACGGAAATGCCGAACGGGAGCCTGTGCTCCTTCATCAGCTTCATGGCATGCCGCACCTTCTCATACACCCCGCTGCCGCGCCGTCCGTCGTTCGCCTTCTCAAATCCCTCCAGGCTGATGGCCGGAACGAAGTTCTTCACCCGCAGCATCTCCTGGCAGAATTCCTCATCTATCATAGTTCCGTTTGTAAAGGCAAGGAATTCACAGTCCGGATGCATCTCACAGATTTTAAACACATCTTTCTTGCGTACCGTGGGCTCGCCCCCTGTGTAAATATACATATAGGTTCCCAGCTCTTTGCCCTGTCGTACAATAGAATCAATGTCTTCCAGGCTTAAGTTATACTGATGTCCATACTCGGCAGCCCAGCATCCTGTACAGTTCAGATTGCATGCCGTGGTCGGATCCAGAAGGATCGCCCACGGAATATTGCAGTTGTACTTCTCCGACATTTCCTCCTGGGTTGCACTTCCCTTCAGGCTGGCATTTGTGATAAAGTTCTGGAAGAAGGTCCGGCGTACGCCCGGATCCAGTTCATACAGCCGGAGGATCAGCTGATACCAGTTGTTCTTCTCTTCAATAGACTTCCGTATCGCGTTTCTCTGACTTGCGTACCAGTCCCTGGGCATAAAGCGATCCACGAACGACATCAGTTTCGGGATATTCTCCTCCGGATTTCCCTCCAGATAGTTTAAAGCCTGATTTACTGTAAATTCCTGCATTGTCTCTTTAATTGTCTTTCCCATTTGTGTTTCCGCCTTTCTGCTTTTCTTTCGTATCATCTATATGAATGAAGCAAAGCTGTCAGCACTGCCGACGCTATGCGTTTAATATCTTCATGAATTCATCTCCCGTGATGGTCTCTTTATCATAGAGATAATCCGCGAGCTCATCCAGCTTCTCCCTGTTTTCCTCCAGGATTTTTCCTGCTTTCTCATGCTGCTTTTTCACCAGTTCCACAACCTGACGGTCAATCTCCGCCTGGGTCTCCGCGGAACAGCTCAGAGAAGTATCCCCGCCCAGATACTGGTTGGTGACTGTCTCCATGGCTACCATATCGAAGTCCTTGCTCATTCCGTACCGGGTGATCATGGACCGCGCCAGCTTTGTCGCCTGCTCGATATCATTTGAAGCGCCCGTGGACGCCGAATGGAATACCAGTTCCTCAGCCGCGCGGCCTCCGGTCAGCGTGGCAATCTTGTTCTCCAGTTCCTCCTGGCTCATCAGGTAATGGTTCCCCTCCTCTACCTGCATCGTATATCCCAGTGCTCCGGAAGTACGGGGAACAATGGTAATCTTCTGGACCGGAGCAGAATTGCTCTGCTTCGCTGCCACAAGCGCATGTCCGATCTCGTGGTAAGAAACAACTTTTTTCTCCTGATCAGTGAGAATGGCATTTTTCTTCTGGTACCCTGCGATGACTACCTCAATGCTCTCCTCCAGATCCGCCTGGGTTACAAAACTGCGGTTTTCTCTTACAGCGCGCAGCGCCGCCTCATTGACGATATTGGCAAGCTCCGCTCCGGATGCTCCGGACGCCATCCTTGCGATCCGGCTGAAATCAACACTCTCATCCAGTTTCACTTTCTTTGCATGGACTTTCAGAATCTCCTCGCGGCCTTTCAGATCCGGAAGTTCCACCGGAACACGGCGGTCAAAACGCCCCGGTCTTGTCAGCGCCGGATCCAGTGACTCCGGACGGTTGGTCGCCGCCAGGATGATCACGCCGTTGTTTGTCTCGAATCCGTCCATCTCTGTAAGGAGCTGATTCAGAGTCTGTTCACGTTCATCGTTTCCGCCCACACGCCCGTCACGTTTCTGGCCAATGGCGTCGATCTCATCAATGAACACAATACAGGGAGCCTTCTCCTTTGCCTGTTTGAACAGATCCCTGACCTTGGACGCTCCCATGCCCACGAACATCTCCACAAACTCGGAACCCGACATGGAGAAGAATGGAACGTTGGACTCTCCGGCGACCGCCTTGGCCAGCATAGTCTTTCCTGTTCCGGGAGGTCCTACAAGAAGAATTCCCTTCGGCATGGATGCACCGATCTCTTTATATTTTTTCGGGTTGTGAAGGTAGTCCACAATTTCGGAAAGATTTTCCTTGGCCTCATCCTCACCGGCAACATCAGAAAACCGGATGCCTTCCGATGATTTCACGTAAACTTTGGCATTGCTCTTTCCCATTCCGAATATCATGGAATCCGGACCTCCGCTTGCCCTGCTCATGAGTTTTTTCGACATATACTGCCCGATTCCGATAAAGATAATAATGGGTAGAATCCAGGAGACAAGGAAGGTAATAACCGGCGAGGTCTGCTTGATAATCTGTCCGGAGAATTCTGCGCCGGAGGCATACAGCCTCTCGGTCATGCCCGGATCCTCCACCATTCCCGTCTTATAGATCTGATCGCCGTCCCGATTGGTAAATATGATCTCGTTCTCACTCTGATCGATTTCAACCTGACCGATCTCCTCATTTTCCGTCATCTGAATAAACTGGTCATATCCCACTTCTTTTATCTGCCGTTCTGCTGCCCATGGCATAAACAGAAAATTAAATACCATCAGAATCACAAGAACGATCACATAATAAAATACCAGGGGTTTTCTCGGTTTCTTTACTTCATGCATATTTCATCCTCCTTTGATCTGTTCTGTATCAGCCCGGAGTCTTTCCGGATCTTTGTTTATCAGCATCCTTCTGATTTTCAAGTGCCGTAAGCACAGAAATCATTGCCTGCTGCATGGCAAGTGTCGCAAAATCCATGGCGTATTCCGCGTACAGCAGTTCTGCTTCCCGCTCATCTTCTTCCACGGTACTGTCCTCGGAATGGATATCCTGTACAAGCTGTCTCGTCATCAGATCCTGTGTCTTTTTCCTGTAATCCAGCTGTACCTGTGACATTCTTCTGACAGCCTCTGACCTGCAGGATTCTGTTTTTTCCTGAAGCAGAAGTGTATTCTCTTCCAGTTCCTCTTCCGCCTTTTTCAGTTCTTCGCGGATTTTCCGGCTGTCTCCCTGCTCACAGACACGGATCCTGCACTGCAGCTTTCCGTACTGCTCCGCCATTTCATACAATTTAACGGCAAATATGCTGTCATCTATTTTCATGTAAATATCCTCCTTTCCGTGTCTTATGGACTCTACACTTTTTATATAGCAGATACCGGAATTGATTTCGACTCTCAATTTTTCAAATCTGTACTTACAGATTTGGAAATCTGTAAAAAAAACTGACATATCCCGCATTTTGTAAAGACAAAGCCGACAAATTATAAGTGGCGTTCCGGGGATACATCGGCTATATTGAAATCAGACAGAAGCTTTTATAACTGAACTGTAAACTGATATAAACTTATTTTAAAGGAGAGATGATATATGAGATGGTTTGATTCAGATTTTGATTATGTACAGGAACTGCTGGATTCATGGAATCAGAAAAGAAAGACGATCCGCACCGCATATTTTATAATGGCGGCCCTTCTTATCATCGCCGGAATTCTGACCGCGGTATTCCCGGTGAGTATTTTCGCGGTGGTCCAGTATATGGCTGCGGCAGCCGTGATCGTGGTCGGCATCTATCATATAATTACGTTTGCATCCATGACCTCTTTTTTCCGTGATTACATGCTGGTCATATCCGGAATATTGAATATTCTGCTTGGCATAATGCTGTTTGTCATGCCGGTAGAGCTGACCGTGGCGGTCATAACTTTTATTCTTGCCATTCTGCTGATATTCAACGGAGCACAGAAACTGGCTTTTGCTTCCCGCCTCAGATATTTCCGTATTCCCCACTCAGGGACACTGACATTCAGCGGCGTACTTAACATTATACTGGCCGTTGTCTTCCTGCTGCTGCCTTTTGTATCCGCTCTGGCTCTGAATTATATACTTGCCGCATATCTGCTTCTGACAGGAGCCGCTCTGGCCGCGGAGGCAGCCGGAATGCGCAAAATCTGAGATTATAATATTATAATATAGTGAAAGAGGTATTTTCATGGACAACAGTATGAACCGTCGAAAAAATCAGACGTGTGCACAGGATCCCATTCAGCTCCTGGTCACACTCAACGAAAATTATCTGCCCAGGCTGCAGGTGGTCCTCACATCAATCTATATCAGTCAGCCGGAAGATAAACCGGATATATGGCTTTTGCACAGCGGCATTGCCGACAGAGCTCTTGATCCGGTGCGACAGCAGTGCGAAATTTTCGGATTCGGATTTCATCCGGTCATGGTCGACGGCAGCGCCTTCACAAACGCTCCTGTAAGCAGACAGTATCCCAGGGAAATGTATTACCGCCTTCTGGCCGCGGACTTTCTTCCCGGAGAACTGAAGCGGGTTCTTTATCTGGACCCGGACACTCTGATCATCAATCCTCTTCGTCCTCTTTGGGAAACTGATCTGCGGGGACATCTCTTTGCAGCAGCCGCACATACCGGAAAAACGGAGCTGGCCAACAACATCAACCAGCTCCGCCTGGGTACAGATCATAATTATTTTAATTCAGGGGTACTTCTGATAGATCTGCGCAAAGCAAGAAATGAAATTATTGCTGAAGAAGTCTTTTCCTACACAAAAGAGCATGCGAAAGAACTGCTTCTTCCGGATCAGGATATTCTTAACGCCATGTACGGCAGCCGCATACTTGAGATCGACGACTCCATCTGGAATTATGACGCCCGGAACTACAACACTTATCTCCTGCGAAGCGCGGGAGAATATGATATGGACTGGGTCATGAACAATACATCCGTTCTGCATTTCTGCGGCCGGTCAAAACCATGGCAGAAAGGATATATCCATCGCTTCGGCATCCTGTATAAGCATTATATGAAACTGTCGGAAATACACTGTTCCCGCCAATAAGGCATTGGGCCGGTTTCCTCCGCTTTATTCGTGTTTTCCGGGATACATTCTTCCCGTTATGATCCGCTCAAGCTGGCGGATCATACGCTCCTCATTGAGCGCTCCTTCATTCAGACTCTGGAGCAGAACTCCGGTCATCCCGCAGGCGTAGAACTTCAGCATGACCTGCATATCGTCATAACTTATCTCAAGTTCTGAAAGCCTGCTCCTGGCCATCTTCTCCAGATAAGCAGATGCAGCATCAACCAGCATTCCTTCGATCTGGAACCATTTTCTGGATTCCACAAGCCTGCTCAGCTTCTTTCTGTTTTGTCTCACGAAAGATAGATAGGTCTGCAGAGCGTCGGCACGGTCATCCGCTTCCAGACTTTCTTTCACAAGTTCCTGTGTTGCGTTCTGGAATGTCCATTCAAGGACATCCATAATGTCATGAAAATGATAATAAAACGTCTGTCGTGAAATATGACATTTTTCGATCAGTCTTGTCACTGTAATCTTATCTATGTCTTCTTTCTCCAGCATATTAATAAAGGTATCAGAAATCTGTTTTTTCATGTCTTCTCTCATAAGTCTCCCTCTTCTTCTGAATCAGATTTGCCTCCCGGTTCCTCTATATACTTTTCTTCTGAAAAATGAAACATATTGCTATTTTATAATACCTTTTCTCAAGAAACAAGAAGTTATTTCAAAAAAAGACTGCACCGTTTTTCAGTGCAGCCTTTTATCGTGTATCCCGGTCATGCATGAACGACCGAATACGGTTTTCTCTTAAACACCTCTCTCGCCCGGGAATCGACCTTTGCCTCCATTCCCGAATAACTCCTTGCCAGATCCAGTTTGATATGTTTCACTTTTCTTCTTTCTTTTCTCATAATTCTGTGCTCTCCATCTCGTTTTTTCAGAATTTTCAATTCCTGTTAAATATAATGTAGCACAGAAATATGGAATATCTGTTAGAAGTATATTAAATTCAGGTTAGGTATCTTTTCTTTCTTACTCTGTTCTCAGCGCTGTCACCGGATCACTCTTCGCCGCTTTTCTTGATGGAATGATTCCACCGATCATCGTAAGGATCACACTGAGGATGATCAGAACGATCGCCGGCATCACCGGAAGGACCGCACTTACATCATCCGTGCCTGCCAGATGATGAATGAGGGCGTTCCCCGGAATCAGAAGCAGAAGTGTAAGTCCGATCCCGATAATTCCCGCGCACAGCCCGATAATGAACGTTTCCGCGTTGAACACCTGGGAAATATTTCCCCTGGATGCTCCGATTGCGCGGAGGATTCCGATCTCTTTCTTTCGTTCCAGCACACTGATATAGGTAATTACGCCGATCATGATGGAAGATACAACCAGCGAGATGGCAACAAAAGCAATCAGCACATAACTGATAATGTCGATAATATCTGTGACAGAAGACATCAGCGTTCCCACGACATCTGTATAAGTAATCACCTGCTCATCTTTTCCTTCGGCCTCCATCCGGCTGTTATAATCGTCCAGGATATCTACTACATGTTCTTTGCTCTCGAAATCAATCGGATAGATATCAATTCCGCTGGGAATATCAAAGTCCACATATCCCAGGCTGCGGAGATTATTCTCATAGGTCGCGTTTTCTGTGGAACTCATGGACATCATAAGTTCGGCAAGATCATCCCCGTCCATATTCATGGTAAACGCTGCCGCGAACATGCTGGAGTCTATGGTCATCGCGTCTTCCAGGTTCTGTCCAAGCCTGGTCATTGCGTCCCCCATGGCATCTTCCATTCCGGTACTGATCTGTGCCATGACCTGAGTCATGGCCGAGGTGATCTGATCTTCCAGATTCTGTGCCATTTCCCCTGTAAAGGAAGTCATCATGTCTCCCGCATAACTCTGAATGGAATCCGATATCTGCTCTTCCAGATTTCCTGTATCTACCATGTCGGTGATTCCGGCTGCCAGCTTCTGTTCCGCGTCATCTGTTCCGAGATAACTGAGGAAATGTTCTCCCATCCTGGAAGGATCCGGAAGCCCGTTTGCCACAGCATATTCCTGATATCCCGCCGCGATATCGGAGGCCAGCTTACTGATCTGTTCATCGGTAATTGTAAAATCGCTGTTTGCCTGAATCAGTTCATTTCCCCATCGGTTCAGGATCGCCTGAGCATCCGGGGTCTGAAGATATTCCAGAAGATACTCGTCAAACATATCCGGATCTGTATAGCCCTTGTCCGCCGCATACAGCTGATAACCTGCAAGGACTTCTGAGAACATGGCCCGGATCTGATCGGCAGATACCGTGATCCCTCCGTTTGCCTCAATGATTGCAAGTATATTCTGATACAGAATATCCCTCGCCTCATCCGTCCGCAGATATGTGAGAAGATCCTGCCCCAGATTAGAATAATCCGCCTCCGGATGCCCGGCCGCATACTGCTGATACCCTTCCATCAGACCGGATACCAGCGCATTCACATCGTCAGCTGAAGCGGTGATCTCAATGCTGTCCATCATATCTTCCAGACTAAGGGACGGCATCTCCGGAATATCCAGCCGGATTCCGCTCAAATCGATCATGTCCGACAGATCCATGGCTCCTCCGTCGGCATTTTCCAGATTCGATATGTCAAACGCTCCGTCGAGCCCGTCTGTCAGTCCGTCAGAATTGAACGAAAATGCCTTCTGAAGTTTATCTGCATCTACGGAAAACAGCGAATCCGTGTCGAATTCTGCCTGATTCCCCGTCTCGCCGAATTTCTCGCCGGTAAACACATTCATATCTCTATTTTCCAGCTGTTTCTGAACAATGGCGCTGTTCTCTGCCTCTTCCGCCACGTGCCGGGTCAGAGAAGCCGGATATCCGATGCCGGACGTAAGCAGAAGTCCGTTCGCATCTTCGGCAGGCTGTACGATTCCGACAATCTTAATATCCTCGCCGTTTCTCACCAGATTCTCCATATACTCATTATCATCCGTCTTGTCACGCCAGATCTGATATTCACTGTCGTACTCATAACAGTCTGCACTGTTCACCAGCTTGAATGTGATCCCAAGGATATCGTCATACGAATAATCACCGATATCTGTCGGTGTGTCCACATCCTCCTCATCGATAAACTGCTGAATCATCTCATCCAGTTCCATAGAATCACGAAGCCCCATGGTATACAGCATAAAGTCGCTTATTCCGCCGCCGGAAGTAAGCACCAGCACACACTCATTATAATTTTCAGGCCAGTGTCCCGCCTTGACGTCATACTGGCTTTCATAGAGATCTGTATCTTCCGGCATCTCATAGAACACATCTGTACTCATCATGGATGACATAATGCTGTTGGAGCCGGTAGAGGAACCAAGTCCCAGCGCGTCAAATGATTTATCCGGATTCACCTGACGAATATCCCCGTCCGCTTCCTGACGGTAGATCTGAGGAACTACGTTATAAGAATATTCGATTGCATTTGTATACTGTCCGATCCCGCTCTCTCCGCTGTCCAGATAGGCCTTCAATGACTCCAGATCATTTGAGTCCATTGTGGAAAACATACTGGAGATCATATCAATCACCTGCACTTCTCCCGCCTCATCATTTTCTTCGTCTGTGCTGTCCCCGCCTCCGTCTGATATCATAGATGATAAGTCAAACCCTGTACTCTGGATCTGAAGCGGATATTCCGACAGCGTCTCCTCCTCAACAGTCTGGATATATGCATTTACTCCTGTAGACAGCGAGAGGATCAGCGCGATGCCGATGATACCGATGGATCCTGCAAAAGACGTAAGAAGCGTCCTTGCCTTTTTGGTCCGCAGATTATTAAAGCTCAGAGACAGGGCCGTCAGGAACGACATGGACGCCCTTCCCATATTTTTATGCCGCGGCGGCTCCTGCTCACCTTCTTCTATTATATATGGATCTGAGTCCGCGCGTATCTTCCCGTCTCTCAGGCGGACAATACGTGTCGCGTACTGCTCCGCCAGCTCGGGATTGTGGGTGACCATTACCACGAGCCGGTCTTTTGCCACCTCCCGGAGAAGATCCATAACCTGCACGCTTGTGTCGCTGTCAAGCGCCCCCGTAGGTTCATCCGCCAGGAGGATATCCGGATCATTGACGAGGGCACGTGCAATGGCGACTCTCTGCATCTGCCCTCCTGACATCTGATTGGGCTTTTTATGAAGCTGTTCCCCCAGCCCCACTTCTTCCAGCGCCTTAACTGCCCGCTCCCGTCTTTCTGCCTTTCCGATTCCGGAAATGGTCAGGGCGAGTTCTACATTTGCCAGTACAGTCTGGTGCGGAATCAGATTGTAACTCTGAAATACGAATCCTATCGTATGGTTCCGGTAAGAATCCCAGTCTCTGTCTTTATACTGTTTTGTTGATATTCCGTTGATAATCAGGTCGCCGCTGTCATACCGGTCCAGACCGCCGATGATATTCAGAAGCGTGGTTTTGCCGGAGCCGCTTGGTCCCAGAATGGCAACAAATTCATTGTCCCTGAGATTCAGGCTTACATCATCCAGCGCCTTCTGCACCAGCTTTCCGGTCGTGTACTCCTTACGGATGTGTTGGATCTGAAGCATTTATGTCCGTCTTCCTTTCTGTAAACACTAACTCAATTTTCTCTCGTTCATATGACAAAATAACAGAAAAAATTATAACTAATTCAGATAATCATATCAATCAGTTTTCACATAAAATTCAGAAATTAGACACATTCCTGAAAGTGTAAAGAATGATATTTCCCCTCAGCGCAGGAGGATCTGTATCTCCGTCAGAAATTCCTCCTCCCGTATGGTGTCCCTGTTATCAATCCGATAAATTTCAAACGGAGATCCCTCCGCCGTACGTTCTTCCCGCTCAAGGTATTCATAAAGTTCGCGCACTCTGTCCCCGTTCTGTGCATAGCCTCCCCGATAGCACAAGGCTGCATATGTTCCTGACGGGAGCACAAAGTCCGACTCTTCTCCGTTCTCTTCCATGACAAAAAAAACCGATTCATATCTGTTCGCAATCCCGCGTTTCATATCAGGCACAGAGAAAAACGCTCCCACTGTCTGAGTCCCCAGATCCTGTACTTTATCCTCATATTTTTTATGAAGCTTCCTGATGACAAAATCCATCTCCTCATCTCTGGTAATATACTGTTCGATACGCACACAATGTCTCTCCGGCAGTTTCTTCAGGATAATTTCCCCCGCCCTGACCTGCTGTGCCCGCTTCAGCGATGCAATCCGCTTTTCAATCAGCCTTTTTCTTCTTATGATCTCCGCCATCTGCTCATCCAGAAGTGCCTGTTCCCGGCAAAGAAGGGTCAGCGTATTGTCTGTACACTGACCGTCCAGAAACTCCTTGATCTGAGACATGGAAAAATCCAGCTTTCTCAGATCGCGTATCACAGTCAGCTTGTACATATCTTTCAGGTCGTAAAGCCGATAGCCGTTCGTATCTCTCCGTGGCTTCAGGATTCCCAGTCTCTCGTAATACCGCAGGGAATCTACTCCTATCCCGTACAGTTTTGAGATTTCATTGATTTTATAATAATCTTTCATAATAACTTTTCCTTATATCAGACACCTTTTCCGCCGTTCTGCAAAAACCGTTAACATACTCTTGACCCTGGTATTGTACCAGGGTTTAACATAACATGTAAAGGAGGAACGGATATGTTTTTAAAATTCAAGAAAATATTTACTGCACTTACACACAGACTGCTGGACGGTCTGACATGGAAAAAATTCTTTTTCATTGTCCTGGGCGCCGCGGTCTGTTCCTTCGGAATACACAATATTCATCAGAGGACAGCGATCACCGAGGGCGGAGTGATCGGTATGATGCTGCTCATTGACCGGTGGCTGGACCTTCCTCCTGCCTTCATCACTCCGGTTCTGGATATTACCTGCTATGCGCTTGCCTTTAAATATCTGGGCGGAAGATTCATAAAAATTTCCATCATCTCAACCTTAAGTGTTTCCCTGTTCTATGACTTCTGGGAAATGTTTCCGCCCATGCTTCCTGATCTGTCAGACTATCCTCTTATCGCCGCGCTTGCCGGAGGAATGTTTGTCGGAGCAGGCGTGGGACTGATCGTAAGACAGGGGGGATCCAGCGGAGGGGATGACGCCCTGGCTCTCACAATCTCGCACATAAGCCACTGGCGGCTGTCGCGGGCATATCTTTTCACTGATCTCACTGTACTGGCGTTATCTCTCAGCTACATTCCCCTTCCGCGCATTTTTTTCTCTGTCATAACAGTGACTGTGTCCTCGCTTCTGATCGACCGGATCCAGAACATGAAGCCCGGACGTCTGTATGTCAGATGTGAAGAAAATTAAAATATCCCGTACATTCCACAGAGATCATATGGAATGTATGGGATATTTATTTATTTCAAATATAATTATAACATTATTTAGAATGTTATATTATTTCTATCTTGTAATTTTTACAGGCAGACATATCAATTTCTCTTTCGTTATTTTCAAGATATATCCGTGTCGTGAACACGGTCTCTCCTCCATTTAAGAATATCTCCACAATAGAGCTGTCTATAAGAACAAGAATATCCTCTATTCTTCCTTCTGTCCTTCCGGACCGCTTTCCACGTCCGCCTCCGCAGCGGGACGGGAATCCGTTTTCATTGAAGAACGAGAGCTCCGCCTTGTTTCCTTCTGTCGTGATTCTCATACCGTTCTCTCTGTTTCCGAGACGTATCACTGTTTTTTCTCCGCCGATTCCGCTGACGTTCAGCTTCATGGTCTTCCCGTTCCACTGTAACTTTCCGTTCTCAGCCGATACCTCTTTCCACTCCAGACCGTAAATTTCTCTGACCGGCATCCGGAATATCTTTCCATCCCGGTATTCCAGTTCACAGGGTATACTCAGACAATGCTGCCATCCATTGTCAACTGAAAGATTCCGGTGCGTATCCGCAGTATCCGGCATACCGGCCCAGCCGATCATGATCCGTCTCCCGTCGTCAGCTTCAAAGCTCTGGGGCGCATAAAAGTCAAACCCCATGTCCCACTCACGGAACGTTTTCTCCGGATCCGCATCCTGAGTCAGAAAAGAATATCCCGACTGGTAGATATTCTGAAACTTTTCATTCTGAGTCTCCAGCCCCTGCGGACAGTAGGAAATTACTCTTTTGTCCTTCAAGGAAAAAATATCCGGACATTCCCACATATATCCGAAGGCTTTTTCCGGAACAAGCTCCCGGTACAGCTTCCAGTTTCTTTTGTCCTCTGATTCATAGATCAGAACACCGCCTTTATCCCGGCGCTTTCCGTTCTCATCCCGGCTTCTTGCGCGGGCACCGAGAACCATATAATATTTCCCTCCTTCTTTCCATACCTTGGGATCCCTCACATGCTGAGTAATATCTTCCGGATAATCCTCCATACCGAGCAGTTTTACCTTTTCTGACATCCGCTGTCCGTCGTCGGATTCCACAAGGATCTGAGTGGAGATCCTTCCATTGTCAATATAATCATAGTCTCCCGGCATTTTCACATTTCCCGTGTAAAAAAGATACATTCTGTCATCTTCGATCAGAGCAGAACCCGAATACACTCCGCTTCTGTCTTCGGGAATGTCCGTGGTCAGAACCGGTTCCTTATACTCCCAGTGGAGCATATCCGTACTTGTACAGTGCCCCCAGTAGCCGCCCCCGCCGTTTACGTTCAGAGGAGAATATTGAAAATACGCATGATAAATACCTCTGAACTGACAGAGTCCGTTCGGGTCATTGAGCCATCCCACAGGAGGCATGATATGAAATTTTGTGCGGAAAGGACAGTTTTTGACTGTCCCTTCCATCCTTTCTTCCTCTGCCGTTGCTTTCTGAATATTCTGAAGAGTTTTTTCCATAACTGTCCCTCTATCCTGCGATAACCGCAATCCTGTCGCCCACAGATACTTTCCGCTCGGGTTCTCTGTCAACATGACTTCCTTCCACAGGCTCAGTAAAGATCAGACATGCAGATGTGTCATATCCTGCCCCGGCGATTTTATCTTTATCAAATTCCATGATCAGATCGCCCTTTTTCAGGCTCTGTCCGTCGGATACATGTACATCAAAATATTTCCCCTGAAGGTTCACCGTATCGATTCCTACATGAATCAGCAGTCCGTTTCCCGCTGCAGTTCTCAGCCCTACTGCATGCTTCGTATCCATCACCATCTCCACCACACAGTCGGCAGGCGCGAAGATCTTTCCTTCACTTGGAACAATCGCCACACCATCCCCGAGAATCTTCTGCGCAAATGTGGGATCGTTTACTTTTTCGATTCCTATGAAGTCACCTGATGCATATGCGTCGATCTCTTCGGGAAGTTCCGTCTTCTCTGGGGCTTTCTGATTCACGGCCACGCTGTCCGCTGTCTGCGCCGGAGTCTGTCCCGGCACTGCCCTGTCCGGTTTCTTTTTGCTGTATGCGATTCCGATCAGGAAACAGAAGATAAATCCTGCTGCCAGTGCGATCACATGAGCGATGATGTAATTGATATATCCGTTATGTGCCGGATCTGCAAGAGCGATTCCCGGTACAACCGTGGTTCCGAATCCAAGTGCCGCCAGGTCTGTGAAGTACACAACTGCGCCGCCCACAGCGCCGCCCAGACAACCTCCGATAAGCGGGTAGCGATATCTTAAGTTCACACCGAAAAGCGCCGGTTCTGTAACCCCGAAAAGTACGGAGACAAAACTTGGAATACACAATTCTTTTGCTTTCGCATCTTTTAAGTGTCCCGCCAGATATCCGAGTACTGCACCGCCCTGAGCTGTCATGGCAACAGACATCAGAGGATTCAGGAAGTTTCTTCCCGTGTCAACAAGCAGCTGTGATTCGATCGCTCCGAATACATGATGCAGGCCCGTGATGACGATCAGCTGCTGCACCGCAGAGAAGGCCGCATATCCGATCACGCCCAGATGCTGCGTCATCCATACCAGTACCGCCGTGATTCCGTCTGCAAGTCCCCGTCCGATAGGTCCTATAATCATGAACAGAAGGAAGGAGCTTACCAGAGTAGTCAGAAGCGGAGACACAAGCAGTCTGATTACTTCCGGGACTTTCTTTTCAAAGAAGATATCCAGCTTCGCGGTCACAATTCCGATCAGCAGAGCAACGATGATACCGCCCTGAAAGCCGATCAGATCCACAGGGAGTCCGAAGATATGCAGAGTAGTCACTTCCACCGTTCCCTGCGCCGCCGCGCTGGCGTCAGCCAGACTGTTTGTCAGCATGATACAGCCCATCACGATACCCATGATCGGTCTTCCTCCGAACCGCTTGACCGTACTGTATGCCACACACAGCGGCAGGAATCCGAAGATCGCTCCGGAGGAAATGTTGATCAGCCGCGAGATACCGTACAGAGTATCGTTGTTCTGAACGAATTCAATGTTGCCCAGCACACTTGACAGTCCTGTCAGAAGAGCCGCTGCCAGGATTCCCGGCATGATCTCGATAAACACATCCGAGAGCGCCTTGAGCGCTTTCTGAAGAGGGTTCATCCTCTTGTTTGCCTTCGACTTCAGATCGCCCAGACTCATACTGTCCATGTGCAGAGAATCCGCCATCACCTGGCATACATCGTTTACAAGCCCCGCACCGAATATGATCTGAAGCTGGTCGCCTGCGACAAACACGCCCTTTACAAGATCCACATCCTCAATTGCGTGGATATCCGCTTTATCATTGTCCTCCAGGACGAGACGCAGACGTGTCGCACAGTGGGCTATGCCAAGGATATTATCCCTGCCTCCGGCAAGTTTCACAACTTCCGCTGATATGTTTTCATAGCGTTTCTTTTTTTCAGCATCCATCTTTTGATACCTCCCATATCATTCCATTTTTCTTGTTCCTGTCTGCAGCCGGCTGCATCCTGCTATCACCATGGTATGGACAAGTTTTGTATCCTTTGTCCTTGCAATTATTATTATACTGGAATACACTTTATATTATATAGACAAATGTTGTTTTATCATACAGTATTGTTGGAGGTATCATGAAAGACTATATTTTTTCCAATGATTTTTCCAGAAATCTGGATGCCATGATCTATACCTGTGGCTACGAGACGTGCGTTCCCTCTCACAGTTATGGTCCGGTTGTCCGCAGCGGCTATCTCATTCACTATATATTGAAAGGAAAAGGAATCTACAAGACAGACGGAAAGATCTATCAGCTCTCCGAGGGCGACGCATTCCTGATACGCCCGAACACACTGATCTATTACGAGGCAGATAAGTACCGCCCCTGGACCTATACGTGGATCGGATTCCAGGGAATCAAGATAGAGGAGTACCTGAAGAGGACATCTCTTCTGGAAACGCCGTATTTCCACTATGGCAAAGACGACCGTGTAAGACTCTGTCATGAGAAGATGTTTGAGGCATATAATCTGCCCGAGAACCGGGATCTGATGATGAACAGCATCCTCTATGAATATCTGTACCTTCTGGCAAGCAAATTTCCCCGGAAATATATTCCTCCCAAGGAAAAAAAGATCACATATGTTGAAGAGGCGCTCCGATATATCGAAAACAACTACGCCCACCAGGTCAACATCCAGTTCATCGCCGATCATCTGAATATCGAACGTACTTACCTGTATCGTCTTTTCAAAGATATTACCGGCGCCTCTCCCCAGGAGTATCTGCTGGACTTCCGCATCCGGCGCGCCTGTACGCTGCTGAAGAATACCGATCTTCCGGTTAATGATATCGCCCGGTCTGTGGGTTATGATGATGCCCTGTACTTTTCACGGCTGTTCAGGCAGAAAAAGGGACGTACGCCGACCCGATACCGGAAAGAAAAACAGGGACAGGATCACATGTAATGTGTTCCTGTCCCTGTTGTTTCAGCCGACTGATTCTGCACGCTGTCAGAAATTCTATCTGTGCATGGAGAAAGAGTCTTCATCATAATTGCTCAGGTTCGCATAGATTCCTCTGTCGTCCGCTTCCTTGATCAGAGCATCCCTTGATTTCTTCGCCAGCTTCTGATCTTTGAAGGAACTCGGTCCGCCGACACATCCGCCGTCGCACGCCATACCTTCGATAAAGTCCTCCGGAAGTCTTCCGACCTTCATAAGGAGAAGCGCCTTCTTACATTCATCTGCTCCGTTTGCCTTGCAGACTTTAATATCAATATCATTTCCCGACTCTTTCAGACTTTCCTGAACGGCCGCGGCAACACCGCCGGAATTTCCGAATCTCTTTCCGAATACGGAGGACTCCTGATAAGTGTTCTCCGCCGGCTCAAGAGCAACACCCTTTGCTCTCATCATCGCGCGGATCTCACTGTATGTAAGCGCATAATCTGCATTTCCTTCGATCTTCTGATCCACGATCTCGGACTTCTTGGCAAGGCACGGCCCGATGAATACAGTCACAGCTTCCGGATCCTTGGCCTTGATCAGACGGGATACGCCGCACATCGGGGAAACTGTGGTGGACACTGCATCACTCAGCTCCGGATAGTGTTTGCGCACCATATTTACAAATCCCGGACAGCAGGATGTCACTTTCTTCTTGCCTTCCGCATAGGCCTCTCGCCACTCCTCCGCTTCGCTCTTCGCAGTCAGGTCTCCGCCCAGTCCGACTTCCACGAATTCTGTGAAGCCAAGTTCTTTCATCGCTTTTCTCCAGCTGGCCATTGTGATATCCGGTCCGAACTGTCCTTCTGTCGCCGGCGCCAGCATCGCATAGACATGTTTTCCTGACTTCATGGCATTAATCACGTCCACGATCCATGTCTTGGAACCGATCGCGCCGAACGGACAGCTGTGAATACATTTTCCGCAGCGGATACATTTCTCCTCATCGATAACAGAAATTCCGTATTCATCGTAGGAAATTGCGTCTACCGGACAGCTGAACTTACACGGTCTCTGGAGATGTGCAATGGCATTATACGGACAGGCTTCCGCACATTTTCCGCACTCCTTGCATTTCGAAGGATCGATATGAGAACGGCTGCGTCCTGCCTCGATAGCCCCGAACTTACATGCATTGATACAGGCCTTTCCAATACAGTTCTGACAGTTCTCTGTAACCGTATAGCTGGAAATCGGACAGTCTTCACATGCTGAGCTGATAACCTGAATCACATTTCCGTCATCCTTCAGCCCCGGAGCCTTTCCCTCTGCCAGACGGACACGCTGTCTGATAATCTCTCTTTCCTTGTAAATACAGCAGCGGAACTGCGCAGTCGGTCCCGGGATCAGTTTCATCGGAATCTCGTCCTTGCGCTCTTCCAGCTCTCCCTCAAAAGCCAGCCGCGCCACTTCTTCTAAAACCGCGTGTTTGATCTTGATTACATTAGCGTCTGCGTACCTCAAAATTTTTCCCTCCATGATTCTCATAATTTCACTCCTGCCATACCCTCTGATGCCTTGTTTTCCCTAACCATTATGATATCATGTCAAAAAAAATTTGCCTAGAGATTTCCTTGTATTCTTTGCCGAACAATTCGCCATATCACTTTCCGAAATATTCCCGGATCTCTTCCATCCGCTTCACCTGCTCCACATGGAAGGGACATCTTGAATCACAGTGCCCGCAGCCGATGCAGTCCTTCGCAGTCTTCTCCAGGTTCATATAATGGTCCTTCGCCAGAACATCACCGGCCTGCACCAGGTCATAGTACTTATTGATCAGTCCCACATCCAGTCCGGCCGGACATGGCTGGCAGTGATTGCAGTAGACGCAGATTCCCTCTGCATCCTGAGGTGCAAAAGTTCCTATGACAGAATAATCCTTTTCCTCCGGAGATGCCTCAAGGAATCCCAGAATACGCTTTAAATCCTCTCTGCCCCGAATACCCGGAAGCACAGTCACCACTCCCGGCTTGTCCAGGGCGTACTGAATACACTGATATTCCGTCAGTGCCCTCTGAAACGGCGAGGTCTTCTCATTTAACAGCTGACCTCCGCCGAACGCCTTCATGACAGAGATTCCCACGCCCTCCGCCTCACATCTGCGGTAAAGAGCGGTCCGCTCGTCCACGCTTCCGATGGCATACTCCCCGTGGCGGTAGTCATAGGCCGGGTTAATGCTGAACATGAGCATATCGATCAGTCCCATATCAAGCACTTTTTCTACGATCTCAGGCGTGTGGGAAGAAAGACCGATATGCCGGATCACCCCGTCCGCTTTCAGACCTTTCATATAATCCAGCGTTCCGCCCGAAATCACTTTGTCAAGATCTGCCGCTTCATCAATACAGTGGATAAAGCCGAAATCAATGTAACCCGTCTTCAGCATCTTGAGCTGCCAGTCCACAGATCTTTTGATCTTCTCCGGATTCAGCGTCCATCCATAGGTTCCCGTCCTGTACTCCGCCCCGAAATGTACCTGAAAGTATACCTTATCCCTGCAGCCTTCCACGGCTCTTCCAAAGGGTGCGAAAGGCACGGAATCTGCCGCCGCCATATCAAAATAGTTGATTCCGTTCTCCACCGCCAGGGCAGCCGCAGCCTCAACTTCCTTCTCGCCGGAAGCGCCCATGGAACTGTTTCCAAGCCCCAGTATACTGATCTGTTCTCCGCCCTTTGGCAGTTTTCTGTACTCCATTCTATTTTCCTCCTAACCATTTTCCTCTCTGAAGACGCACAAACAGAAGGATCCCCCGCACACACAGTTCTACCGCCATGGCGATCCATGCTCCCGGAAGACCGATCCTGCCCACCAGTGCCACGGATATCGTCAGCCTGACGCCCCACATGCTGATCAGATTCAGTATGCTCGGAATCAGAGAATCTCCTGCTCCTCTGAGCGCCCCCGATGACACAATGGACGCTGCGTAAAACGGTTCCGCGAACAGCTCGATGCGGAGCACACGGACTCCCAGCTCCCGCACCTGAAGATCCGGGGTCAGCATGGCAAACACCGCAGGGCACAGAAAATACATCACGATCCCGCATGCTGTCATGACAAGGCAGCCCAGAAGCACAGAGAGGTCAGCGAAATTCTTCGCCAGCTTTTTCTTTCCCGCCCCCATGCTCTGTCCTACCAGCGTGGTGGCAGCCGTTCCGATCCCGTATCCGGGCATATAGCAGAGACTCTCCGCGGTAACCGCAAAAGAGTTGGCTGCAATCGCCACGGATCCCAGCGGCGCAATGATCTTTGTTGACGCGATCTGGGCGCCGCAGAGCGCAATGTGTTCAAAACTCATGGGCAGACCGATCTTCACAGCGCGCACGAAGATCTCTTTCTCCGGCCTCCAGGACTCTCCTCGCCGCATTTTCAGTGCCGGTGAACAGACGCACAGTCTCCACAGCATCAGAACCGCGGTCAGTGCCTGCGCAAGTGCGGTTCCGATAGCGGCTCCGGCCACTCCGTACCTGCTGATGAAAATCATGTTAAAAATCACATCTTCCCCGCACATGCAGGCATTCAGCAGTCCCGGCGTTTTCATATCTCCGCTGCACTGGAGCATTGAGCCCGCCAGGCTGCTGAGCTGCACGGCCGGAAGCGAACAGGCATAAATAAAAAAGTAGTCTGAGGCGTCCTTCCGGATCGCTGTTTCTGCTCCCAGCCAGACCGGCAGATGTCTGCTCACCGCAATTCCGGCGGCCATCAGAATCAGGGAAAAGAGTGCCGCGGCACACAGACCATTCTTTACAACTTTTCTTGCCCTCTTTTCATCTCCCGCACCGATCTGATGTGCAGTCTGCACGGAAAATCCAACGGACATCGCGCTGCACAGACCGCTTAAAAGCCAGGTGCTTGTCGAGACAACGCCGATCGATGCCGAAGCCAGAGCACCCAGTCCGCCCACCATTGCCGCATCAATATACTGCATTATGATAGATGAGATCTGCGCAAGAATCGCAGGGACACTGAGCCGCCACACCACAGACAGCTTTTCTCTGCGTAACATTTCCGTATCATTGCCGATCAGTCCGGCAATTCCCTGTTCCTTCTCTTCCATTCTCTGTTCTCCATCCTCTTCTATTTCAGATTTTACTTTATCATCTCTGAGCCGGAATCACAAATACCTGTCATTTATAGCTCCATATGCTTATTTTCTATAGTTCATCTGTATCACCTGGTCTGCTCCGAGCAGATCGATATCTTCTCTGTCATGTGTCACACAGACCACGGTCTTTCCCTCCGCCCTGATCCTGATATATCCGGCTGTGATCTCCTTCATCTCATCGTCCAGTCCCTTGAGCGGTTCATCCAGGAACAGGATATCCCCATCTGCGCAGAGCGCCCTCAGCACTGCCGCCCTCCGGCGCATTCCCCCGGAGTATTCCCTCACAGGCTGATCCATACATTCATACAGCCCAAGTGTTCTCAGGCCTTCCTCTATCTCATCCACGCTGCGCTTCGGACACACAAGGCGTATATTTGTCTTTGCGCTCAGATTATCGCAGAGCCTGTCTTCCTGGAACACGGCGCTCTTTTTATCCGGTATTCCCTCCACTCTGCCTCCGTCCGCCTTTTCCAGTCCCATAAGAATTCTCAGAAGCGTCGTCTTTCCACAGCCGGACGGTCCCATAATACAGGCAGTTTTTCCCACTGGAAGGACTGCACTGAAATTATCCAGCACTTTATGATCCCCGTACGATTTCTGCAGTCCGCTGATTCTTATCTCCATCTCACCCCATCCTTTCCACCCGTTTTACTCCCAGATCGATCAGCCATAGGAAGAACCGTTCAAACAGGACACTGATCACAACGATCACCAGCGTCCACGCGAACAGATCCGGCGTATTCAGATAAATCTTGGCATTATACAGATTCTCTCCGATGGTGTTCTCCGGAAGGCCGATCACCTCCGCGGCTATGCCTGATTTCCAGCACAGTCCGAGAGCCAGGGTGCATCCTGCCCGGAAGAACGGCAGTATCTGCGAAGCATAAATATACCGGATCCGGTAAGAAATCGGGATGGCAAACAGCTCCGCCATCTCCGTCAGCTTCCGGTCCATGCTGCGGATCCCGTCTCTCACATTCGTATAGATCACCGGGAAAACCATCAGCAGCGAGATGATCACTGACAGATTCTCCGGTGAAACCCAGATCAGCACAAGAATGATAAAAGACGCCACCGGAATCGACTTGACCGTCTGCACAAAGGGCTCCAGGAGCTCGTCGATCCGAAGGAATACAGCCGCGGCCGCGGCCAGCAGAACGCCGCTGATCATCCCCAGCAGGAATCCTGCCAGAATCCGCAGAAAAGAACAGGCAAGTGACTGCCAGAAAACTGCGGTCTGCACCAGCTCCAAAAGTCTCCTTATTACAGCAACAGGAGATACCAGCAGTATCTCCTGTCCGATCCGCATGCTCACGACCTGCCAGACGATCAGCCAGACCGCGGCAGCCCAGAGCTTTATTTTTGATTTTTTTCTGTTACTGGATATAGTAGAAGTCATCACCCGGCAGTTCTCCTCCTATTGATTCCGGATTTGCGTCCTTAAGGACCGCAAGATAGCCGGAAAGCTGTTCCTTCATGTCCTCTCCTGTGATGCATACAATATTGCACTCCGGTATCGCCTTTACTGCCACATCCTCAGTAACGATATCATAGTTTCCTACCAGTTTTGCTGCATCTTCCACATTGTTGTTGACATAATCCACCGAATCCGCATACCGGTCCAGAAAGTCCTCTACTGCCTCAGGATTCTCCTCAGCGAATTCTTTTCTCACAACGACCACGCCTGTCAGAAGACTGCTCTTCGTCTCTTCATTTTCCATCACCTTGTCCCATTCTTCTGTCAGATCAAGGGCAACTCTGAGATCCGGATTCTTCGTCTGAGCGGTGGTTACAAAGGGCTGAGGCAGCATTGCGATCCCTTCCGGATCCTGGGCAATCGCGCTGACACATTCCGAGTGCTCGCTCTTCCACTCAATCGTAACGTCTGTTCCCGGTGTAAGTCCGTTCTTTTCCAGTATAAAATTAAGCGCATATTCCGGTGTGGATCCTTTTCCGCTTGCATAGATCGTCCTGCCCGCAAGATCGGTCACAGACTGAACAGAATCCCCGTTTTCCACAATATAGAGCACTCCCAGGGTATTCACCGCCATTACCTGAATCTGTCCCTCTGTCTTATTGTACAGCACAGACGCCAGATTTGCAGGAACCGCGGCGATATCTGCATCTCCCTGAATCAGCTTCGGCGTTACTTCATCCGCGGAAGCTGCAATTTCAAAACTGTAATTCTCCGTATCCACATTTCCCGAGTCTGCGTCGTCCATAAGTTTTACCATTCCCATGGCTGTGGGACCTTTCAGTGCCATCACATTCACATCTGCCGGTTCCGCCTGAGCCTGAGCTCCGCTGTTCTCCTGTGTTTCATTCTGATCCGCGCTTCCGCCATCCGAGCTTCCGCATCCCGCAAGAAGCGCTGCTGAAAGCATAAGCGCCGTAATAAGTGATATGATCTTTTTCATATTCTCTCCTCCTGTTATAAAACAGGCAGCCCCTGAAGATCGTACAGAACTGCCTGATGCAGATATGGCTGTGCCATCCACAGGTATTTTAGCAAAGAGAGACAGACATGTCAAAAATCACCTTTCCTCTTCTCCCGGATGATATAGTCTATCTTATCAAGAAGTTTCTGTTCACAGTGGATCTTTTCCAGAAGCTCCCCCCGCTTCTTTCTGAGTAATCTCACCTGCCCCGCAGCCCCTTCTTTCGTCCCGCCGAGAGCAAAATACTGCCGGATCTCCCCGCATGTGAAGCCGGCCTCTGTAAAAATGCAGACCGCGCCCAGATCTCTGACTTGATCCTCATTGTAATCTTTTGTACCGTCCTCCAGCTCTTTTCCGATAATCAGTCCTTCGGATTCGTATCGCTTCAGCTTCTCAGCCGGAATGCAGAATCTTTCTTCAATTTCCCGAATCGTCATGTTTCTTTCCCTCCCTCGGCCAATCAGTTCTGTGTCCCTGTATCCTCTTCTTCCGCCGACAGTCAAAAAAAGAAGTACAGGCAGAGAAACAAATGCTTCCCCGCTGTACTTTCATTCTAATTTTTCATTCTTCTCCTGTCCAATGCTTATCTTTTATGCGCCCTTATACTCTTCGAGCATATTTTTGAATTCTTCCAGAAAACGGCCTGCCGCCCTGGAAAAAGGCTGAAATTTCTTCCACACAAGCACGGAGGACAGTTCAAGTGCGGGAGAAAGCGGACGGAATACAAGATTCTCTCTCTGAAAGCTGTCCATGGCTCCCTCCACCGTCATAAAACAGATTTTTCCGGGATTCACCATAATCTGCGCATTGGTAATGATATTGCATGTCGCAAAAATATTCATCTGTTCTGTATCTTCGCCCAGCCAGTTGGCAATCTCTTTCTGCATAGAGAGCCGGCTCGCCGTGATAAGGGGGACCTGCTTTATATCCTCCCTCTCGATCACTTCCTTTTCCGCCAGAGGATGATTCTTTTCCATGAACAGGCCCCAGCGTTCTTTTACCGGAATGCGGATAAAATCATACTTCTCGATATCGATCGGCTCCAGCAGCAGCCCGAAGTCACACAGACCTTTATCCAGACGCTCTTTGATAAAATCCGATGTATTAGAATAAATCTCATACTGAACCTTAGGATACTTCTCACGGAATTGCACCATTGCCTTCATGAGAATCTCCGAGGACCGGATCGCTCCTTCACCGACAGATATCTTCCCTCCCACATCTTCCGGCTCTGAAAATTCCGCCTCTATCCTGTCGACCAGCTCCGTCACTTCTTCCGCCCGGTGCCGGAGCATAATCCCGGCATCCGTGAGCATAAGATGCTTTCCTCTCACAAACAGCTGTGTCCCAAGCTCTTCTTCGAGCTGTGCGATCTGGCGGCTCAGCGTAGGCTGGGTTATATGGAGCACTTCCGCCGCTCTTGATATATTTTCCTCCCTGGCCACGGCCAGAAAATATTTCAATACACGAATTTCCATACAGTCTCACTCCGCTCCTCCTATTCTTCCGGAATCTCCCGGACAAAATCCAGAAGTTCACCCAGGCTTCCCATATAGTCTGTGGCAATCGGAAGATTCTTCCTGTTCTCCATGGTGTCCGTCACCAGATATGTCTTTACCCCAAGGCCGCGGATAACCAGATCTTCTTCCACATCATTCCCTACCATCAGACATTCCGCCGGATCCAGGGACAGCTCGTCGAGGACCGTCCTGAAATACTCGATGTTCGGTTTACAGAAAGAATAGTCTTCATACGTTGTAATCAGCCCGAAATCATCTGCGTCAAGTCCAGCCCACCGTATCCGGTTCATGGTCGCGCAGCGCGGAAACACCGGATTCGTCGCGAGAAATGTGCCCATCCCCTTCCTCTTTGCCTCCTTAACGACCGCGTCAGCCAGAGGCGAAGGGTGCGTCACCTGTATCGCCTGATTGAAGTCGGTGTCATAGAATTTCACTGCCAGCGCCTCAGACTGTTCGGTCGTGGTCGGAAGAACATCTTCCATAAAACTCCAGAAAGCCTCCCGGTTCGTCCTGCTCCCGTCATTTTTCACCATTGCCTCATATCCCGTCCACACCGCTGTGATGAACGATTTCGGCTCTACCCGGATTCCCGCCGCAATATAGGATTTAGCAAGAAGCGGCATATAAAATTTCACAAATTCATCCTGAATCATGGGAAGCAGTGTCCCGTCCAGATCAAATAAAATATTCCTGATGCTCATATTCTTATCACCCTGCTGTCTGTAAATAGTCTTTGATTTTCAACAAGTAAGATTATAGCATACGTCGGCCGGCAAGGTAAAACATATTTTTGGAGCCGGTTCTTCTCTGTGCAGATCCGCTTGCGATCCTCCACCCGTGCAGACGGCAGGAGCCCCGGAATACGGGACGCCTGCCGTCTTACGGCTCCTACAGCTTTGAGATCACTTCCCATGCCTCGCTGTCGAACTCTCTGTCTTTATAATAATACTTCTTGTCCTCTTCCGTGATTTTCTTGATGACCCTGCACGGATTGCCGACCGCTACCGACCAGTCCGGAATGTCCTTTGTCACCACACTTCCCGCGCCGATTACAGTATTGCTCCCGATGTGCACCCTGGGCATGATCACTGTGTTTCCGCCGATCCACACATTATCTCCGATCGTGACGCTGATGCCGTACTCGTACATGGAATTTCTCGCCACCGGGTGAAGGGGATGTCCCGCCGTATAGATCGCAACATTGGGCGCCATCTGACAGTTGTCTCCTATCTTCACTTTCGCCACATCGATAATCGTGCAGTTATAATTCGCAAAAAAATTCTTTCCGACCTCAATGTGCGAACCGTAGTCACAGTAGAACGGCGGGTTGATAAACGCGCCTTCCGATTTTCCCAGCAGCTCCTCCACAATCTTTCCAATCGCGTCAAAATCAGACCGGTCCACGGTATTCAGACGCTGCAGAATCCTGCGGCAGACCTTCTGTTCTTCCATCACGGCGTCATCGGAAATATACGCCATCTCCCGGTCTCTTCTCTCAATATTGTCCATTTCACTCTTCCTCCGTTACCTGCATTTTCAATATTTTCACCTGTTATGGCTCTGTATTCTCGGCTGTTCACACCTTTCCCGGCTTTCTTTCAGCGGAATTCTCTTGCCAGCCGCATATTGACATGATAGTATTTCAAATAAGAGGTTTCTATCACAATTATATCCGAATTATATAAAAATCGTATCATTCAGCATAGAAGCTGTTTCCGTATCCGCCGTTCGGAAACTGATAATGGACTCACCAGGAGACCAGAAAGGAAGACAGCCCTGACGCTGTCCGGGTCAGAACTATGGCTAAAACAAAACATGATCTTATGAAGGACGCTTCCGAAATCGTACATTATGATACTGCCGGGATCCCTCTGTATGTAAAATCCGATGTACTTTCTGAATATCCCGGAATGCGCGCCATCTGCCACTGGCATGATGATCTGGAATTCATCCGGATCAGGAAAGGCGAGATGTACTACCGTGTAAACAGTCAGACCATCCTGCTGAAAGAAGGTGACTGCCTGATCGTCAATTCCCGCCAGCTGCACTATGGATACTCCCGCGGACAGAAAGAATGTCTCTTTCTGTGTATCCTGGTCCATCCTCTGTTTTTCTCCGGGAACATCACGCTGTACGAGAGATATATCCGGCCTTTCACAGAAAGTGACGGAACCGGATTTCTCTATTTTCCACACGGGGCACAATATCCGGGCATGGACACACAAGACGTTTCCTCCGACATCAGCCGACTGCTTGAGAAAGCTGCAGCGCTCAGAAATGGCGGACAGCCCGGCTACGAACTGGAGATTGTCGGACTCATGCACATCCTGCTGGGACGGTTAATCTCACTTGGACTCCTCGTCCCTGATCCGGATACCGGTTACGGTATCTCCCGGCCGGATCCTGACAGCGCTGCTCAGCGCGCCATGGTCTCCTTTCTCTATCAGAACTATTCAGGAAGAATCACTCTGGATGAGATAGCAGCTGCAGGACACGTCAGCCGAAGCAAATGCTGCCGGATCTTTCAGAAATATCTTCATCAGTCACCGGTGGATTTCCTGAACAGCTACCGCCTGGAAGTCAGCCGGAGACTCCTTTCAGAGACTTCACTCAGTGTAACTGAGACGGCAACATCTTGCGGCTTCAGTCATCTGAGTTATTTCTCAAAACTGTTCGGGGAGTGCTACGGATGTACGCCGAAAGAATACAGAAAACGGCAGTAGAATCACCCACTACCGTTTCTTCATCTCATTCTTCTCATAATCTCTCAGGGCAGACAGCGCTTTGGGAGCCAGCGGAATCAGTGCGATCATATTGAATACCGTCATCAGTCCCACGCCCAGATCTCCCAGATCCCAGACAAACTGATAGGCCGCAAGCCCGCCTACAAAAAGCATGACAAGAGCGAGGATCTTATACAGTGTCTGTGACAGCCAGTTATCTCCGAAAAGGTATGCCACGTTTGGTCTTGCATAGAACAGAATTCCGAGGAATGTCGAAAAGCTGAACAGCCACAGAATAACGGCGATAAAAATCACACCGAATTCACCCAGATGGTACTGCATGGCGGTCTGCAGAAGATCCATCCCCTCCAGTCCATGTGTCATCTTCTCCGGTGTAAGAAGCATGATCATGGCAGAACAGCTGCAGATCACCAGAGTATCGATGAATACGCCGAGTGCCTGCAGCAGCCCTTCCTTCGCCGGATGGCTGATATCCGCCGCCGCTGCCGCGCAGGGCGCGGAACCGGAACCGGCCTCGTTGGAGAAAAGGCCTCTCTTCGCACCGTTCATAATCACAGCTCCAATACCGCCGCCCACTACCTGACGGAAGCCGAAAGCTTCCGCAAAGATTCTCTCAAAAACCGCAGGCACCTGTCCCGCATTTTTTACAATAATGAAAATCGTTATAAAAAAGTAGCATGCCGCCATGACAGGCACCATGACATCCAGCACTTTCACCGTTGCGTTCTTTCTCAGAACAATGACCGCCGCAATAATAACCAGCACCGCTGTTGAATAGATGGGCGGTACATGAAATGCATTTTCAAAAGATGCGGAAATCGAATTGCCGATCACCTGACTGATACCGCACCAGCAGATCAGCCCGGATAAAGCGAAAAGCACCGCCACCACCGAGTGTTTCCTCATACTGTTTTTCCGAATAAAAAGGTGATGGATATAATATGCCGGCCCTCCGCGATATCCCCCGTACAGCGGATCCTTCTCCTTATATATCTGCGCCAGAGTCGCCTCGACAAACGCGGTGGAGGAGCCGACCAGTGCGATTACCCACATCCAGAAGACCGCGCCTGCGCCGCCGGCGGATATGGCCGCAACCACTCCGACCAGATTTCCCATTCCCACACGGCAGGCCGTGGAAACGATCAGAGCCTGCACACCGGAGATGCCCTCCCTTTCGGTTTTTTTATTATTCTCAAGTGTCACCCTGATCATCTCCGGGAACAGCCGGAATGGCAGAAATCTTGTTCTTATTGTAAAATAAATTCCCGCCGGCACCAGAATCAGCACCAGAAGAGAAAGTCCCAGTATGCTTCCGCCCGGCAGCGGAATATTAATAATATCCCCCCAAAGTATGTTGTAGACAGCATGAAAAATTGCCATATATTATCCTCTCATTTCTTTCAATGGTCAGCAGCATTTGTTTTTCTTCTTTCCACTTTCTGTCTTCAAATGAAAGCTGCTGCCTGTCCAGTATATACCAAAAACACGATTATGTAAAACAATTTATCGCACTACAGCATTTATTATTTACAGCATTAACGCCTCAAACACCTCTTTCTCCCTGTCATAATAATACACTCTTTCAGAAAGCATCTCATCTCCCGGAAATGTTCTGTTTATCTTCTTCAGGCTTTTCAGTATCATTCTCGGCGAAACAGAGCCCCGGCAGTGGAGTCTGGCCTCATGAATACTGGTAAATACCACGTAATAACTGTCTCCGTAAAGTTCTGCGATCCTTTCTCTCACTCCCGGATAGAACATGGCGACCGCTCCGTTTACCCTCCTTGTCGTGGTCACTGCCGGTATATCAAGTCTCCCGAGCCCTGTAACAGGGCTGCCCAGTGCCATAAACGCTCCTTTCTCATATGAGCATGAGCGGCTGACATATTCCAGGGGAGAAATGTACATACGCGGCAGAGCTCTGCTGCATGTATTGAGCAGAGCGGTATCCATCACTGTATCGAATGGCCTGCGCCAGCTTTCAAACGCATCTCCCGGAACTTTTACACTGTCGATCCCCTCAGAGTCGTCCCGGAGCAGTATGCAGAGCACAAGAGCAATATCTTCAAATTTTCTGTACACATACCGTCCCTCTTCCCTGGCTATATTATCGAAAAACAGCGGACGGATAATCAGTCTGTTCTTCACGTATTCATAATCCCTCAGATGATCAAGTATACCGATTTCTTCCGAACAGCAGTAATTCAGATTCTCATACACCGCTTTCTTAACCGGTTCCCATCCTGACCTTCTGTAGTCCTCGTACATTTTTTCCGCAGAAAAACGGCAGTATGTCCGCATCTGCCCCTGACCTTCTCTTTCCAGAACCGCGAAATCTCCCTGAAGTCTGTCCGATTCCGTCTGGTAGTACCGGACATTCGTATCACGGATAAAACTTACATCTTTCTCCTGTATGGCAGTAAAGCCTTTCGGATAAAAATGATACCGCACTTTTCCGTTTCCTTCGCCGAAACGCTTCTCATTCCTGCGGAAGAACGCGTCAAACTGAGAACAGAACTCCCTGTAGCCTAATTCATTTTCCATAGCATCGCCCTTTCCCGCCGGGCATCTGCAGACGGAAACCGATCCGTGATAATCCACAGAAGACAACGCCCGGTCATATAATATTTTCATTTTAAATGTGTCAATCCGGAAGCTTTCCCGAAACGGGACAGATTCGAGATACAGATTAAAAGAAGCATATCTCTCTGATATATCCAGATATGCAGATCATGGAATACGAAATTCCATTGAAAAAACGGTTTCCTGATTTACAGTACCATCTTCTGTGTTCTTTACTTTAACGTCTTCCATTCAATTCGTCAACGGGATCTCAAAAAGAAAACTGCACAAAATTCGTTTCTGAATTTTGTGCAGCACTGCCAGTAGAATGTTTAATATTCTGTCGTTTTCGTGTCAAATCTTGTGACGATCATATGTACAATATACGGAATCAGTATCACCGGAATCGCCAGGTATGCGATGGCGCTGTAGGCCTTCTGAATCAACGTCAGCAGGCCGAACTGAGCGATGCCGAAATCAACAATGCAGCACACAATTGCCGCAATAATTTCCTTTCTTGAGACATTAAATCTTTTCTTATCTTCATTCTTTTCTTTCTCATCTGTCCCCGGCTCGCCGCAGACACGCTTCACCATTGCAGCCACCATGTTAACTGCGGTTGAAACCGCGCCCAGGATGATCAGAATAGAAATCAGCGGAGTCATGAAGGAAGCTCCTACCCCGTTCTGTACCATAAACAAAGTCGGCACACTCTGATCCGCCGCGCCCGGATCCGTATAGACTGTCATCAGCCCCAGGACCACCATAAGCATCATCAGCGAGTTGACCACGAATCCCACTCCCATGCTCTTCACCGCATCCTTCGGCCTCTCAAACGATTTTGCATGCTGTACGAACACTGCAATGTTGGAGAGCTGGAACGTTCCGTACAGGAATGCGGAGTACAGGGCGTCTCCCAGCGGAAGCTCCGCTGCAGTCATGCTGGACACGGCATCCCGGATCCCGGAAAATCCGGAAATAATATTCGGGATATACACAATCAGCAGTCCTGCAATAATGCAGACGGACAGCACTGACGCAACCCGACGAACCAGATCAGTGCCGAAAATCGCCACGATAAAGATGAACACACCGATCAGGAACGTACAAAACAGGTACGGCAGGCCTGTCAGCTCACTCAGGGTCGCTCCCCCTGTGGCAAACGCCACTGCCGGCGCCACGCACATCACGCAGATATACAGCACCTCGAACAGGTTGGAGAAAATCGGAGCAAATTTTCCATAGAACGCATTATTATAGGAACGGTAATCATATACCTCATGCTTTCTTGCAAACCGCAGACTGTACGCAAAAAATACAGTGTTGTAGAGCATCGCCAGGACCGGCATAAGAAGGCACCATGCCCCGTATCTCACAAAATAACTGTAGATCTGCGCCCCGGAGGCGAATCCGCCTCCGAAATGGGTCGTAAACCATACAAAGGATACTCCAAGTATGATCGCTCCTGTCTTTCCTGCTCCTTTATTATTCTTCATTGTCTCTTCCCACTCTTTCTTTCAGTCTGTTCATTGCCTCTTCCAGCATTTCTCTCGTCACTTTATAAGGATAATGAGCCACATCTGACATATCCGGGATGCGCTCCATACACTCTTCCCACTGTTCCTCCGTGATCTCGATCTGCTCCAGAGATACCGGAAGGTCTACTGCCTTGTTCAGGTGATATATCTTTTCAAACTCATCATACTGCCCATCCACCAGAAGAGCCAGCAGGATCCCGAAGCCCACTACTTCTCCGTGAAGATGTCTCTCCTCGATCACCGGATAGGAGGTCATTGCGTAGAAAACAGCGTGAGCCAGACCGCTGTTGTAATCAGGGGTATAATCCTTTGTCAGGAAAATGGAGGCAATGCCCGTCGTCACAACGATCGCCAGAACGACCTGTTCCACGTCATAAGTACAGAGTCCCTTTTTGTGGTCCTCCAGCGCTTTCGGGCCGTACTCGATCAGCGGATCACAGCACATCCGGCTGACCGCAACACCCAAAGCCGTGAAATGCTCCAGTCTCTCATCTCTCGACGAGATAGTGGCCTCATAAAATTTCGCATAGGTATCACCGATTCCGGCCCACATATACTGGCTGGGAGCCTTGGCGATGATCTCCGTATCAATGAAAGAGTGCATCACCGGCCGCACAAAGAAATGCGGTTTCAGGAAGGTTCCGTCATCGTTGTACATGATGGAGACCGAAGTACATGCAGAACAGTTGGACGCGATGGTCGGGAATGCAAAGACCGGCTTGTCATCGGTAATACACAGACACTTCACCGTATCCAGAGCCTTGCCGCCTCCTACGCCGAAAACCATGTCCGCCTCCTGGTAAAGAGGCATCTGACGCAGTTTTTCCACCGTCGCGTAAGTGCAGTTTTCCCCGTAGATCTCTTTTCCGATGATCTCAAGGCTGGTCTGCTTTACATAAGATTCAATCTTGTCATAAGCGGCTGCCAGAGCTTTCCTCCCGCCGATCACAAGGACTTTCTTTCCATAGGATTCGCACACCGGCCCGATCTTGTCGTAGATCTTATCGCCGATGGAATAATTCGGAAGATGTACTTCATAGTTCTCAAGTTTCATATCTGTATCTCCTTTCCATCATACGGGACCCGGACCGTATTCTACAGACAACAAAAAAGCCCTTGTCCCTCACAAAAACATTGCAGGGACAAGAGCGTTCATCCAATAAAAACTCCTGCGGTGCCACCCGGCTTGACGCGGTCTATCCGCATCCTCTCATGCATACAATCATATGCTTTCTTTGATAACGGAGTTTAAATCTCCGGCTCGCCTACTCAATCTTTCAACTCGCCCTCAGAAGCCCATTCACCTCAGTTCCGTCATACCGCGCTCCCACCGCCCGCAGCTCTCTGTTCGTTACAATTCGCCTGTAATCTCTGTGATGCATCTGCTGAAGTTACTTGCTCTTCCTCATCAGTTTGATAACACTTTACCACTGGAAATCAGAAATGTCAATCTTTTTCTTTTCAATATCATTGCGCGCAAAGATTTTCTGCCAGATTATCTTACCGGAGGTAATGGCCAATGGTTATGGAACTGATCAAATGGCTGTCCATGGAAAAAATACAGATCTGAATCTTCCGGGTCCGTCTGGAAAAGATCCACCCGGCGGACCCGGCTGTCATCATAGGTTTTGTAATAATACGCCCCGGTTTCCGCATTCACGCAGCAGGAATACGTGGTAATATCATAAGTCCCGGCTTCTGTGACCACCGCTCCCCGGACCATCGCCACACTGTCCAGGATGTGGAAAAACTGGGACACATTCGCCTCTTCCTTTTCCGGCGCCACTGAATTCCATTTCAGAAACGCAGCGCGGATAAAACGGGATGCGGAGGACGCGTCTCCCGGCAGCCCCATCCCGCCCATTCCCTGAGCGTATGTCTTCAACTGCAGCCTGTCCGAAAAACGATTCTCCGGATTCCCGGCGCTTAATCCCAGATAATTGTTCAGATTCATCCTGTGATAATCAAAGGGCGGATTGTTGGTCAGAACACCAATCGGATTATCATAGACTTTCAGCCCCTCTCTTACCGCCTCAAGAACCAGGCACTTTTCCCGGTCCGCCAGCATCCAGTGCAGCGGCGCGGGAGGCATCTCCTGTGCAAATGCCGTATCGACTATCCTCATCTCCTCAAGATATCCCGCCGCCTCCGACACAGAGGAACACTTCCCCAGGAGCCAGGGAATCACTTCAAACGAGGCAAGTTCCAGGCCCGCCCCGTCTGCCTTCTGATAATATGCATTTCCCGGGAAATTCAGTCCTGCCATGCACAGGCCCTTCTCATTGACCGCTTCCGCGTACAGCGGAAACCGGTCGTCCGCGGAAGCCATGCCGATCATGGCATAATGGCGCTTCTCCCATTCTGTATTCCGGAATTCCAGAGAGAAATTTCTTGGAGTGACCACTACCTGTTCCCCGAAAGAGCAGTCAAGATCAAGATTTCTTCCGAAATAAAAATCTTTATTTTTATAAGCAATACATGTACACATAGCAGACCTCCCGCTTCTTCTATAGTATTGTACATTCGCTCTTCGCCTATTCTTCAGGCGGATTTTTCTCCCTTTTCTTCTCATCCGGCCAATACTCCAGAATATCACCCGGCTGGCATTCCAGCGTTCTGCAGATCGCATCCAGCGTCGAAAACCGAATGGCGCTGATTTTTCCTGTCTTGATCTTAGACAAATTCACATTTGAAACCCCGACCTTTTCCGAAAGTTCCTTTAAGGACATCTTCCGGTCAGCCATAACACGATCTAATCTTAATATAATCGCCATACTCTCACCTACAGCACTTCATCCAGTTCATTCTGCATGGAAAATCCCTCTTTAATGATCCCTGCAAATATGAGAAGGAGAACCCCTATCAAAAGGATCCACCCGTCGATCAGAGTAAACGATCCGTAACTCATGATAGTAAATCCTGAATCTTCATATCCGGACAGACGCGGAAGTACAAAGGACGCCGCCGTGACGATACCTCCTATGATCCGGATGCACTGCACCAGAAGTCTGGAAAAAATCGTTTTATTTATCTCTATTTTGACCAGAAACACAAAACAGCACATAATACAGCCATACAAAACCAGCATTCTGGCAAACTGGCACGCTCCAATCTCCTGCCATATCCGGTCAGATATCCCCCACCCGACAAACATGACCGCTGAGATACTCACAAAACCTGTCAGAAAAATCCCCAGACCTAACAAACCCCTGAATCCCCTGGAAAAAGATCTTTGCGGTTTCATTTCTGCATTTGTTGTATAAATCTTATCCTCCATCCTATGTCCCTCTCTTTCTCACATCATCGGCCGATCTTACGTGTATTTGTTCAGGATCACCTGTACGTCCTGATACTCAATCCGGATCAGCTTCATCTGATATAATCATATCCCCTCACCGGGACATATGCAAACAGTTCTTTAATGTTTATCATTAATTTTTTATCATTTCAGTTTAAACAGGCATAAGCGAACAAAATCAGAGGTTTCTTTCAGCGCCCTCTGACTGACAATATTCCCCATCCCGTGTCCGAACAGGCCACATCCAAATCCGATAAAAACAAACGGCAGTACCCGTAATATTCCTACTGGATCGCTGTCTATCCTGATAAGATATAATCCAGCCGCCAGCAGTATAAGTCCAATGCATAAAATCCAAATATCCGTTTTCCTTTTCATTCCTGTTCCTCCTCGTAAATAAAGATATCTTCAATACTCATGTGAAAATACCTGGCGATCTTAAACGCCAGCTGAATGGATGGATTATATCGTCCATTTTCTAATGAACCGATCGTCTGCCGTGGTCGCGTAGTTGTAAACGGATTTTTTGTTGTGTCCATATTCGGAAAATAAACAGACCGCCGTATGGGGGCTCCATACGGCGGTCTGTTTATTTCACTTTAATCAGCTCATACTCCCGGCTTCCAAGTCCGATCTTCTCTGCATGCTCAAGACAGGTTTTCCACTCGCTCTCCGGAGTCGTATTCACAAAATGATCATGGTGGTCGCAGAAATCTTCCTTATGAATCTGTTCATCCAGAAGACTCCCCCGTATCGGCTGCTGCGCATTGCATGCGTCCGCGCATGCCTGATCCAGGGCCACCGGGTCAAAGCTCGCAAACATTCCCACATCCGGCAGAATCGGCATATCGTTTTCCGCATGGCAATCGCAGTAAGGCGACACATCAATAACCAGATTGATATGGAATGCCGGGCGTCCGGATACAACAGCCTTGGTATACTCTGCCATCTTGATGTTCAGATCCTGCACCGCGGAAGAATTCTCATTGTAGATCGCATCAAAATTGCATGCTCCGAGGCATCTTCCGCATCCCACACATTTTTCATGGTCGATCACGGCCTTCTTCTCCGGGAAAGAAATAGCTCCGTGAGCACAGTTTTTCGAACAGACGCGGCATCCGACACAGACCGACTGATCCACGGTCGGTTTTCCGCTGTTATGCTGTTCCATCTTGCCTGCGCGGCTTCCGCAGCCCATGCCGATGTTCTTGATACATCCTCCGAATCCTGCCATCTCGTGACCTTTAAAATGGCTGAGACTGATAAACACATCCGCATCCATGATGGCACGCCCGATCTTTGCCTCTTTCACCAGTGTTCCTCCCTCCACAGGGACACTGACGTCGTCAGTCCCCTTCAGGCCGTCTCCAATGATGATATGGCACCCGGTGGAGAGCAGATTGAACCCGTTCTCATATGCGGCGCTTAAATGCTCCAGTGCGTCCTTGCGCCTGCCCACATACAGTGTGTTGCAGTCCGTCAGGAAGGGACGTCCTCCCAGCTCTTTCACCACGTCCGCGACCGCCTTCGCATAGTTTGGACGGAGAAAAGAAAGATTCCCCGGCTCTCCGAAGTGAATTTTAATCGCTGTCATTTTCTTCTCAAAATCAATGTCCCCTATCCCGGCCTTTCTGATCAGTTTCTTCAGCTTTTCCGGAAGATTCGTGCCCGGAAGCGCACGCATGTCTGTAAAATAAACTTTTGATTTTTCCACTTTGTCTTCTCCTTTTCTATTCTTCCTCACAGACCCGGAAAAATTAAACTTTTCCGGTCATCTTTATTACTATATCACAGGTGCCCTGCTCTTTAAAAGAATCCTTTTTACCAATCCCACGTAAAAAGAGAGACCGTTCTGGTCTCCCTTTTACTCTGTCGCCGTACACGCGGACATCTGCCCGCATCTTCCTTATTTCTCATCCACCACCTGAAAAATATAAAACTTCAGATAGTACGAATCCCCCGCTCCCCACAGGATCGGGTGATCCGGAGCCTGTGTCCGGAATTCCACCTGGCGCAGTCTCTTATGAACATTCTGCGCCGCCTGGCCAATGGTCTTTGTAAAGAGCTCCGGATCCATGAAATGAGAGCAGGAGCAGGTTGCCAGATATCCGCCGTCCTTCACCAGCTTCATTCCCCTGAGATTGATCTCCCGGTATCCCCTGACCGCCTTTTTTATAGAACTTCTGGACTTTGTAAACGCAGGAGGATCCAGGATCACCACATCGTACCTCTCCCCCTGCTTCTCCAGCCTCGGAAGAAGATCGAACACGTCCTCACAGATAAATTCCACCCGTTCCTGAAGGCCGTTGAGCACCGCATTCTCTCTCGCCTGCGCCACCCCCAGTTCGGAGGCGTCCACTCCGGTCACATGCTCCGCCCCTGCAACGCCTGCATTGAGTGCAAAGGATCCGGTATGGGTAAAACAGTCCAGTACCCTCGCACCTTTGCAGAGCTTTGCCACTGCCCGGCGGTTGTACTTCTGGTCCAGAAAGAACCCGGTCTTCTGTCCGTCTTTCACATCCACATAATAGCGGACTCCGTTTTCCAAGATCTCCACCTTCGTATCAAAAGGTTCCCCGATGAATCCCTTATAACGCTCCATCCCTTCCTGTTCCCGGACCTTTGCGTCGCTCCGCTCATAGACGCCGCGGACATGAATGCCGTCCGCCTCCATCAGCTCCTTTAAGATACAGACAATCTTCTCTTTAAACCGGTCGATCCCCAGAGCCAGGGATTCCACCACAAGCACATCGGAAAACTTGTCCACCACAATCCCGGGCAGGAAATCCGCCTCCCCGAAGATCACGCGGCAGCTGGAGATATCGTCCATAACCTTCTTTCTGTACTCCCAGGCGTTCTTCACCCTCATCCGGATAAACGCCTCGTCCACCTCTGCGTCCCGGTCCCGTGTCATCATACGCACGATCAGCTTTGAATTCCGGTTGATGAACCCGCGTCCCAGGGGATATCCGTCAAAGTCATGGACAAGCACAATATCTCCGTCCTCGAAACTTCCCATAACGCTCTCCACTTCATTGTCATAAATCCAGGGACCGCCCTGTTTGAGTGTACGCCCTGCTCCCTTTTTCAATGTCAAGACTGCATTTGACATGATTTTTCCTCCCATTCTGTAAGTTCCTCATTTTATCTTTTCATTCACCCGTCTTCCGCTGCACATCATAACATAAATCCTGCGGCTGATGAACAAAAAACTTCTGTAAAACCCATGTCCTCAGATTTCAAACAGGATCGTCTTGATCTCATACGGATGAAGCTCTGCCGCAACCGGTCCCGTCTTCTGCGTTTCCCCGAGTCTCCGTTCTCTCAGATCCCCTTCTGCCCATGATCGGAATCTGAACTCCGGCTTCACTGTCACCTTCTGAGACGAGCCTGCAAAGTCATGGAAACGTATTACAAGATATTTTCCGTCTTCTGATTTCTTTACAGCGTCAATCTCGATCTGCGGGTTGTCCACGGTAAAGAAAGAACCGTCCGCCGCCTTTTCTGCCCCTGCTGCCAGAATCATCGGATTATTGAGGGCGTAAGCGGAACGTACTACATTTCCTCCTACAATATCCTCCGCATGCGGGAGCAGTGAATAAGTGAAGAAATGTTCTCCGATATCCTGGACATGATCCGGATGTTTACCCGAACGGAGGAGCGAAAGCCTCAGTACATTTCCTTTCACATCGTAGCCATATTTACAATCGTTCAGAAGCGCTACACCATAATTTCTCTCCGACAGGTCCGCGAATCTGTGTCCTACAGATTCAAATCTGGCCTGATCCCAGCTGGTATTCCAGTGATTCGGTCTGCGGACATTTCCATACTGAATATCGTATGTCGCGTAGGTCGTCCTGATATCCACCGGAAATGCCACCTTTAAGAGCTGCTGCCTCTCTCTGAAATCCACCCTGGTCCTGAAGTCGATCCTCCGGTCCGTGCTGTACAGGATCATATCCTGCCAGATCGTGGTATTCATATACTTCCACTCCATCCCGATAACCAGCCTTAAGGGTCCGCACTCCCTGATTTCATATTTTCTAAGATCTGTAACTTCACGCATCTTTTCCTGATAGTAAATATCGATGTCCCAGGCCTCATAGTCCAGCGGCTTATCCTCAAACATCTGAAGCACATTCCCACGCTCTCCGGAAGCCAGTACATTTCTCTGGTTTTCTTTATCATAAAGCGTTTTCATCTGCCCCCTGTCGTTTATTTCAACAGAGTAAAAGGGGGTTTCGATACAGTTTCCTTCCACCCGGAACACGGCGGCTGATCTGCTCTCTTCCTCCATCTTCCTCCCATCCGGGCAGAACCGGATCGTGCGGTAACCCATGGCCGGAACATCCTTTACATGAACATACGTAACATCTTTTTCTCTCTGCGTCCTGAGCACATTGCCGTCGCTGTCCATAAATTCTCCCGTTTCCGTTTCGGGAACCGCAGCGATCTCATCCATATTCCAGCCGGATGCATTGTAAAGCGTCCATGTTTTCGGTTCCTTTTTCAGCTCACTGTCGAGATAATCTCTGATCACTTCCGTTCCGATCTCTTCCGCCTTCGCATAGTCCCTTCTGGAATCCTCGTAAACCTCGTGGATCGAAGAACCAGGTATGATATCGTGGAACTGATTCGTAAGGATCAGCTTCCATCCCTCCGTAAGCCTCTCCTGTTCCGCCAGCTCCGGAATTCCCGCGCGTATTCCCCGCATGGCTGTCATCCATTCCGCAGTCCTGTAGAGCAGTTCCATCTTCCGGTTCATCCGCTTATTGTACCCCTGGCTTGTGTAGGTTCCCCTGTGATACTCAAGATAAAGTTCCCCGTCCCATGTGTGCACATACCGGTCTGTATTCTTAACCGTTTCCTTTAAATCCCGAAAGAACGCGCCCGCCGTAGAAGTCTCAAGGCAGGGAAGTCCCGGTATCTTATCGATCCTGCGTCTGCATTCCAGAAGATCCCGGTTTACTCCTCCCCCTCCGTCTCCGTATCCATAGGCGATCAGCAGCTCCTGATTCATCTCTTTGTCACTGTATGCATCCCATACCCCCTTCACCGTTTTCGGCGTCAGAAGACCATTATATGTATAGAACCACGATCCCGGATCATTCCAGGGCTCCGGCGTCGTGATGAAATGTGTGAGTACCTCGCTGCCGTCGATCCCTTTCCACATAAAAGTATCGTGAGGCATCCGGTTATACTGATTCCAGCTGATCTTCGTCGTCATAAATACATCGATTCCCGACTTCTTCAGGATCTGGGGAAGCGCCCATGAATAGCCGAACACATCCGGAAGCCAGAGATATTCCACCTCTTTGCCAAACTCATCCCTGATGAATTTGCTGCCGAGCAGAATCTGGCGGGTGAGGGATTCTCCGCTTGTCAGATTACAGTCAGCCTCCACCCACATGCCTCCGTCCACTTCCCATCGGCCTTCTTTCACCCTCTTTTTGATCTCTTCATAGATCTCTGGGAAATCTTCTCTGATATATGCATACAGCTGAGGCTGCGTCTGAAGAAAAATAAACTCGGGGAACATTTCCATCATTCTGAGAACAGTAGAAAAAGATCTGGAAGCCTTCTCATGTGTGTGCTTCAGTCTCCACAGCCATGCCATATCGATATGGGTATGTCCCACACACTTTACTCTGACCAGAGAGTCCTTCTTCATGCCGTCGATCTTCTCATTGAGCAGGTCATCCGCACGGTGGACAGACTCATAAAAATCCTCACTTCCCGGATAGGACCAGTCAATAAGAAGACAGGCCTGATCCAGCGCATTTCTCAGCTCATATTTCACCGGATCCGCGTCTCCAAGGCACTGTACCGTCTCCAGCACCATTGTGCCGAGATAATAGAAATCATCCGTCTTCTCGTCCAGATAGGCCAGATCTGCACGACCGATCCTGTGTTCCTGGATCCTGGGCACTCCACCGCCTTCCAGCCCTGACCAGAGACGGAATGTAAGCCGGAATGTCTGTCCGCACAGTTCTTCCGGGAAAAACACCTCCATATGGTTTGTGTCTACTCCCTGATACGGTTTTCCGTTAATATAGCACATGGCCTCAAAGCCGGAATTATTTCCCCCGCCTGTTTTTCCGAAATCAAACACCCCCACAGCCCTTCTTCCCTTCCAGGCTCCCGGTATCGTGACCTCTCTGTGAAGCCACAGGTAGAGGTCCCGTCCACACCATCTGTCGCCGGTGCGCATTTTTTCCCACCCTTCAAATGCCGCCGGAACTTCCGGATTAACGACACCCTGTTCATCTTCACATGCCAGAAATTCCTCCAGCCCGGTTGTCTCTCTATAGCGGTATTCCCTGATTTCAGTCATTCTTTTGTCAAGTTTTCTTTCTGTCAAAAACATAAAAACCTCCTGCCTTCAGAACAGCTTCTTTTTTCTGCATCCATTATAATATAACTGAAAATATTTAAAAGGACATTTTTTAACATATCTCCTTTTTCGACCGGATTCGTTTTTGACTTCCCGCCGTACCCGTTATATAATGTGGGAGGGCATATCAGCCCGTAAAAATCAGGAAATGAAGGTAGAACAAATATGGATACAAAAACAACCACAGCGAAAACAGCTACAGCAGCCGCAAAAAAGGCGAAAACATCAACGTCTGCTAAGACAACGAAGACAGCAAAAACAGCCTCTCCCGCAGCACGGGCAAAAAGGACTCAGCCGGAGATTTCTTTTTATCTCCAGTATGCAGACCGCGAATACAGTTTCGCAGAGATCAGGCAGCTGGTCCTGGACAAATGCGAGGCAGAAGAAATGGATCCGAAGGACCTCCGCATCTATGTAAAGCCGGGAGACGATAAAGCATACTATACATGCGCCGGCGGAAGCAGTTCCATCGCATTATGAAAGAGCGGCATATAATCGATAAAATGCTGATCCGGGGCGCACGGGTCCATAATCTGAAAAATATAGACGTAGATATCCCCCTGGGGCAGATCGTGGGCATTGCCGGCGTCTCCGGCTCCGGCAAGTCTTCCCTTTCCCTGGGCGTGCTCTACGCTGAAGGGTCACGCAGATATCTTGACGCCCTCTCCACCTACACCAGAAGAAGGATGACCCAGGCGGCAAAGGCGGATGTGGATGAGGTACTGTATGTGCCTGCCTCCCTTGCGCTCCACCAGCGCCCGGGTGTTCCGGGCATCCGCAGCACCTTCGGCACCGGTACCGAACTGCTCAACAGCCTCCGGCTCATGTATTCCCGTCTCGCCAGCCACAAATGTCCCAATGGACATTATCTTGCTCCCACGCTCGCCGTGGCTGCCGGACAGGAGTTGGTCTGCCCGGAGTGCGGAGCCCGTTTCTATGCGCCGTCCGCGGAGGAACTGGCTTTCAACAGCCAGGGCGCCTGCCGCACCTGCGACGGGACAGGCACTGTCCGCACAGTGGACCGTTCCACCCTCGTGCCGGACGATACTCTCACCATCGAGGAAGGCGCCGTCGCTCCCTGGAATTCTCTGATGTGGTCGATTATGATAGATGTGTGCCGGGAAATGGGCGTCCGCACCGACGTTCCCTTCCGTGATCTGACCCCGAAGGAAAAAGAGATTGTCTACGACGGTCCGGCGGAGAAAAAGCATATTCTTTATTATTCCAAAAAAACCAACCAGGCAAGTGAACTTGATTTCACCTATTACAGCGCCGTTCATACCGTAGAAAATGCGCTCTCCAAAGTAAAGGATGAGAAGGGCATGAAACGAGTGGAAAAATTTCTGAAGGAGGACGCCTGTCCGGACTGCGGCGGTTCCCGTCTTTCCGAAGCCGCACGAGCACCGAAACTTCGGGGGATCTCTCTGGACGAAGCCTGCAGGATGACCCTGTCGGATCTCACCGAATGGGTGGATGGTGTTCCCGCGTCTCTCCCGGAAGAGATGCGCCCCATGGCGAAAAGTATCTGTGAATCCTTCCGGGCCGTGGCAAAACGTCTCCTGGATCTGGGACTCGGCTACCTTACTCTGGACCGTGCATCCTCCACCCTGTCTACCGGAGAGCGTCAGAGGATGCAGCTTGCCCGCGCTGTCCGCAACCGCACCACCGGAGTCCTGTATGTCCTGGACGAGCCCTCCATCGGACTGCATCCGTCCAACATCATCGGGCTGAACGGGGTAATGCATGACCTGATCGCAGACGGAAACTCCGTGATCCTGGTGGATCACGACACTCAGATCCTCTCCGAATCGGACTGGATCATAGAAATGGGACCGGGAGCCGGCGCAGACGGAGGACGTGTGATCGCCCAGGGTACAGTTTCCGATATCGCCGGGGATCCCTCCTCAAAGATCGGGCCTTTCCTCTCCGGCACAGCCGGAGTCCATGAACGGGCGCAGACCGCGCCGGAAGACATGTTTTCTCTCGGAAAGATTCATCTCTCCACCGGTCCCATCCATACGGTCCGTCCGCTGGAGGTGAATATCCCGAAAGGACGTCTGACTGTCGTGACCGGCGTATCCGGCTCCGGCAAGACCACTCTGATCCTGGAGAGCCTCATCCCGGGTCTGGAGGCGTCCGTCCAAGGAAAAAGACTGCCGGGACATGTCCGTTCCGTGGATGCAGGAGGCATCCGGCAGGTAAAGCTCATCGACGCCACTCCCATCGGCATCAATGTTCGCTCCACAGTCGCCACCTATGCCAATGTCCACTACGAACTGAGAAAGACCTTTGCCAGGACCTCCGACGCAAAGGAACTTGGCTTCAAGGCGGGCGACTTCTCCTATAATACAGGGAAGCTCCGCTGCCCGGTCTGCGACGGAACCGGCGTGATCAGCCTGGATGTGCAGTTCCTGCCCGATGTGAAAATCACCTGCCCGGACTGCCGCGGATCCAGATATTCAAAAGATGCTTTAAAGATAAAATACACGAACAAAAAAGACAAACGCGCTCCGTCCTGGTCTCTTCCGGAGCTGATGGAAATGGATGTGAGCACGGCGCTGAAAGCCTGCGGAAATTTAAAAACTGTGCGTCAGCGTCTGCAGGTCCTGGAAGATCTGGGACTGGGATACCTCACGCTCGGCGAAGAAACACCCAGTCTCTCCGGAGGGGAAGCACAGCGTCTGAAGCTTGCCAGCGAAATGGGAAAGGCCCAGTCTGACTCCATCTTTGTTTTTGACGAGCCTACCATCGGTCTGCATCCGCTGGACGTCCGCACTCTCATTGGCGTCTTCCAGACGCTGATCGATAACGGCGCCACAGTGATCGTGATCGAACACGACCTGGATGTGATCCGGAACGCCGACTATGTGATTGACATGGGCCCCGGCGGCGGAGAGGCCGGCGGCAGGATCGTAGCATCGGGAACTCCGGATGAGATAAAGTCAGAAAAAGAGAGCATTACGGGGAGATTTCTGTAATGCTCTCTTTTCCAAAAAGGAGGGTCAACAATTTTCCGGACTGGTTATATAATCAGTCCAATACTTTTCCTGTACTCCCCTCTCCAACAAAATTTAGTGTATTAAATATTCTAATAAGCTCTTTCTTAAATCTTTAAACTCTTCTTTTAATAACTTATTTTACTCTTCCCACTCTCTTAAATGCCGTACATTTTCCTCTATCCGGCGGATTACATCCAGGAAAACCGAATCATCCTTTCCCGTCGGATCCTCCAATCCCCAGTTAACCACATGCTTGCCGGGAATATTGGGACATGCCACATTGCATCCCATAGACACATAGAAGTCCGCCTCCGGTATATCCTGAAGCAGTTTTGAATACTGATCCCTCTCCATGTCGATCCCATATTCCTGCTTCATCAGCCTTACCGCATCCTGATTGATCTGCGGCCTGGTCTCCGTTCCGGCAGAACAGCAGTAACAAAAATCGGATAAATATTTCTTTCCCAGTGCTTCGGCAATCTGGCTCCGGCAGGAATTATGGACGCAGATAAAAGCGATCTTCTTTTTCTTTCTGCAAAACGGACAGCGTTTACCAATGCACTGGTTATTCTGGCTGCTGTAGGAACAGCATATCCTGGGCTGCTCCATGTGGATTCCCAGGTTTTCCCTGACAAAATCAACTGCCTGAAGGATAGAAAGGTAAGAGTCCCGCTTACAGCACCGGGGCCCGCCGATTTCTCCGATTGCCCCCAGCGCACTGGCAGTCATCTTATGGGCAAGACCAAAATTATCTTTTCCCAAAGGGGTGGATCCAGTGACAATGGAAAGAAACATTCCGGTACTGATTCCGGCACCGCAGGCACCCCAGAAACCGCAGGCTCCTCCCGGAACCGATCTTCCCCTGCTGTTCATCTCAACCAGAGCCTTTTTCAGGTCAATGTCCCCTCCGGAATTTTTGTAAGCTGTCAGGAGCGCCATCCCCACCATGATATGATGTTCCGGGCCATGCATATGACAGAAAGGCTGAGCCATCATCCGATTAAGGATGATCACCGGATTTTTGGATGTCTCCCCCACACATATCCCGATAAGGCTGTCTATCCCCTGCATATGGCATTCATTGCATACATAATGCCCGTTGACACATCTTGTTTTGCTTCTTTCCTTTTTATGGCACAGATCACACTCCATTTCAATATCTTCCCTCAGATATTCCAGGGGCGCTTTACAGATCAGGCATTCTTCTTTCATATTATTCTACCACTGTTCCCATTAATTCCCGGAACCCTTTTCTTTTATTGTCTGACCTGATTATAGCAAAGACCTCAAACCACTTCAATCAGAACCTGTCCATATCGGCCTGTGCCGAGACAATATTGATAATATCATACATATTCAATCCACGCTCCCGCGAAGAGAGCGACGGGCAGAAATATTATTTTGGACAACTTTGGGATGGTGTTTCAATCCACGCTCCCGCGAAGGGAGCGACCAGGGATAGCTATATATTTTAGCTTTTTATTTTTTGTTTCAATCCACGCTCCCGCGAAGGGAGCGACAAAGATTTTTTGTGACGCAAGTTATTTTTATCTGTGTTTCAATCCACGCTCCCACGAGGGGAACGACGATAGAGACGGGAAAAGATACTATATGGGAATTTTTGTTTCAATCCACGTTCCCACGAGGGGAACGACTTTTTGGAGACATTGTAGAAGCAGAAGCAGTTTCAATCCACGTTCCCACGAGGGGAACGACGATTCTAGGGGAATTCGAAGATAATGTTTCACGTGTTTCAATCCACGTTCCCACGAGGGGAACGACAGCAATCATCTATAAATTTTCTTTATATTTCTTGCTATTATCTATGCAATTATATCAATATAATTCCTGCAGTGCAAGTCCACCTGCCATGCTCTTCTCATTTTCTCTTAATATTACGGTGCGAATCTCCCAGGAGCTTTATGTCCACTTCTTTTTCGCACCAATCCGGTATTACATTGCTGTTTTGTTAAAATATCACTAACACAGCTATTGCCCCGTATCCTCAATCTCAATACCAGGCAACAAAACTTATATAAAATAGACCTGTATCTTTCCCATCCCAAAAGTGGTATTTCTCCCGATATGCAGTCTTTGAGCCGCATACACCCAAGGAACAAACGGTGTCAAATCACCTTCATATTCAATTGTTCCAATTAGTCCGCTGAAATCCATTTTTGCATTTGTACGATTCGAATACCTCTCCATTCGTTCTACTTTAATCTCTTCATGCACAGTTCTCACCTTCTCAGCAAGTGCCAAGAGTCTGCCCGCCTCTTCCTGGTCTGTCCAGCCTCCATATCGCTCTGTAAGCGCCATGATACGATTTGTTATATTTCGTATCAGTGTCTGAAACGATATTTGCTTTACAAGACGACCTCCATGCCGGATTCTAAGCGGAGTGCAAATCTTGATCACCATGCCTGTAACATTCTGCAGCTCATACCTCTGTATATCGGCTCCGGTTACAGCCTCTTTAAAGTATTGCCCCTTCCGCCAAATAATTCTCCGCGTCTGGCTGTTTATGATTTCTGATAAATCAAACTTGTACCTGCGAACTCCTAAGCCAAATCTATAGAGCTGTTCCAGTGCAGAAACTACTGCTGAAACATATTCCTCTGCATTTCCAAAAAGCAGCAACTCAAAATCAAGTTTCTCTCCCTGCCCGAACACAGTCTGCGGTGTCTGGATTTCAGGAGGAATAATCATATAGGGCTTAACAACAACATTTCCCATATCCCTGTCCTTTTTTTCGCCGTTCCGATATAAGAATGTGCAGGCTTCTTTATCTGTTTGGAGCAGAGCCTGCCCGAGCGCCCCCCTCAAAGTAGATCCGAGATAAGGCGGAAGTTCCGCCCGCTGTAAAGCAATCAAAGAGATCGTAAGAGGACAGTAGCTGATTTCAAAATGTTTCCGCATTATTTTCCCTCCGTTACAAATCCGCTGTTTTCTATTTTTCTCTCCTCGACATTGCACAAACCACCTCGACTTGTTCTTCGTTGTCCAAACTGATACTCATATCCTCCTCAATGATCGGCAGCTTAAATTTAATGGATTTCAACCACTGCCCATTGGGCTGACGCTCCGGGTAAATCTGAATCTCAGAGATCAGTATCTCCATCAGCTGACGCCGCTCCACATCGTTCATCACGCCATACAGCTTCTCAAAGTAAATCAGCACTTTATAGATATTGTCGCCGGTCAGCTTTTCCGCTTCAATGGCCTGCTTTTTGGCTCTGGCGGCAATTAACAACGATTCTGTATCTTCAATCTTATCATACATCCTGTAAAGGCGGTCATCAA
>CAKNHF010000016.1 GCA_930972465.1 uncultured Lachnospiraceae bacterium
TATCCGATGTCAAAGAAGGAATTTGTGGGACGGAACTTTTTCAATGTGATCTTTGTGATCACCATGTTTTTCGGAGGCGGTATGATCCCCACCTTCATCCTGATCAATAACCTGCATATGGTCAATACAATCTGGGCCATCCTGCTTCCGGGAGCATTCAACGTATGGAACATGATCCTGGCAAGGACTTATTTCCAGTCCATTCCGGGAGAGCTCAGAGAGGCATCCGCCCTGGACGGGGCAAGCGAGATCCAGCATTTCTTCAAGATCATGATGCCGGTGTGCAAGCCGATCATCGCAGTGCTGGCGCTCTGGTCTTTCGTGGGAATGTGGAACAGCTACTTTGATGCCATGATCTATCTGAATGATGCAAACCTGCAGCCGCTGCAGCTGGTACTTCGGTCCATCCTCGTGCAGAACACGCCTCAGCCTGGCATGATCGCGGATATCCAGAGCACGGCGGAGATGGCAAAAGTGGCGGAGCTCCTGAAATATGCAACGATCGTTGTATCGAGTCTCCCGCTGCTGATCATGTACCCGTTCTTCCAGAAATATTTTGACAAGGGAATCATGGTAGGTTCCGTAAAAGGTTAGGAGGCTGAGAAAGGATGAAAAAGAGAATCAAAAGACTGACCGGACTTGGACTGTCCCTTATATTAACGCTGTCCCTCTTCGGATGCAGCAGCGGAACCGCTCAGACCGCAGATCTGGATCCGGATACACCCATTGAGGACGTCACGTTCCCGCTGAAAGAGACAAAAGAACTTTCGTTTATCACCAGTGCTCCGGCGACAACAACGCAGGAGCCCAACGAAAAACTGATCTTCCAGAGACTGGAGGAACAGACCAACGTACATATCGACTGGACCTGCTTTGTAGAAGACCAGTTCGCGGACAAGAAAAATCTTGCTCTGGCACAGTTCGGAAATCTTCCGGACGGCCTGTTCACGGCGGGGATGAGCGACTATGACCTGCTCCGTTATGCGAAACAGGGAATCATCATCCCGCTGGAAAACCTGATCGACAAATATATGCCGAACCTTCAGGCCGTGTTTGAGAAGTACCCGGAGTACCGGACCATGGTCACTGCGCCGGACGGACATATCTACTCCTTCCCCTGGATCGAACAGCTGGGAGAGGGAAAGGAAGCGATCCAGGCGATCGGGGACATTCCTTATATCAACAAGAAATGGCTGGATTTCCTCGGACTTGAGGTGCCGACGACGACGGATGAACTGGAACAGACGCTGATCGCATTCCGGGACAATGCAGATGCTCTTGAGAAAGAGTTTGACATTGAGGGCGACGTGATCCCCATGTCGTTTATCATCAATAACGGAGACCAGGATCCGGCAATCCTGATCAATGGATTTGGGGAAGGATACGGCGATACGGGAGATCATTTTGCTGTGACAGATGACGGAGAAGTGATTTATACAACCGTACAGGAAGGGTACAAAGAAGGAATTGAGTGGCTCCATTCCCTGGTGGAGCAGGATCTGGTGGATCCGGAGGCGTTTACCCAGGAGTGGTCCACCTATGTGGCAAAGGGAAAGAACCACAGATACGGGCTCTGCTTTACATGGGATATCGCCAACATCGATAATTACGATGACTATGTCATGCTGCCGGCTCTGGCCGGACCGGACGGGCTTGTGAATATCACAAGACAGAACGGAAGCGAGACCAGCGGATTCGACAGAGGAAGATGCGTCCTGACGACGAGCTGCCGGGATACCGCTCTTGCGGCTGCATGGATCGATCAGATGTACGCGCCGCTCCAGTCCGTTCAGAACAACTGGGGAACCTACGGAGAAGAGGACGCGGACAATATCTTCGAGATGAGTACCAACTCGGAGGGCGGCGAGATGCTGAAGCATCTGGATCTGGGAGACGCCTCGCCGGTAGAGGTAAGGCAGGCGCAGTCGGTCAATGGACCGCTGGCCGTACTGAATGATTACTATGATGTCTACGTAACCCAGCCTGATGATGCAAAGTGGCGCCTGGACAACATGCATGAGACTTATCTGAAAGACATGCACAGCAAATACGTTTATCCAAATGTGTTCATGAGCATTGACGATACCAACAGAGTGTCTCAGCTCGACACGGATATTAAGAAATATGCCGAGCAGAAGAAGGCAGACTGGATCCTGAACGGAGGCATCGAGGAAGAGTGGGACTCCTATCTCCAGAAAATGGAGGACTACGGACTTTCGGAGTACCTTGCCATCAAGCAGAAATATTTTGACCAGTATCAGGAATCTCTGTCGGAAATGAACGAAGATACATCGGCGGAGACATCGACGGGAAATTAAAGAAAGGAACAGGTTGAACATGACAAGTCAGACACTGCGTGAAGCGAGAAAATACGAAGAAGCTTCTGAAAAAATGATAAAGAAAGAGGAACGCCCGGATTTTCATCTGTCTGCACGTACAGGCTGGATGAACGATCCCAACGGATTCTCTTATTATAACGGACAGTACCATATGTTTTATCAGTATTATCCCTATGAGGCGAGATGGGGATCCATGCACTGGGGGCATGCGGTGAGCAAAGACCTCCTGCATTGGGAATACCTCCCTGCAGCCCTGGCGCCGGACGAGGCGTATGACCGGGACGGATGCTTTTCCGGGAGCGCGGTGACGCTCCCGGACGGCAGACATCTGCTGATGTATACCGGAGTCCTGGATGAGCGCCAGAAAAACGGCGGCGTCTGCGGTGTTCAGACACAGTGTCTTGCGGTGGGAGACGGAGTGGACTACGAAAAGTATGAACAGAATCCTGTTCTCAACGAAAAAGATCTGCCGGAGGGCTGCAGCCGGAATGATTTCCGTGATCCGAAGATGTGGCAGAGAGAAGACGGAACTTACTGCTGCGTCGTGGGGAACCGCCCTGCGGATGGGAGCGGACAGATCCTGCTGTTTACCAGCCCGGATGGATTCAACTGGAATTTCAAGAGTGTGCTTGCGGCCAATCACAATCGTTTCGGAAAGATGTGGGAGTGTCCTGACTTTTTTGAGCTGGACGGAAAATGGGTCCTTCTGACCAGCCCTCAGGACATGCTGCCTGAAGGGTTTGAATATCATAACGGAAACGGAACGCTCTGTCTGATTGGAGAGTACGACGAGGAAAAAGGCACTTTTACGGAACAGCATGATCAGGCCATCGACTACGGGATTGATTTCTATGCGCCCCAGACTGTTCTGACTCCGGATGGCCGGCGCGTGATGATCGGCTGGATGCAGAACTGGGATGCCTGCAGTCTCCGTTCTCCGGAAGAAAAGTGGTTCGGACAGATGAGCCTTCCCAGAGAACTGTTTATAAAAGACGGCCGGCTTTATCAGAGACCGATGAGAGAACTGGACGAAATGAGGAGAAACAAGGTGGAATACCACAATGTTACTTTCTCCGATGTGATCAGCCTGAACGGAATCAGGGGGAGAAAGGTGGATATGGAACTGATTCTGCGTCCGGGGGATAAGGAGAAGCTTTACCAGAAGTTTGCCCTGCGTTTTGCCCAGGATGAGAAATACCAGACGGCGATCAGCTTCCGTCCTCATGAGTCTGTCCTTAAAGTGGACCGGAAATTCTCCGGTTCCAGAAGAGCGATCATCCACCAGAGAAGAAGCCTTGTGAACAGTACAAACGGAGAACTGAAAATGAGAGTGATTCTGGACCGTTTCAGCGCAGAAGTCTTCGTAAACGACGGGGAGCATGTACTGACAGCGACCATGTATACGGGGCAGTCGGCGGACGGCATCTCCTTCTTTGCGGACGGAACGGTGAATATGGACGTGGTGAAATATGATCTGGTGTGAAACAAATATGTGAATAATAATGCGGAGAGACCGCAGCTGTTATCAGACGGATAAGGGCTGCGGTCTTTCTGATGTCTGCCGTGCAGGAGCCCTACCCCTTTAACAGCCCGTCGATCAGCCTTGACGCCTCGCTCCTGCTGATCGTCTCAGGATCCCAATCGATGGCCACGCCTTTCTTCCGGATCAGGCTCTCCAGAAAGGAAATCTGCTTCGGTGTGGCGGGCTGGGGTTTCTTTATTTTATAGGTAAGCTGCATCGGTTTAAAGAGCTTCGGGTCCTCCGCCTCGAAATAGTGTGCCAGAGTCTGGTAAAGCTTAGCCGTGGCGAGAGCGTCGTGGTAGGCCCGGTGAGCGGATTTGTTTTCAATGTGATAGTAGGCACAGAGCCGCCCCAGGCTCTTGGAGTCCAGGTCCCTATGGACCTTCCGGGCAATTTTCAGCGTGTCTATGCCCATTTTCTCGAAAGGCATGTTGTCCATAGCAGCGCCGGCCTTCATAAAGCTGTAGTCAAAAGAAATATTATGCCCTACCAGAACGTCGTCCTCGCAGAAATCCAGAAAATCCGAGATCACGGCCTTTCTCGGACGGGCGTCCGCGACCATCTCATTGGTGATCCCGGTCAGGTCTGTGATTGACGCGGAGACCGGGGAGAGCGGGCGGATAAACTCCATGAAACGCTCCGCAACTTTTCCGTTCCGTACTTTGAGCGCTCCGATCTCGATGATCTCGTTTTCCCGGGGATCCAGACCCGTAGTCTCAAGGTCGAATGCGATGTATGATTTCAGCATTGCTGTATGTACTCCTTTGTAAAAAATCCTATGCGGACAGTATAGAACATTTTGAGGGAAAAAAGTAGGAAAAAACGAAAAAAGAGAGAGAAATTTTTTCAGTGAAATGGAAACCATGATTCGATAAGCGATAGCGCTGTATTAATGAATAAATAAGAACGGCCGACGGAATAAGCGGGTCCTGAAGAGGAAAACCGCATATTCCGTCGGCTGTGTTTTTGAGGAGAAAGCCGTATTAAAGATATTCCTGAAGTTTCTTCATCAGCTCTTCTTCCGTTCGAATGATTTTCTGGGTGAGCGAGGATGCTTTTCGGTCGGCGTTTCCATAACGGTTCGCCTTCTCCCCCAGAGTCTTGATTCCCATATTGCATCCGTCCATGAGGAGTTTTGCCACCTGTGAGTTGCTGCTGTCCATGGTCAGCTTGATCCCTGTGGTGAACCAGGAGAGCGTGGAAGCCATGACCCCGGGTTCCTTTTCTTCATTTCCCGCCTCTTTGAGAAGTGAGGCTGCCTCTTCTTCAAGCTGGCGGTGCTTCTCCGTGTAATCGTCGATTAGGCGGAGAAGGTTGGTGTCCCGGACATATTCTCTTACCTGTCCGAAACTGTCTGTCGCCATCCGGCATCCGGAACTGCATTCTTCCAGAAGTTTTCTTGTCTGTTCGTCCATCTGTGATATCCTCCTTATGAAGATAGTTTCTGCTGCAAAAGCAAAATTATACATGGAAACGTTGTGCGATACCCTTCCGCAGAGTATAATGGTGGACATGATGCGCGAGGGAGGAAACATACCATGAAAGAAAGATCAATACAGGGAAAGAAAATCAGTGAAAATTATAATTATACGATATATGCATGTTATGCGGGATATGTGGTGCAGGCGATAATCAATAATCTTGCGCCTCTCCTGTTTCTGACGTTCCGGCGGGAATTCGGGATATCTCTGGAACGGATCGGACTGCTCATAACCATCAATTTCGGAGTGCAGATGCTGACCGATACCGCTGCAGCAAAATATGCGGACCGGATCGGATACCGGGCATCCGTGATCCTGGCGCATGTGTGCAGCGCAGCAGGCCTGATCTGTATGGGGACGCTTCCTTTTGTCCTTGAAAATGCATACATGGGACTTGTGGCGTCGATGGCGCTGGGAGCCGTGGGAGGAGGACTGATCGAAGTGCTCATCAGTCCCATCGTAGAGGCTGCTCCGTCATCCCATGCAAAGGACGCGGCGATGAGTCTTCTCCATTCTTTCTACTGCTGGGGACATGTGGCGGTGGTAGTGCTCTCTACAGTCGGATTTACCGTGTTCGGAATGGAGCGGTGGTATTTGATTCCGATTCTCTGGAGCGCAGTACCGATCCTGAATCTGCTTCTTTTTACAAGAGTCCCAATCCGAAGGCTGGTGGAGGAGGAAGACCGGACTCCGGCAAAACAGCTTGTTACTTCCGGAATTTTCTGGGTTTTCATCGGCCTGATGATCTGCGCGGGCGCGTCGGAGCAGGGAATGTCCCAGTGGGCGTCCATGTTTGCAGAGGAGGGGCTGAATCTTTCAAAGACGATGGGAGATCTGCTTGGGCCCTGTCTCTTTGCCGTGCTTATGGGAAGCGCAAGGGCGTTTTACGGAAAGTTCGGCGAGAGGATCAATCTGCAGCGATTCATGACAGGAAGCGGAGTTCTGTGCGTGATCAGTTATCTTATTGCGGTATTTGCGGGAAACCCTCTTCTGGCTCTGGGCGGATGTGCTTTGTGCGGGCTTTCCGTGGGAATTATGTGGCCGGGGACGTTCAGCCTTGCAATGAAGCACTGTCCGCAGGGAGGAACGCTGATGTTTGCACTTTTTGCACTGGCCGGGGATATCGGCTGCGCCACCGGTCCGGGGACAGTGAGTATTGCTGCCGAGAAACTGCCTGAATACGGTCTTAAGGCCGGCCTTCTTGCGGCTGTGCTGTTCCCGGTAATAATGATCCTTCTGCTTTTAAGGACAGGAAGAACAAAAAAAGTGTAATGAATTGATTTTTTGAATGTGATGCAATATAATGAAGCGGAATCAAATGGGGATACTGATCTCCATATAAGAAAGGGGGTAGCTTATGCTGAAAGGGAAAACAGTACTGCTTGGGGTGTCGGGAAGTATAGCGGCATACAAGACGGCGTATCTGGCAAGTTCGCTGAAAAAGCTGAATGCGGACGTGCATGTTCTGATGACCGCGAATGCGGTGAACTTCATTAACCCGATTACCTTCGAGACACTCACGGGAAACAAATGTCTTGTAGATACGTTTGACAGGAACTTTGAATTCAGTGTGGAACATGTGTCGCTTGCGAAAAAGGCCGACGTAGTAATGATCGCTCCGGCAAGCGCCAATGTCATTGGAAAGATCGCTCACGGGATCGCGGATGATATGCTGACAACTACAGTCATGGCCTGCAGATGCAGAAAGATTATTGCTCCGGCGATGAATACCGCCATGTTTGAGAATCCGATCGTGCAGGACAACCTGAAACGCCTGGAAGAGTACGGCTATGAGATTATCACTCCTGCGGTGGGATATCTGGCCTGCGGCGATACCGGCGCCGGAAAGATGCCGGAACCTTCGGTTCTTCTGGAGTATATTCTGAAAGAGACTGCATGCGAGAAGGACATGGCGGGGCTGAAGGTTATGGTGACAGCCGGTCCGACTCAGGAAGCGATCGATCCGGTGCGCTATATCACAAATCATTCCACCGGCAAGATGGGGTATGCTATCGCAAAAATATGTATGCGGCGGGGCGCGGATGTAACTCTGGTGAGCGGACCGTCGATGCAGGAAAAGCCCATATGTGTCCGCTTTGTGCCGATTACTACAGCGAAGGAAATGTTCGATGAAGTTACGGCGTGTGCTGAAGAACAGGATATTATTATCAAGGCGGCGGCTGTGGCAGACTACAGGCCGGCGAAGGTGAGCAGTGAGAAAGTAAAGAAAAAGGACGGCGCAATCGTTCTGGAGATGGAGCGCACGGACGATATTCTTGCATATCTCGGAAGCCACAGAAGGCCGGGACAGTTTCTGTGCGGGTTCTCCATGGAAACGGAAAATGTTCTGGAGAATTCCAGAAAGAAACTGAAGAAAAAGAATCTTGATATGATCGCAGCGAACAGTCTGAAGACGGAGGGTGCCGGTTTTGGAGGAGACACGAATGTGCTTACGATCATAACAGAGGATGAGGAAGTCTCACTCGAAAAAATGACGAAGGAGGAGGCAGCCTCGGAGCTCCTGGACCGGATCATGGCAAGAAGAAAAGAGGCATGATGTAAAAGGGCCGGGAAATGTAACCTGACAATTTAACAGAGAAAAGTGAACAGTGTATTGTTCACTCTGTGCCATAAGTATTGTATCTCGAAAAGAGAATGATAACTAAGGAGGCAGTTATGATGAAATCAGAAACAGGCAGACAGACACAGGGAAGGCAGCAGGCAGGAAGCAGAATCAGTACCATGGGGATGGTTCAGACGGCTATATTCGGCGCTATTGTGTGCATTATGGCGTTTACCCCCTTTCTCGGATATATTCCGCTCGGATTTACCCGTGCAACGATCATCCACGTTCCGGTGATCATCGCTTCACTGCTGATGGGGCCGAAAAAGGGCGGAGTCCTCGGATTCCTCTTCGGACTTACGAGCTTTATCAATAATACAATGAATCCTACGCCTACATCATTTGTTTTTACACCGTTTTACAGTATCGGTGATGTGAGCGGAGGCGTCGGCAGTATAATTATATGTTTTATTCCGCGCATCCTGGTCGGCATCGGGCCGTTCTATGTATACAAACTGGCGATGCGTTTTCGCAGGAAACCGGGAGTCTCCCCGACGGGACTCGTTCTTGCGGGAATTTCGGGCGCGCTTGTGAACACGCTCCTCGTGATGAATCTGATCTTCGTGTTCTTCAGGGAAGGATATGCGGCGGCCAACGAGGTTGCAGTGTCTGCAGTCTATACATTTATCCTGACGATCATAGGAATCAACGGTGTTCCCGAGGCGATTGTTGCGGGGATACTTACCCTCTGTATCGGCAAGGTGCTGATGAAGAAAAATGTAAGGGAAAGACTGGGTTTCAGAAATGATTTTGGCTATTGATATAGGAAATACAAATATAGTATTGGGCTGTATTGACCAGGACAGATGTGTCTTTGTCGAACGGCTGTCCACCGTGCGCACAAAGACCGAGCTCGAGTATGCTATCGATATAAAAAATGTCCTGGACATCTATCATATAAGAAGGAATGAGCTTGAAGGCGGGATTATATCGTCTGTGGTTCCGCAGATTACGACTATTGTCAAGATGGCTGTTGAGAAAATATTGAAAAGAGAGGCGCTGGTGGTAGGCGCGGGGATCAGGACAGGACTCAATATCAGGATTGACAATCCGGCTCAGCTGGGAAGTGATCTGGTGGTTGACTCTGTGGCGGGAATCGCGGAGTATCCGGTTCCTCTGCTGATCTTTGACATGGGAACAGCCAATACGGTGTGTGTGATAGACCGGAACAAAAATTATATCGGCGGGATGATATATCCCGGAATCGGGGTGTCGCTTGATTCGCTTACCGCCCATGCCTCACAGCTTGGCGGCATCAGCCTGGAGGCGCCGGAACATATCGTGGGAAAGAATACCGCAGAATGTATGAAGAGCGGAGTGCTGTACAGCAGTGCCGCGGCTATTGACGGGATTGTGGACCGGCTGGAGGAGGAACTTGGCAGCGATGTGACAGTGGTCGCAACCGGCGGGCTTGCCAAAAAGATCGTGCCGTACTGCAGGAGGAAGATCATACTGGATGACAATCTTCTGCTGAAGGGGCTGGCGATCATTTACCGGAAAAACAGAAAGTGAATCTGTGGACCGCAAACTGACTGGTCAGACCGGGATTCGCAGCTGCCCGGAAAGATTGAGCAGTTTTGAAGTTTTGAAAGATAATATCGGAATAAAAAAACATTCTCTCAGCATAATTTAATTTGCTGAGAGAATGTTTTTTTGCTGTCATCACCATTCTTCAGAGTTATAAAACTCTGTTTACTGAATGAAATCCGAATCTACAGGGTATCGCCTCTCTTGATATATCCCGGTTTGTCCGGAGAAGCGATTACTCTCTTGCCGCGGATCAGTTTTGCGTGCTTGTCAATTACAACGTTTTCGACACGAACGCCCTTACCGATCACAACATCGGAGGAAATAACACAATTTTTAACTATAGCGCCTTCCTTGATGGTGCAGCCTCTTCCGATAACGGAATTCTCAATTGTTCCCTCGATCAGACAGCCGTTGGATACAACAGAGGACTTCACGGAACTGCTGTCAAAATACTGTGTCGGGCAGGAGTCGTTTGTGCGTGTATAAATCGGCCAGTCATTAACGAACAGAGTTGTCGCGTTCTTGAGGTCGATCAGGGACATGTTCGCATCATAGTAGCTCTTGAAGTCCGTAATAGAAGCAAAGTATCCGCGGTGCGGTACCGCACGTACGTCCAGCTCATGGCACTGCTCGTCTATGATATCGACGAGTGAATACATAGCGGACATTTTGTGTGCTTTTGTCACAAGATCAAGGAACAGCTCTTTTTTCATAATATATGTATCCATAAAGATGTTCTTGTTCTTTGCGTTTCCACGGTTCGGCAGAATTGCATCCACACCCTTCTGTTTGTTGATATCCAGAGTATAGCAGCTTAAGAACTCCTCTTTTGCTGTATCCACAGAGTGATACATCAGTGTGATGTCTGCGCCGGAATCAATGTGCGTCTTCAAGAGTTCACTGTAGTCTGCCGTGTATACCATATAACTGGGAGCTATCACTACATATGGCTGGGTGACGCGCTCTATCACATCCATGTTTTCAATGTAGGCTGCGATATCGGTATTGTAAATATCGCTTACCATATTGGATTCGGTATATAAGATGTGAAGTTTTCCTCGTTTTGAGTTGATGTTGTAGTGGCGTCCTGTTCCGAGATGCTCGGTAAGAGAACGCGGTTTTCTTCTTATATAAACCTGGATCGTATCGATCCCGCTGTTGCTCATATTGGAGATCGGGAAGTCGATCACACGGTATCTGCCGAGGAATGAGAAAGCCCCGACCGGACGATATTCCTGAAGTCCGTCTACCTGGATATGGTTTCCGGCAAAATTAACGATTCCAAAAGCCTGGCTCATATTATTCTTCCCCCTTTACACGTTTTGCTACGAGTTCGATATGCTCGCTGTCAGCACTTCCCACAACGGCATTCTTTCCGATCTTGATATCGTCAGCTACGAGGGCGCGCTGAACGACTGCGCCTTCTTCGACTTCAGATCCCGGCATGAGCACGCTGTCGATGACCTTGGCACCTGCAGCTACTTTTGCCCCGGTGAACAGAACGGAATTCTTGACTTCACCGTCGATAACACAGCCCTGTGTGACAAACGCTTTTTCAATGGAAGCATCTGCGCCTATGTACTGCGGAAGAGAGGTTACGTCTTCTGTATAGATCTTCCAGGTCGGATCATGAAGGTCAAGCTCGTTGTTCTTGCTCAGAAGATCCATGTTTGCCTCCCAGAGAGAATCGATCGTTCCGACATCTTTCCAGTATCCTTTGAATTTGTAAGCATAAACAGACTTTCCGTCGTTCAGGAGAACGGGAATGATGTCTTTTCCGAAGTCATGGCTTGAATCATTATCCTTCATATCAGCCATAAGCATCTTGCGAAGCAGTTTCCAGTTGAAAATATAAATACCCATGGAAGCCAGATTGCTCTTCGGTTTCTCCGGCTTTTCCTCAAATTCTACGATGCGTCCGGTCTCCTCATCCGTATTCATGATACCGAAACGGCTTGCCTCTTTCATCGGAACCTCGATGACTGCGATTGTGGCATCCGCGTTGTTTTCTTTATGGTAAGCAAGCATCTTGGCGTAATTCATTTTGTAAATATGGTCGCCGGAAAGAATAAGGAGATATTCCGGTGAGAATGTATCGATAAAATCGATGTTCTGGGAGATTGCGTCCGCCGTCCCTCTGTATACGTCAAGGTTGGCATCTGCTTTCTCACGCGGAGGAAGTACATATACTCCGCTGTTCTTTGCGTCCAGACCCCAGCGGCGTCCGACTGCAACATAGCTGTTAAGCTGAATGGATTCGTACTGTGTCAGAACTCCCACAACATCGATTCCACTGTTCGCGCAGTTACTGAGGGGAAAATCGATAATGCGGTATTTTCCACCATATGAAACGGCAGGTTTTGCCATTTTTTTGGTCAATTCATGCAGACGAGTCCCTCGGCCACCAGCCAAAATCATAGCTAACATGTTATTTTGCTTCATAGTGAGCCCTCTCTTTCATTTTACTGACTTATATTATACAATTATTTGTTTTCTATTTCCACATATTTGTGCGAAAAAACGGAGTTTTATGTGTGGATTTCACGTAAAATTATTGTAAATTATCGGAGTTGTTCACACCATATGAGTGAGTTTTAGTCAATTTATAAGAAAATCCGCCCAGGGAAATCTGCAACTGACCGAAATCTGATTCTGGTCTGCTGCAGCCGGGTTTTAAAGGAAGGAAAAGAAAGCGAGAGAATTTCGGGAAAAACGGAAATTCTTTTGTGCATTTTGTGGATTGACAATAAAAATTATGTTTTATACTATGTTGTTAGTTACCGAACAAAGCAAAGGGAGCGTATGAGATATGGATAGGAATGACGCCCGAGATCCGGCTCAGGACGATGTGGGAAGACTGATCAATATGATCTCTCATCAGCTGAAGAGACAGATGTGCTTTCATGAGGAGGAGAGCGAACTGACGAATATGCAGAAAAGGGTTCTGCACTATATTCTGTTCCAGAGCATGAATAAGGACATCTATCAGAAAGACATTGAGAAGGAGTTTAAGATCCGCCGTTCCACGGCCAGCGGGATTCTGCAGCTTCTCGAGAAAAACGGCTTTGTGACCCGTGAGAACGTGGAGTGGGATGCAAGGCTGAAGAAGCTGGTTCCCACGGAAAAGGCGGAAGGGGTACGGGAGGAGATCCTTTCAAACATACGCTATATGGAAAAGATTCTGAGACAGGGAATCTCGAATCAGGATATGGAGATCTGCATGAAGGTGCTGGAGCAGATGTCCGCGAACTTGTCTGGTAATGAGAAAAGATGTAAAGGAGAGGAGACAACAGACCATGAATAGGAAATTGCTTCGTTCTGTCCGGGAATATAAGAGACAGACGATCCAGACGCCGATCCTGGTGGCGCTGGAGGTCCTGATGGAAGTGCTGATCCCGCTGCTGATGGCGAACATTATTGACATCGGAATCATGCAGGGGGATATGGGTTACATTGTGAAGACCGGAGCCCTGCTTGTTGTAATGGCTATGCTGGCACTGTTTTTCGGTGCGAAGGCAGGACAGCTCGCCGCAATCGCTTCAGCGGGTTATGCAAAGAACCTTCGCCATGATATTTTTTACAAGATACAGGATTTTTCTTTCGGGAATATTGATCATTTCTCGACGTCAGGGCTTGTCACCAGGCTGACGACGGACATCACGAACGTGCAGATGGCATATATGTTTACAATCCGTATGCTTGCGAGAGCGCCGATCATGATCGTTCTGTCATTGATTATGACTCTGACGATCAATGTTCCGATCGCGATCATGATGCTGATTTCGATCCCGGTGCTGGGAGGCGTGCTGATCTTTATCGCGAAAAAAGCACATCCGCATTTTATCAAGGTATTCGATGAGTACGACATCCTGAATAATACCGTGCAGGAGAATGTGAATGCAGCCCGTGTGGTCAAAGCGTATGTGCGCGCGGATCATGAGAATGAAAAATTTGGAAAGATTTCAAAGATTGTGTTCGATCTTTTTACCAGAGCGGAGAAGATCGTTGCATGGAACTCGCCGGTCATGCAGTTCACTGTTTATACCGTTGTCATTGTTATGGTACTTATCGGAGGAGAGGGCATCATTAATCAGACAATGCAGACCGGGGAACTGACCAGCGTGATTGTTTATGCGCTTCAGATTCTGATGTCGCTGATGATGGTATCCTTTGTGTTCGTTATGATCATGATCGCAGAGGCCTCCACAGACCGTATTACAGAGGTGCTGGATGAAGTCCCGGAGATGGAAGATGCAGCTGACGCTGTGACGGAAGTGAAAAACGGAGATATTGATTTTGAACATGTGAATTTCAGCTATTCAGGCAAAGGCGGCAACCTGTCTCTGAAGGATGTGAATCTTCATATCAAGAGTGGACAGATTGTCGGGATCATTGGAGGAACGGGAAGCGCGAAATCTACTCTGGTGCAGCTGGTCCCGAGACTTTATGACGTGACCGAGGGATGTGTAAAGGTCGGTGGAGTTGATGTCCGGAAGTATAATCTGAAGGATCTCCGTGACCAGGTATCGATGGTACTGCAGAAGAACGTGCTTTTTACGGGAAGTATTTATGAAAATATCCGTTGGGGAGACGAGAATGCAAGTGATGAGGAAGTGCAGAGAGTCTGTCGTCTGGCGCAGGCTGACGGATTCATCAATGAGTTTCCGAATAAATATGAGACGATGATCGTGGAGGGAGGAAATAATGTTTCCGGCGGTCAGAAACAGAGACTGTGTATTGCAAGGGCGCTGCTAAAGAAACCGAAAATCCTGATCCTTGACGACTCTACCAGTGCGGTGGATACAAGGACGGATGCACTGATCCGACAGGCATTCCGCGAGGAGATACCGGATACGACCAAGATCATCATTGCACAGAGGATCTCCTCCGTGGAAGATGCAGATGTGATCATTGTTATGGACAACGGGGAAATCAACGGCATCGGAACTTCCGAAGAGCTTCTTAAGACAAACAGGATCTACAGAGAAGTATATGAATCTCAGGTGAAGGGAGGCGCTGACAATGAATAAGCAGGAAAAACCAACCATCAACAAAGGAACGATAAAGACAGCGAAGCGCCTGATGAAATATGTGACAGGAACGTACAAGGTAGAGTTTATCGTGGTAATTTTCTGTATTCTGATCAGTTCTGTCGCTTCGATATCCGTGTCGCTGTCGCTGAAGTTTCTTCTGGATGATTATATCATCCCCCTGATCGGACAGCAGAACCCGGATTACAGTGAACTTTATATGGCGCTCACAGTACTGGGAACGATCTTCCTGTGCGGTGTCATCGCAACATTTGTCTACAGCAGGATGATGGTAGTGATCGGACAGGGCGTGCTGAAACGTGTGCGTGACGAGATGTTCGAACATATGCAGACGCTTCCCATCCGCTATTTTGATCAGAATACAACAGGATCAATCATGAGTCTTTATACAAATGATACGGATACGTTAAGACAGATGATCAACCAGTCCATTCCGCAGGTGTTGATGTCTTCCTTTACGATCGTGGTGACATTCATCTCTATGCTGGTGCTGAGCCCGATTCTGACCGTGCTCGCTGTTGTGATGATCGGTGTGATGATCCTTGTGTCCAGAGTAGTTGCGGGAAACAGTGGAAAATATTTTATTCGCCAGCAGCTTGATCTTGCCAGTGTGACAGGTTTTGTGGAGGAGCGCATGAACGGACAGAGGGTTGTCAAGGTGTTCAACCACGAGAAAATTTCAGAGGAAGAGTTTGACGAGCTGAATGAGAAACTGTTTGTCAGTGCGTCAAATGCGCATACATTTGCAAGTATCATGGGCCCGATCATCGGAAACCTGGGCAATCTGCAGTTTGTACTTACGGCTGTTCTGGGAGGATTTCTTTCCGTTGTGGGAATCGGAAACATGACGCTTGGTGTGATCGCTTCTTATCTGCAGTTTACGAAGAGCTTTACTCAGCCGTTCATGCAGATCGCGCAGCAGTTCAATTCCATCATTATGGCGCTGGCGGGTGCCGAGCGTATCTTTAATATGATGGATGAGGATCCTGAGGTTGACGACGGATACGTTACTCTTGTCAATGCGAAAAAGGATATACAGGGCAATCTTACAGAGTGCAGGGAGCGTACCGGACTGTGGGCATGGAAGCATCCGCATCAGGCGGACGGCTCTGTCACATATCAGGAACTCAAAGGAGATGTGCGGTTCTATGACATGACATTTGGGTATACGCCGGACCATATGGTGCTCCATGATCTGACTCTTTACGCGAAACCGGGGCAGAAGATCGCGTTCGTCGGTTCCACCGGGGCCGGGAAGACCACGATTACAAACCTGATCAACCGTTTCTATGATGTGGCTGACGGAAAGATCCGTTACGATGACATTAACATCAATAAGATCAAGAAGGCAGATCTGAGACGTTCTCTTGGAATCGTGCTTCAGGATACCCATCTGTTTACCGGAACAATCAAGGAAAATATCCGATACGGTAAACTGGATGCAACAGACGAGGAAGTGGTAAATGCAGCAAAACTCGCTCACGCGGACGGATTCATCCGGATGCTGCCCAAAGGATATGATACCCACCTGAGCGGGGACGGAGAGGAACTTTCCCAGGGACAGAGACAGCTGCTTGCCATTGCAAGAGCTGCGATTGCAGACCCGCCGGTGCTGATTCTGGATGAGGCGACATCCTCCATCGATACCAGGACAGAGCAGATCGTGCAGAAAGGAATGGATAACCTGATGAAAGGACGTACCGTATTCGTTATCGCCCACAGGCTCTCCACGATCCGCAACAGCGATGCGATCATGGTTCTCGAACACGGACGCATCATCGAGAGAGGAACCCACGAAGAACTCCTCAAACTCAAAGGAACCTACTACCAATTATACACAGGAAAGCTGGAGCTTTCGTGATGGCAATGAGCCGTGCAACGATAATAAAAATGTCTGGCGAGAGTTTACTCTCGACCAGACGTTTTTTGTTATCGGTATAGGGCGAAAGCCCGCGACCGAAATGGAGAGGCGAAGCCGCGGAATTGAGGTTGGCACGGCGGAGTTCGCCATTCGAAGAGTGCTTGCATTCTTCTGGGAGCTCGTTTTTGATTTTCTATAGGGCGAAAGCCCTCTTTTCACAGCATTCTTTTTATGATATCCTTGTGAATGCATCGTTAAAATATTGGTAAGGAGAGAACTATGGATGTAATAATCGTGATGTGCCTTGGGGTACTGGCAGGAAAGTTTTTCTTTCCGGAGAAATGGAAACGCATCAACGAGATTCTTCAGACGGTATGTACGGTTCTTCTGATTTTTTCCATGGGCGTGATGCTCGGAAGCAGGGAGAATTTTATCGGTGAGATAAGTGAACTGGGAATGAGAAGTGTTCTGTTTTTTCTCATCCCGTCAGTAACCTCGGTGATCATTGTCTATCCTCTTACAAGGATATTTCTTGATAAGAAAAGTCAGAAGAAGAGGGAGGGAGAATGATGGTCTATCTGGCGGCGGCTGCACTGGCCGGAGGAATTCTTTGCGGAATGGCAGGACTGGATGAGACATTTCCTGTCCGCGCGATCACTTATGGGCGGGATTATATTCTGTATGTACTGATGTTTCTTGTTGGAATAAGCATCGGTCTTCACAGAGGAATCATAGGAAAGATAAAAGAATATCATGTGAGAATTTTTGTGATCCCGGCAGGAATCATAGCGGGATCTCTGGCAGGAGGGATCATAAGCGGGCTGATTACGGGACTTCCCATGAATCAGAGCACGGCTGTCGCAGCGGGAATGGGGTGGTACAGCCTGACCGGAGCGGCGGTCGGAAATCTGGCCGGAGCACAGGCGGGAAGTGTGGCTTTTCTCAGTAATCTGCTGCGGGAAATATTTTCATTCTTCAGCATTCCATTCATATCGAAAAAGCTGAATTATTACACATGCATCGCGCCGGCAGGCGCGACAAGTGAAGATACGACACTGCCGATGATGATCCGATATACAGATGAAGAGAACGTGGTGCTGTCCGTGTTTAACGGGGTGATCTGTTCTGCGGCAGTGCCGTTCCTGATCTCTTTCTGCTATAATTTTTTCTGAGGTCGCCGTGTCCGGGAAGACATGTCTGTGATCCGGAGTATGAATATGGGACGAGGACAGGCGTTCGACTGGCGCCCGGCTTCGTCCCATATTCATGTTAAAAGTTTATCGGATGGGGAAGACTCCCGCCTCTGCAGGCGGTGAGGAACAAATATGTATCAGTGACGGGGCTTGAACGGGCCGTCAGATTTCGATATCCGTTCCGTCAGAAATGATCGACTGGGTATAAAGAATTACCATATCATGTTCTCTCAGCACCATATTTCCATTCGGAATCATAACCCGCCTGCCGCGCTTTACAAGAACTATGATAGAATGACGGGAAATGTCAAGATCCCGGATATGGTGTCCGACCCACGGATTGTTCTTTTTCAGCGTGATTTCTTTCAGTTTTATATGTTCTCTGTCGTCAAAGGATTCTGCGCCGAGGACCATCACGTCGTCTGCCCGCAGCACCATATTCCCGCGGGGAATCAGGATACGGTTTTTCCTTTTTACTACGGCCACGATAATACGTTCCGGAAGGTGGAGCTGCGCAATGCTGCGGTTGACCCAGGGATCCCGTTCGGTCAGGTGAATCTTGATGAAGTGGACGTCGGCTTCCTGGCCGTATTCACTCATCCGTTTGATTCGGGAATACTGATCAACGAATCCGGCGGAAATGATACCGGTGGGGATGGCGACCATTCCGACGCCCAGGAAAGTGATGAATATGCCGAACATTTTTCCCAGTGTGGTGATGGGATAGATATCACCGTAGCCTACAGTGAGCAGTGTGGAGGCAGACCACCAGATCCCTGAGAATGCATTGGCAAATACTTCGGGCTGAGCTTCGTGCTCCAGACTGTACATGCACAGACTGGATGCCAGCATGAGGATAAGGATGGTGAACACAGAGGAAAAGAGCTGCTGTTTTTTGCTGGACAGAACCTCTGTGATCAGCTTGAAGGAGTCATAATAGGTGTTGATACGGAAAAGCCGGAATACTCTCATGACCCGCAGCATACGGAAGGCTACGGCTCCCGAGGGGAAGAATACAGGAAGAAAATACGGAAGGAACGAGAGCAGGTCCACGATTCCGGTAAAGGAAAACACGTATTTTCGAACAGCGTATGCCGTGCGCACCTCGGGATAAAGGTATTTTGCCGCCCAGAGTCTCAGAATATAATCGATAAGAAATGTGGTTACAGTGATCCTTTCTATAAGGAGAAGAACGGATTCGTGCTGTGCGCGGATATTATCATAGGTAAGCATTATGCTGACGGTCAGATTTACTATAATAAGAAAAATATAAACGAAATCATACAGATGACTGATAAGATCCGAACCCGTCCGGACATCTATGACTTCCGCGATTAGCTTTCTGTACTTCTCATACCTTTTTTCCATATGCATTTCCCCCCAAGAGTCAGAGCCCGTCCCCGCGGGGCTCTTCCGGTCACACAGAGTGATATCTGAAAGTATTATACTCCTGTGTGCCGGGCTGCTGCAATAAGACGGGGAAATTTTGATTTTACTAGACTGTGGAAATATGTTAAAATACTGTTAGTTCTGCCATGCGCGGATATCAGAGAACAGTCCTCTGACCGGGAAATGGAATGTTTTCTGATATCCGTATAGGGCAGAAACAGAAAATTTTCAAGGAGGTTTCTACATGATTAAATTGTATGACAACGGTGTTTATCTCTTAAACGGCACTGAGATTGTGGAAGATACAGGAAATGTACAGGTTCCTCTGTCAAAGGAAGAGGCTGCCCGGAATACGATGGCTTATAATATTCTGAAAGAGCATAATACTTCTTCAGATATGGAGAATCTGCAGATTCGTTTCGACAAACTCACATCCCATGATATTACATTTGTGGGAATCATTCAGACTGCGCGCGCTTCAGGACTGCAGAAGTTTCCGATGCCCTATGTGCTGACAAACTGTCACAACAGTCTCTGCGCGGTAGGCGGTACGATCAATGAAGATGATCATATGTTCGGACTGACCTGTGCAAAGAAATACGGCGGAGTCTACGTGCCGCCTCATCAGGCAGTGATTCATCAGTTTGCCCGTGAGATGCTGGCCGGCGGCGGAAAGATGATCCTTGGATCTGACAGCCATACCCGTTACGGAGCCCTGGGAACCATGGCCATGGGAGAGGGAGGACCGGAGCTTGTCAAGCAGCTTCTCAACAAGACTTATGATATCAGGATGCCGGGCGTGATCGCGATCTATCTGGACGGCGAGCCGATCAAAGGCGTGGGGCCGCAGGATGTGGCTCTTGCAATCATCGGAGCGGTATTCAAGAACGGTTATGTGAACAATAAAGTGATGGAATTCGTGGGACCGGGCGTGAAGAAGTTAAGCGCGGACTTCCGTATCGGCGTCGATGTGATGACCACAGAAACGACCTGTCTGTCTTCTATCTGGACAACAGATGAGAAGATACAGGAATTCTATGAGATCCACGGAAGAAGCGGGGATTATAAAGAGCTGAATCCCGGGGCAGTGACATACTATGACGGCTGCGTATACGTGAACTTAAGCGAAATCCGGCCGATGATTGCCATGCCGTTCCATCCGAGCAACGTCTATACGATCGATGAGCTGAACGCAAATCTGGAGGATATACTCCATGATGTAGAGCAGAAGGCGCTGGTCAGCCTGGACGGGGCTGTGGATTACTCGCTGCAGGATAAGATCCGCGACGGAAAACTTTACGTAGAGCAGGGAATTATTGCCGGCTGTGCAGGCGGCGGATTTGAAAATATCTGCGCTGCGGCTGACATTATCAAAGGAAGAAACATCGGATCCGACGCATTTACATTCAGCGTATATCCGGCAAGTATGCCGATCTATATGGAACTTGTGAAGAACGGGGCAGTGGCTGATCTGATGGAGGCCGGAACGGTTGTGAAGACTGCGTTCTGCGGACCGTGTTTCGGCGCTGGGGATACGCCGGCGAACAATGCGCTGTCCATCCGTCATACAACGAGAAACTTCCCGAACCGCGAGGGAAGCAAACTCCAGAGCGGACAGATCTCATCTGTCGCTCTTATGGATGCACGTTCTATCGCTGCAACTGCAGCGAACAAGGGATTCCTTACTCCGGCAACTGCGATGGATGTGGAGTATAAGGGACAGAAATATCACTTTGACAGCAATATCTATGCGAACAGAGTATTTGACAGCCACGGCGTGGCAGATCCGAGTGTGGAGATCCAGTTTGGTCCCAACATCAAGGACTGGCCGGAGATGTCGCCGCTTCCGGAGAATCTGATTATCAAGGTCGTATCCGAGATTCATGATCCGGTCACAACGACAGATGAGCTGATTCCGTCGGGAGAGACATCATCTTACCGTTCCAATCCGCTCGGTCTTGCAGAGTTTGCGCTTTCAAGAAAGGATCCGGCGTATGTAGGACGTGCGAAAGAAGTGCAGAAGGCGCAGAAAGCGATCGAGGCAGGGGAGTGTCCTCTGGATGTGCTGGAAGAGCTGAAACCTGTCATGGAAACGATCCAGAAGACTTATCCGGAAGCAGGAAAAGGCAATATCGGTGTCGGAAGTACGATCTTCGCCGTGAAGCCGGGAGACGGTTCGGCACGTGAGCAGGCTGCATCCTGTCAGAAGGTTCTTGGCGGCTGGGCAAATATCGCCGTTGAATATGCAACAAAGCGCTACCGTTCCAACCTGATCAACTGGGGAATGCTCCCGTTCCTGACCGATGCGGATCATGAGTCTCTTCCGTTCAAGAACGGCGATTACATTTTTGTTCCGGATGTCAGAAAGGCTGTGGAGGAGAAGGATGATGTCATCAAAGCTTATGTAGTCGGTGACGGACTGAAAGAAATCGATCTGAGACTCGGAGATCTGACAGATGTAGAGAGACAGATTATTCTTGACGGATGTCTGATCAACTACTATAAGGCAACACTGTAAGCCTGGACCGGAAAGATTATTTTGCCCGAAAGCAGGAACTTATGGGAAGAGCAGTTTCTTCCTGCCGGCTGGGAAGGCGGTAACAGGACCGCGTGAAATGCGTGAATGGAAAATGCATTTCACGCGGTTTTTTTTGCAACAGTTTTACCTTTTTCTGACTCTAATATATACCGGAAGCAAAAACATCATGCAGGCTGCAAACAATGTGCGTTTATGAGAGGAGGGGGGGCGGATGTATGATTATGAGAACAGCCCGGAACCGGAACTGATCCGGCGGGCCGGAAAAGGAGATGTGAAGGCATTTTCACAGCTCTATGCCGGTATCTATAAAGACCTGTACCGGTTTGCCCTGTGTGTTACCAGGCACACACAGGATGCGGAGGATGCGGTGAGCGAAACCGCCGCCGCGGCATATGAGAATATGGGGCGGCTTCGAAAAGAAGAGTCTTTCCGCAGCTGGATGTTCACGATACTGAATAATCAGTGCAGAAAAATACTGAGAAATCGAAGCAAAACAGTATCCGCTGATGAAAGGCGGGAGAACGGACAGAAGGAGAGAGCACTGGAAGGGCAGGAGCCCGATTACGCGGAACAGCATGATGTACGCGCGGCATTTGCGGCTCTGGAAGAGGAAGAACGGATGATCGTTGCGTTTTCAGTATTCGGAGGATACCGGAGCGAGGAGATCGGAATCATGCTGGACAGGAACGCAGCCACGGTGCGATCCAGAAAGAGCAGAGCGCTGGGGAAAATGCGGAAGATCCTTGAGCAGGGAGAGCGATGAGTCAGGAGAGGAGGAGCTGTATGGAAGAGCGTAAGATCAGACCGGAAGAAGAGGAAAGATACACAGAAGAAGAGAAAATTCAAGAGGAAATAAGACAGAAGGCGGAAGAAGAGATAGAGATTCCCCGGGCAGTCATGCCGGAGGTCGTGGAGGAGATTCTGCAGGAGAAGAAGAGACGGCGGTACAGAAACAGGTTCAGAAGATCCGGGTGGAAATATCTTGCGGGAGCAGCTGCGGCATGCCTTTGCCTGGCGGTGGGGATACCGGCAGCATATTATGCTGTGAACGGAAATATGCCGGGAAGCGGAAGGAATGTGTCAGGCGAAGACGCGGCGGCAGTTTCACGAAATACAGCGGAGAGCTCCGCAGAGCAGAAAGCGGAAAATAACAGCAGCGGACATACCGGGATTGTGTCGGCGGAAGATTATGATGAGATCTATGATTATATTGAAGCAGGACAGGACTATCTGAACAGTATGTCAGGAGTATCAGAAAGCGGGGATCAGGAGACGGAGGCGGCTTATGAGTCGGCATCAGATTCCACAAGGGCCGCAGGTGCGGCGGATTACAGCGGAGCAGAACAATCCTCGTCCTGGTCGGATACAAATGTGAGAGAAGAAAGTGTGGGAGAAGGGGATGTGGTTAAGACGGACGGAGAGAATCTCTATATTCTGAATGACCAGAAAATTAATATCGTCGCCGCATCCTCCGGCGAAATGACAGGCCTGTCAGAGATTGTCATGGGGACAGACCAGTTTGTGACAGAATTGTATCTGGAAGGGGACAGACTTATTGTGACATACTCAGAGTACCGGTATGCCGACGGGGAAACGGATGAGAATGAGGGCAGCGGAGACGGAGAATTTACCTGTGCGGATGTATATGATGTGAGCGCGCCGGAGAATCCCAGGCTGCTGGGAGGAATTTCCCAGAGCGGATACTATAACACGATGAGGGTAAAGGACGGATACGTGTATCTGGTGAGCAATTTCTATGCGGATACCGAGGCAGACAGAGAGGATATTCCCTCCTATATTCCTGCGGTTAGGGGGCAGATGATTGATGCATCTGATATCTATATGCCGGATGACCGGATGGGACGGGAATATACAGTGATTTCGTCCTTCGCGATTGCAGATCCCGGGGAGAGGACAGACAGCAAGGCGGTGTTCGGAAGTTCCGGACTCTGCTATGTGAGCCCGGACAATATCTATATAACGGAAATGTGTTCTGACAGCGGTGATTCTGATGTGACACAGACCTCTGTCCGAAAAATTTCGTATGATAACGGGAGACTGGAAGGGACAGCACAGACGAAGGTGGACGGAACGCTTAACAATTCTTTCAGTATTGATGAATATGAAGGTTATCTCAGACTTGTCACGACAGTGTCTCCGGCATCGGACATTTCCCTGTATCCGATGCCGAGAGTGGGGACTGATGAGGAAGACATCGACAGTCAGGTGAAGAGTACAAATTCGCTCTATGTACTGGATGAGAACCTGAAGCCAGTGGGGGAAATCCATGATCTTGCGGAGGATGAGAATGTTTATTCAGCCAGATTTATGGGGGACACGGGATACTTTGTCACATTCAGGCAGGTGGATCCGCTGTTTTCCGTGGATCTCTCTGATCCGGAAAACCCGAAGATAACAGGGGAGCTGAAGATCCCGGGATTTTCCGAATATCTCCATCCCTATGGAGAGGGGCTGCTCCTGGGAATCGGGATGGACGTGGATGAAAACGGAATGACAACGGAAGGGGTGAAACTTTCTATGTTTGATATCTCAGACCCCTCGTCTGTTCAGGAGGTCTGCACGCACGTGATCGAGAATATGTACGGCACGGATGTGTATAATTATAAGGCAGTGTTTGTTGATGTGGAGAAAAATCTGTTTGGATTTGCCGCGTATGGGGACAGCATGAAATATTACATGTTTTCCTATGATAAGTCCGACGGATTCCGGGAGGTTTTTTCCAGAACGCTGTCGGGATATGGAGATATCAGAGGACTTTATGTGAATGATACATTCTATCTTGTGGCGGGGAATACCGTGCAGTCCTTTACGATGAACGGATTTGAAAAGATTGATGATATCGTGCTGTAGTAAAACGCAGGAGAGCAGCGCCCCGGGCCGGAGCGCTGTTTTTCTTTACTTTCCATGGAAAGCAGGATAAAATGTTACTGATGCGGATGCGCGGGAGATGTTTCTCCCGCGCGGAATCATGGAAAGGATGCAGGATATTATGATATTTGACACACATGCCCATTATGACGATGAGCAGTTTGATACAGACAGAGAAGAACTCTTAGGCGCGATGGAATCGAAAGGGATCGGAACGATCGTAAACGCATCGGCTTCCCCTGACTCCTGGGACAAAGTCGTGGAACTGACGGAGAAGTATTCGTTTATCTACGGGATGATCGGAGTCCATCCGGATGATGCCGGAATGCTGAATGAACAGAATTTTGCACGGATGTCACAGCTTCTGGACCGGGAGAAGATTGTTGCGGCAGGAGAGATCGGACTTGACTATTATTGGGATAAAGCGGATCATGATACGCAGAAATACTGGTTCATCCGTCAGCTTGATCTGGCCGCGCAGAAAGGTATGCCGGTGGCGATACACAGCCGGGAGGCTGCTGCGGACACCATGGAGATCATGAAGAAACATGCGGTCGGTATGAAGGCGGTTATACACTGTTATTCCTACTCTGTTGAAATGGCACGGGAGTATATCGGTATGGGATACTGGATCGGAGTAGGCGGAGTAGTCACATTTAAGAACGCCAGAAAACTGAAGCAGGTAGTACAGGAAATCCCCCTTGAACGGATCGTTCTTGAGACAGACTGCCCCTATCTGGCCCCGGTACCGTTCAGGGGGAAGCGCAATTCATCCCTTAATCTGCCTTACGTGGCAGAAGCAATTGCAGAATTAAAAGGTACAACTTCAGAAAATGTCATACGTCAGACAGAAATAAATGCCAGAGAACTGTATTGTATGTGAATATTCTGAAAACGGTGAGCAAAGGGGCCTGACCCCTTTTAAGGAGGTAAAGCATGAAAGAGCCAACGCTGGGAAATCCGCAGAATACGATTGCGGTGCTTCAGAAATATAATTTTGTATTCCAGAAAAAGTTTGGTCAGAATTTTCTGATCGATACGCATGTCCTGGATAAGATCATCCGTTCTGCAGAGATCACGAAAGATGATTTTGTGCTGGAAATCGGTCCGGGGATCGGCACGATGACGCAGTATCTGGCCTGCGCGGCAGGGAAAGTTGTAGCGGTGGAGATCGACAGAGCTCTGATTCCGATCCTTGAGGATACACTGGAGGGCTATGATAATGTAACGGTGATAAATGACGATGTACTGAAGGTTGACATTGCAAAACTTGCGGAGGAGCAGAACGGCGGGAAGCCGATCAAGGTGGTGGCCAATCTGCCGTATTACATCACAACTCCGATTATCATGGGCCTGTTTGAGAAGCGTGTGCCGGTGAAAAGCATTACTGTTATGGTTCAGAAAGAGGTGGCAGACCGGATGCAGACCGGGCCGGGATCGAAAGATTACGGCGCACTGTCTCTGGCGGTGCAGTATTATGCGAAACCATACATTGTGGCAAATGTTCCGCCGAACTGCTTCATGCCCCGGCCGAAGGTAGGATCGGCCGTTATCCGCCTGGATCGTTTTGAAAAACCGCCTGTGGAAGTAAAGGATGAGAATCAGATGTTCCGCATTATCAGAGCCTCATTTAATCAGAGAAGAAAAACACTGGCAAATGGGCTCAGGAACTCTGCTGAACTGGATTTTACAAAGGAGAAGATTGAGAAGGCGATAGAGACTCTGGGCAAAGGCCCTTCTGTGCGGGGAGAGGCGCTCACGCTGGAAGAGTTCGCGAAATTGTCAGACGCATTGGATGCTTTGAGCGAATAAAAACGGAATAATCAGAATATTCAGAGATAATAGACGCTGAGTTCATAAATTTTTAATACTCCGTTAATTGTATAAATTGCATAAATTTAGTATAATAAAAAGGTCATACGGATAAAAAATAGAATAAGAGAGAAGGAGGAGACGTAGATGGCAAAAGATATTGACAGCATTTTTTTCGATATTACTCCGGAAATTGAAGAACTGGCTCTCAAGTGTGAAACAAACAATGCAATCGACAAGGAACTTTATACAAAGTATGAGGTTAAGCGCGGACTTCGTGATCTGAATGGAAAAGGCGTTCTTGCCGGCCTGACGAATGTCTCGGATGTGTGCGCATCTAAAATAGTAGACGGTGTAAGCGTACCGTGTGAAGGTAATCTTTATTATCGTGGATATAATATCAAGGATCTGGTAAAAGGCTTTCTTGATGCCGGGCGTCCCGGATTTGAGGAGACATCATATCTGTTACTTTTCGGGGAACTTCCAACAGCAAAAGAATTAAAAGATTTTCGTGAAATGATATCAGAGCGGCGCATGCTTCCGCCTAATTTTGTTCGTGACGTTATCATGAAGGCGCCCAGCCGTGACATGATGAACAGTATTACAAGAAGTATTCTGCAGCTTTATTCTTATGATGACAAAGCGGACGATACGAGTATTCCGAATGTGCTGCGTCAGTGCCTGAACCTGATCAGCCAGTTCCCGATGCTGATGGTATACGGTTATCATGCGTATAATTACAGAAGAGGCGAGGATCTCTACATCTACGCTCCGCAGCCTGAACTCTCCACAGCGGAGAATATCCTGATGATGCTCCGGGAGGATCGTCAGTATACGGCTCTTGAGGCGAAGATTCTGGATATGGCGCTTGTGCTTCATATGGATCACGGCGGCGGAAATAACTCCACATTTACTACTCACGTCGTTACTTCTTCAGGCACGGATACATATTCTACAATCGCAGCAGCAATGGCGTCTCTGAAGGGACCGAAACACGGCGGCGCAAACATCAAGGTTACACAGATGTTTGAGGATATGAAGAAGAATCTGACGGACTGGAGTGATGATGATCAGATCAGAGCCTATCTCGAGGCCCTTCTTGACAAGAAGGCGTTTGACAGAAAAGGGCTTATTTATGGAATGGGCCATGCTGTATATTCGATCTCCGATCCCCGTGCGGATATTTTCAAGGCATTTGTAAAACAGCTTGCTCATGAGAAAGGTCATGACGCAGAGTATGCCCTTTATGAGAAGGTAGAGCATATGGCTCCGGAGATTATCGGGGCGAAGAGACGCATGTACAAAGGCGTCAACGCCAACGTCGATTTCTACAGCGGTCTTGTATACAGCATGCTGGACATCCCGGCTTCTCTGTACACACCGATTTTTGCGGCAGCGCGTATTGTCGGCTGGAGTGCGCACAGAATGGAAGAGCTCCAGAATGTGGATAAGATCATACGTCCGGCATACAAGCCGCTTGCGCCGTATAAAGAATACGTAAAATTAGATGACAGGCAGTGAGTAACATGAGAGACGAGTTTTATTTCCCATCGAAGGACGGAAATACAGAGATCCATACGATCGAGTGGAAACCGGAAGGAAAGGTCCGGGCCGTCCTTCAGATCAGCCACGGTATGGTGGAATATGTCAGAAGATATGATGAGTTTGCAAAGTATCTTTGTGACAGAGGATACTATGTTGTGGGAAATGACCATCTGGGGCACGGAAAATCCGTGCAGAGCAAGTCGGAATACGGCTTCTTTAATGAAAAGTATGGAAATGCGTGTGTGCTGGGCGATATGCATACGCTCAGACAGAGGACTATGAAGAAATATCCGAATGTCCCGTATTTCATGCTTGGACACAGTATGGGATCCACTCTCCTGAGACAGTATATCCAGATGTACGGAAACGGGTTGAGCGGAGTGATTCTGATGGGAGTGGTTGCGGATCATACCAAAGCCGCAATCGTGTTCGGCAAGCGGCTGTGCCGTATCATGGCCGTGTTCCGCGGCTGGCACTACAGAAGCAGACTCGTTGACGATATGGTAATGGGCTCTTTCAATAAGAAATTTAAACCGGCCCGGACGAGAGCCGACTGGATCACCAGCGACCAGGAACATCTGGACGCTTATGTGTCGGATCCGCTGTGCTCCTTTATGTTCACGGTAAATGCCTACTACAGTATGTTTGCGGGCATGCTGTTCATGAGAAAAAAAGAAAGCATCTATATGATCCCGAAAGGGCTGCCTGTTCTGTTCGCTTCAGGTACGGACGATCCGGTAGGTGATTTCGGGAAAGGTGTAAGAAAAATCTATGAACAGTACAGAACAGCGGGCATTCAGGATGTGACACTGCGGCTTTATTCGGGAGACCGCCATGAGCTGCTCAATGAGACCGACAGGCAGCAGGTATATCAGGATCTGCTGGAATGGATGGAAGAGCGGCGGGAACCGGCGGGGGACTGACTGCCGGGACAGCTTGTCCGAAAGATACAATTATATATGGAAATATTACGGCATACCGGCAGAAGAAGCCGGTATGCCGTTTTTCCTTTCCGCAGATACACGAAAACCCGTCAGCCTTCCGGCTGGCGGGTTTTCGCTGTTTTTATAGTTATCTAAAGGAATGAGAGTAAAGTGCGGCACCTTTCAGGTGCCATTACTTTATGAGGGGGGAGATAGTTGTTTATCAACTATCTGACTCATAGTATAAAGGGAAAATGTGACAAAAGTATGAGTGAATTATAAAAGAAAGCGGAAATTTATAAAGCAAAAATAAAAAATATATAATCAGGATTGTAAGCATGCAGGTTCTTGAGTACGAAAGGGAAAAATTATATAATTAAGATGATATTTCCGGACGGAAATTCAGAATGAGAGAAAAGAGGGAGGTAAGAAATGTTCTGCGGAAATTGCGGTAAAAAGAATGAGGAGGGCGCAAAGTTCTGTAAGTTCTGCGGTTCCCCGATGAAAGATGAGCGCGGAGGGCAGCCGGGGCAGGACACGCCGGCTGCTGCGGAAACAGAAACCGGAGTGCGGCAGGATCGGCCGGAAGAACAACCTGTGCAGGAACAGAATGCAAAGAAAAAGAAGAAGAGACGGATCTGGGGTCTGGGAGCGGCAGTGATTCTGATCATTGCCCTGATCACTGCGGGAATTCTGATCTTCAGAGAACGGCAGGAAAAGCAGAGTTATGACAATGCGCTGGCATCAGGAAACAGGTATCTGGAAGAAATGGATTATGAGAAGGCGGAGGATTCATATCTGAAAGCGATTTCGATTGATCCGAAGCAGAAAGAACCTTATCTGAGACTGGTTGATACATATGTTTTAATGGAAGAGTATGACCGGGCAGTGGAAACGGCGGAAGAAGCGAAAGAGGCAGTGTCGGCAGAAGACAGGCAGGAGTTTGATGATATTATACTCAAATGGGAAAACGTGATCGAATATACCTGGGTGACAGAACCGGAAATTGAAGCAGAAAATATCACTTTTATCCAGGCGGGAGATTCCGAGGATTTTTCATTGAATGAAAGAGAAAAGCAGAGAGATTCGGATTATGCGGTGATTGTGAGAGACGGCCTTCTGGGGCTCATCCGCAGTGACGGTACAATTGCGGCGGAGACGGAGTATACCAGCATTATAGTGTTTTCAGATGGGAAATATCTTATGACCAGAAATGAGCCTAAGTATGAATCCTCTATGAACGCAGAATGGACCTCTTACTTTTTCGACGAAGAAACGGGAGAGGTTACAATCGCGGAAGGGCTCGGCGGAGGCTTTGATCTGGGAGGTATGTATTATTACTGCGGCGGTCTGCATAATGTCAATGAGGCATATACCTATCTGGAAGATATGGGGTACCGGTTTTCAGAACCGGATACGGCCATACCGGTACAGCGGTCCGATGAGCTGTTTGGCGGAACAGGAAATTACCGGGACTGGCTGTCGGGAAATTATGCGGTTTATAATGACGGAACGCTTACCACAGACTTCATTTATGAAGAATGCGGCTCAGAGTCCGGGGGACTTATAGCGGCGAAAATGGATGGAAAATGGGGGTACATAACGGTTGACGGAACAGTGATTATACCCTTTGAATATGATCCGTCCTGGCAGTTATACGATGGATGGGGCATGAAGGAATGTTGCTATGCGGCTTCGGAAGGCTTTATCCCACTTGTAAAAGACGGGGTGTGGGAGATGCGGGATACGGCAGGAAATGTAGTGATCCCGGGAGGCGTATTTGATGCCATCTGTCCGGTATATAATGGAAAGTGCTGGGTACAGAAAGATGGAAAATGGGGCGTTGTCCGACTGGGGCCTGAAATCAGCGGCCCTGAGGAAGAATCGGAAGACGCCACAGATGACAGCGGGACAGAGCCGAAAACAGAGAAGTCTGAAGAAGAACTGAGAGCCATTCTGGGAGAGAGCAGCTCGGACCAGATTTTGAGCTTTGAATACGACGATTATGACGGAGACGGATTCAGCGAGGCATTTGCGGTTACCTCTCCGGCAGGATATGATAGTCAGGGAAGCTGTACGGACGCGGGAGTCTGGTATATTACCTCTGATGGAAACTGCACCCGGCTGAGGGAGGGCGCCATCGTATCCGGCTACCAGGAAAAACTTACAACTGGAGGACGGGAGTTCCTCGTGCTCAGAATATCACAAGACGGTTCGGAAAGCATGTGTTATGTTTTCGGAGTCAGGGACGGAGAGACATATGAACCTCAGGTTTCCGGACAATACAATGATTTTACTACAGCTAAATATGATGATTACACATATGTGGGCGTTAAATCGGACAGCAGATCAACAGAGTCAAAAGAATTTGTGTTTGATTCAGACAGCGGGGAGTTTGTTGAAAGATAATAAATTTCGCCGGAAAAACTGAAGATAACGAAAACCCGTCAGCCTTCCGGCTGGCGGGTTTTCGCCGTTTTTATAGTTATCTAAAAGGAATGAGAGTAAAGTGCGGCACCTTCCAAGTGCCATTTTTATGAGGGGGGAAGATAGTTGTTTATCAACTATCTGTTTCATAGTATAAAAGGAAAATGTGTCAGAAATATGAGTAAAAGATGAAAGAAAACGAAAGATTCTTAATTTCAGATTAAGGAAGGCGCTTTTCCGGCTGATCCGGAGAAGAGGAATACAGGAAATAACCGGATGGCAGGGGAACAGTTGATAGATCATCGCGTCTAATTTATAATTACAGTATTAACTGCCAAAAAGCTGACAGATCCCGGGCAGCTGCAGAGAGAGGCAGAATGAGACAGTTCTGATGTCGAAAGGATGTCGGGATAAAATACCGGAAGGAAAGAAGGCAGAAGAGATGAAACGAAAAGAAAGAACAAGCTGTGAGACATGTGCATTCTATGTATTTGATGACGAGTATGGGGCATATCTGTGTGATATGAATATGGATGAGGATGATTATGTGAGGATTATGTCGGATCAATATTATCAGTGTCCCTATTATCGGAACGGGGATGAGTATGCCGTGGTCAGAAAACAGATGTAGGCTGCATATGCGGAATACATTGGAAAAGCAGTCGCGGAAACGCGGATGTGCTGTGCAGGAGGAAGAAAATGACAGATAAGATCAGGAAAAAAGCCGTTTTATTTGATGTGGATGACACCCTATATGATCAGACAGTTCCATTCAAAGAGGCATACAGGGAATACTTCGGCGCGGCTCCGGCTGTGCCTGCAGAAGTGATTTATCCTGTCACGAGAAAGTACAGTGACGAGGTGTATTCAAAGGCCATGTCAGGAAAGATCACCATGGAGGAAATGTATATATACAGAGTGCAGAAAGCATTCGAAGAATTCGGAATCGAAATATCAAATAAAGAAGCACTTGATTTTCAGAAAATCTATGCAGGGCGCCAGAGACACATTCATATGTCTCCGCTGATGCAGAAGATGCTGGATTACTGCAGTGAAAAAGCAGAGCTGGGGATCATTACAAACGGCCCGTCGGAGCATCAGTGGAATAAGGTGAAAAGTCTGGGGGCGGAGAGGTGGATCCCGCATGAGAATATCTTTGTCTCGGCGGATGTCGGGGCAGAAAAGCCGGATCGGAGGATATTCGATTGCGCGAAACAGAAGATGAATCTGGAGAATGCGGAGATCTGGTTCGTGGGAGACTCGTATGAGATGGACGTCACGGGAGCTGTCAACGCAGGATGGAAAGCGGTGTGGATGAACCGGAGAAAACGGAAAGCGCCGGATATTGGGATAACGACAGCCGGTAAAAGCATTGTCTGTGCGGAGACGGAGGAAGAGTTAGAGCAGTTTTTCGCAAGGCTTCTGGGCGGCGATGGGGGAGAGGGCTGCTTGTTATTTCCATGACGCAATGATAGAATATATATGCATTAGTCGGCGTGTGATTTTTTGAGACAGAAAACGTTGCTGTGTGAGAAAGCAGCGATTCATTTTAACAAAGGAGAAAACCTATGAATAAACAATGGAAAAAATTCGATCGCCTCACGGAAACCTGCTATTCGGACATGGCCCGCGGCATTACAGACATAAACAACTGGAATGAATGTTACAATCTTCTGAAGGAGATCATCTCTGACGGAAGAGCTGAGAATCCGGATTTTGCAAAGGAACTCTATCAGCTGGACGATGAGACGGATTATCAGCATGATGTACAGGGATGGATTGAGGATTATCTGGACGAACTGGGCATGCATGAAATGTATGCGGAACTAGAAGAGGTCTGCAGGAAACTGCTGGAGCTTTTCGACTGGAAAGAAGAATATCCGTCATATTTTCGCTTTCAGCTGGCGTCAGCCCTCGGAAATCAGGGACGCTCAGAGGAGGCTGTAAAGTACTGTGAAGAATGGGAGGCGGATGAGGACGGGAATCCGTTGGCGGCGGCCTCCCTCATCTATTCGAAGATCAAGGTCAAAGACCTGGAAGGAGCCGAGGCCGTTGTCAGACGGTATATATCGGATGATACGGTCTGTTCAGAGGATAATGACATTCTTTTTACAGCGGCATTCCGGCTTTATAAAGAGAACGGAAACAGAGAAATGGAAAAGAAGATGAATGATGCGCTGAACATGTATGACAAAGAACTGGAAGAATATTTCCTTGGACTGGAAGATGAGGAGCTGCCTTTTTGATATGGAACAGACCTAAATATTTCCGGCCAGGGATGAATTTGACTGAGCGGCACGCGCAGGGGACTTCATATCGGGAAAAGTGTATCCGGATATGAGGTTTCGGATAAGGAGGGATCTGAATGTTTTCAGGATTTTCAAAGAAGAGGAAAACAACAGGATTAAAAACATATGACTCATCTGTGAGACGTCCTGTGATTCGCTGCAGCATCTGCACGGGAGAACAGGTGGCCGGATTTCAGAGAATTGACGACGGAGGATTCGAGGAAGTTATGCTTATACGCAGCGAGGCGGATCTGCGGGCATTCCGTGAGCAGTATGGCATCACGGGAGATATTGAAAAAATATATTAGGCAGAAAAATTGTTACAAAAGAATATTATCATGAAAAAAGAAATGAAATAATTTATGAAAAGCGAAAAAGGGAAAGGAGAGGACTGATGCAGGAACATCATTCAAAAGATATCCGGGATCTGATCATTTACACAAAGACAGTGCCGGCGCATCCGGCGTCTTTTGCTGATTTTCCGTCCGCCCTTCACCCGGATATCCGCGGTTATCTGGCCGGTCATAATATCCCGCGCCTTTACACTCATCAGGCGGAGATGTTCGAGAAAGCGCAGGGCGGTGAGAATGTGGTGATCACAACGTCCACGGCCAGTGGAAAGACATTGAGTTTTCTGCTCCCTGTACTGCAGGAGATCCTGAAGGATCCCCTCACCCGGGCGGTCTTTGTATATCCGACCAAGGCTCTTGCGGCGGATCAGTACCGGGCGCTTCAGCCGTTTCTGGAATATTTCGGCGAAGGACGGATCGCGGCGGGAGTCTACGACGGGGATACCATGCCGGCGGAGCGGAGCCAGATACGGAAAAGCGCGAATATTATTCTGACAAACCCGGAGATGCTGAATGCGGCATTCCTGCCAAATCACAGTAAATACGGGTTTGATTTTATTTTTACGAACCTGAAATATGTGGTTGTCGATGAGCTCCACAGTTACAGGGGAGCCTTCGGAGCACATCTGGCAAATATTTTCCGAAGGATGAAAAGAGTATGCGGATACTACGGATCAAAGCCGCAGTTTCTGTGCAGTTCTGCTACGATTGCCAATCCGGTGGAGCTGGCGGAACGGATCTGCGGAGAGACATTTGCGCTGGTAGACCGGGACGGTTCACCGGCGCCGGAGAAGGAGTACCGGCTCGTGCAGCCGCCGGTGATAAAAGGAACAAATGACAAAATCTACGGCCGCCGGTCCGCGTCTTCTGTGGCCGCGGATCTGATTCCGGAGCTGGTGGAGAAGGACCGGCATTTTATTGCATTTGGCCGAAGCCGCCGGAACGTGGAAGTGATTCTTAAGGAGGCGCGGGACAAACTGGATGCGGCTGGATTTTTAGGACACGGGGACAGCGGAAGAATTGCGGGATACAGAGGCGGTTACACGCCTCTTGAGCGAAGGAAGATTGAGCGGAAGATGACAGAGGGGGAGCTGTCCGGTCTTGTTTCAACCAACGCTCTGGAACTGGGAATTGATATCGGGAAACTGGATTCCACGGTGATCGTAGGATATCCGGGAACCCGGGCCTCCTTCTGGCAGCAGACCGGACGTGCCGGGCGCAGCGGCGGGAAGTGTGTGAATTATCTGATTCTTGAGAATCAGCCTTTTGACCAGTACATTGCCATTGATCCGGAATGGCTGTTCTCCCGCACCAGCGAGAACGCTGTTGTGGATCCCGACAATCTTCTGATCGAACTTGCGCATATCCGGGCGGCAGCGGCAGAGATGCCTCTGTCACTGGATGATATCGCGCTTTTTCCGGATCTGGGCGAGGTAATTCCTGTTCTTATGAGCGCGGAGGAAGTGAAGAGTCTTGCCGGGCGGTTCGCCTGGTCAGGACCGGCGTTCCCGGCCGGAGATTACAGCCTCAGGAATATGGACAAGACAAGGTTCAGGCTGATGGTGATGGATGAAGAAGAGTTTGTGGATGGAAGAAGACAGGCGAAAGGGGCAGGCAGAGAGGTTACGGAGATGGATGAGTCACAGGCGTATCATGAACTGCACCCGGGCGCCGTGTATATGCATGAAGGGGCTCTTTATGAGGTCCTGAAGCTTGATCTGGTCAGCCGTACCGCGGAGGCGGTCCCCTTTTCAGGGAATTATTACACGGTTTCTGAGGGGACGGAAGAGACGCGTATACTGCAGACTTTTCAGGAGGAAGAGCTGGGGAGAACCAGGGTCTCTTTCGGAGACATCAATGTAAATGAAGTGATTTCCATGTATAAGAAGCTGCAGTTTCATAATCATCAGAATCTCGGATATGTGGAACTGACCCGTCCGCTTCAGAAGGACTATGATACGGAGAGCACCTGGATCGGGATTCCGGAAAATGTAACAGAGGTCTACCGAAGCCTTCTTGCGCCTGACAGAAACGGCGAGCTGGTGTTGAACAATCATTTCGAGGGAATGTGTTATGCGCTGAAAAATGCGGCGATGATGACTACCATGACAGAGCGGGATGATATTGACGCGGTAATCTCCAATAATGCGGTCATACCTGACGGGCGGAAAGAGCAGGCAGTTTCTCTTTATATTTATGACAAATATGAGGGAGGGCTGGGGTATTCCGAGAAGATTTACGAAGTGGTCCCGCAGATTATCGAGAATGCGGTTCGAATGGTGGAAGGATGTTCCTGTGAGGGTGGCTGCCCGGCCTGTGTGGGAGACTATAATCTGGATAAAAAGATGGTACTCTGGGGATTGAAGAATCTTCTGGAAGAAAGCGATCCTCCGGAGTTCGAAGGAAAACAAATTGAAGAAGCAAGACCGTTTATTCAGAAAGGATTTTCTTTCTTCAAGCTTCCTGAAGAGTGGGAGGAGTTCTGTGACAGTGTTGTAAAGAACGGGGAGCGCGGCGGCGCTTTTCTGCGGACGGTGGAGCAGGTGGAGACAGAGGGACACCGGCTGATTCTGACAGTGGGAAATACATTTTATGAGGAATGGATGACGGATCCGGACAATATGCGCAGTCTTGAGAATACGCTGAGATATCATGCGGTTTGCCCGGCGGATATGCGAATCGAGGTAAAAGTTGTAGAAAACCGGGAGAGAGCGGATAAGATCCGGGGGAAATTACGGAGGAGATATGATGATCTGTTATCCTAGAGAGAGAAGAAACGAGGTGAAAGATGACGGAAGGGAATATTCGGCAGATACAGTTGAATGAGTATCAGAGAGCAGCAGTGCTGGACGACAGTCCGGCCTGTGTGGTCAACGCCAATGTGGGAAGCGGAAAGACCACGGTGCTGATCGAGAAGATACTGTATCTGCATCTGGAGAGACATGTTCCTCTGGAACAGATGATCGTTCTGACCTTTACCAACAAGGCGGCGGATGAGATAACAGAGCGTCTTCTCCGGAGAGAGCCAGGGATCCGTCCGGAGCAGGTAGAGGGTTTCGGAACGTTTCACAGTGTTGCGCTGAGACTTCTGAAGAACCGGCTCCCTGTGGAAAATGCGGGATGGACAAAAGAGTTTACGGTTATGGATCCGGATGAAGAGACGGATCTGGCTCTTGACATTATTGCCGGACAGGGGCTGAAAGTGAAATACAAGAACCGGCTGAAAAAGAGGATGGAGCAGGAGTATCAGGCATATCTGTCGGGAAAGACAGAGAGCAGATATAAAGATGATCTGTTCCGGCTCTATCCGCTTCTGCTGGAAGAGAAGAAGCGGCAGAACAAGATGTCATTCGCAGATCTGCTGCGGGTGGCATCGGAACTGCTTTCGGACGGGAAAACGGAAGAGGAGCACCGGGAAGCTTCTCCGGAAAGCGGAAAAAGCTGGCGACCTGCATGGATCATTGTGGATGAGGTGCAGGACAGCGATTCGCTCCAGCTTGAGTTCCTGGCGGCGCTCCGTGACTTCGGAAGAACGGAGACGCCTGGGAAAGGCGGGAGGGAGAAGCCGGGCGGTGAGAATGCGCCGGAGAATCATACTTTCTCCGGCGTAAAACTGTTCGCCGTGGGCGACCCGAATCAGGTGATATACAGCTGGCGGGGAACCGGTGAGAATATGTTTTTTCGGCTGAAACACCGGTTTGCGGCGAGAGAACTGAGTCTTCCGGTGAATTACCGGTCTGACGTGTCGATCCTGGAGGCGGCAAACAGGTTCATGCAGTTCGGGGAAAAGATCCGTGGAAGCAGGCAAGAGACAGGCAGGATTGTGGTAAAGAATCATTACGATCCGTTTCAGGAAGCGGAATATCTGGCGGACAGGATACGGTCGCTGCATGAGGACGGTGAGGCCTACAGCGGAATAGCCGTGTTCTACCGGCTGCAGAGGCAGGCAGAGGTTCTGACGAAGGTGTTTGAACGTCAGGGGATTCCATTCGAGCTTTCCGTGAAGAGAACACTGAAGGATATACCTGTGTTGGAATGGCTTTTGAAAGTATTGCGTTTCTCTGTAAATTCTGCAGATATCCAGAGCGCGGTGAATGTGCTTACAGACCCCCGATATGGCGGAAAATGTACCAAGAAGAAGGCTCTGGAGATTGTGCGCGGAGACGGCAGGAACAAGGGAAAGGACAGCCGGGAAACAGAAAAAGGCGGGCGGAAAGAGAGCGGACCGGAGAAACTTTTCCGGAGAATGCGGGAATTTCCGGAGTACTTTGCCGGCAGAACCGAATCGCCTTCAGCAGAGGAACTTTTTGCATATTTCGGTCTGAGAGAAGCGCTTCATCCCGCATCAGAAGGATATGCCGGAGACGAACACGCAGTGATGGATTTCCTGAAAAAGATGTGCGGGGTCTGCTCCGGCGGCGGTGCGGCGGAAGCCGGAGGAAATGAAGCACGGCAGACCCAGTACGCGGAACAGAAGGATTTTGCAGAACGGATACGGGAATTTGTGAACAGTTCTGCTCTCTATGGCATGAAGACAGACGCCGGGGAGAAAGCCGCCGACGGAGAAGATATGCTGCCGCCGGGCAGAGGAAGTGATACGGCGGACCGAGTAAAACTGATGACGCTTCACGCTTCCAAGGGACTGGAGTTTAACGTTGTATTTATGATTGGTGTGAATCAGGGGCTGATCCCTCTGAGGTGCAGGAGTTTCGAACAGGAGGAAGAAGAACGGCGACTGTTTTTTGTCGGGATAACCAGAGCAAAGAGGACGCTTGAACTGTCCTGGTATACGAATCCGGGAGAACCGGGAGCATTTGGAGAGCCGGGCCGTTATCTGCAGATGATTCCGCAGCATCTGATGGAGAGAGAGGACATACGCAGCCATGAGGAGAGACACGGTAATCTCCGGCGTATGCGCCGGGAGGTGCAGGAACAGATCAGAAAGAAACGGGACGGAGAGAACATCGGGGACGCCGGCGCAGAGCGAAAAGGCACAGATACAGGGCAAGCCGCTGACGAAAGGAAAAAAGTAATACATGTGCGCCATAAGAAATACGGGAATGGCGTGCTGATATCTGAAGATGAGATGAATGTGGAAGTGGAATTTCCGGGATACGGCAGGAAGAAGTTCCTGAAGGCATTCAGTGAAGTGGAGTGGATATAAAGAGGGGAAAACTTATAAAAAAGAGATGCATAACAGACATGCATCTCTAACGCAAGAAGAGATCGATCACATGAAGGATCCCGTCATCATCATTGGAACGTGTGATAAAATCAGCTGACTCTTTCACTACGGTCTGGGCATTTGCCATGGCAACTCCCAGACCGGCGTATTCGATCATGGATACGTCATTGTATCCGTCTCCGCAGCAGATCATCTGTTCCGCGGAAAGACCAAGGCTGCTGAGCAGCCGGTGCAGAGAATATGCCTTGTCGATATTCCGCGGCATGATCTCAAGAAAATGAGGCTCTGACCGGTAAATGTTCAGAAGGCCGTGATACTGGTCCTGAAGGCGGGGCATCAGTTCTTCCAGAATTTCCGGGTCGCCCGGGACGAGCATTTTGTTTATGGGAAATGTAAGGGCCGCGGGGAAATCTGAAACGGTCCGGACGGCCATTTTGTTTATGCCGGCTTCTATCATGGTATACCGGTTCGGGCCGATGCCGGAGATGATTTCGGAATCGGTGTAGGTAATGATATCCACACCGGGGCAGGTGCGGACTTCCTCGAAGACCGGGCGGATGACATCATGAGGCAGAGCGCGGTTATAGATGACCTCACCTGTTGAACATTTTGTAATCCGGGCTCCGTTGAATGAGAGCATGTATCCGCCGTATTTTTCCATTTCCAGTTTCCGGGCCAGCGGAGCCACCCCGTTTATGGGGCGGCCGCTGGCGAGGATGAGGATACGTCCGGTTTTCTGTATGTGGATGAGGGCCTCCCGGGTTGGAGGGGTAATCTCTTTCTTTGAGTTGGTAAGAGTGCCGTCCAGATCAAGCGTTAATACCTGGTATTTCATGTATTCCTCCTGTGTGAGTAAATTCTGCCGCTTCCGAATATCCGCAGAGGCGGATTGTTTCATTTCTGAAGCTCTTCTACGATTTTTGCAAAATCCATTGCATGAGAGGCTTTCACAAGGATCGTATCATTTTTGTGAAGGATCTGACCGGCTTCGTTTAAGAAGTCTTCCTTCGTGTCATAGTGCAGGACTTCCATATCGCTGCCGGAGGAAGCTTCGCGGGCGCCGCGGGCCGTCTCGGCGGACAGACCTCCGATGCAGATCAGGACATTGATGCCTGCGTCAGCGGCGAAAGCGCCTGTCTCGTAGTGCATTTCCTTCTCGCTGTTTCCAAGTTCAAACATATCTCCCAGTATGGCGACGGTTCTTGTATCTGCCCCGGAAAGAACGGAGAGAGATGACTTCATGGAAACGGGATTGGCATTATAGCAGTCGTCGATAATGGAATACCGGTCTGTTTCGATCAGATGATTCCGGCCGGCAATGGGGACAAGCTGTTCAATCCCCTGACGGATTTCATCTGCCGTCATGCCAAGCGCCTGTCCTGCTGCGATCCCGGCCAGCGCATTGTATACCATGTGGTCTCCGGGAATGGAGATATGCGCCTCGAATCTTTCGGAAGGAGTGACAAACTCGGCGGTAGTGCCCTTAAGCCCCATGTTCCGGATCTGTTCTGCGTGGTAAGGACAGGATGGATCGAGACCGAAATAGACCGGCTGAATGCCGTTGTCAGGAGTAAATCCGCGTAGCTTGTCGTCATCTCCGTTCAGAATGATCGTGCCGTCCGGGTTCATGAATGCGAACATTTCGGTTTTTGCCCGGAGTATGCCGCCGCGGGAGCCGAGATTCTCTATATGTGCAACGCCGATGTTGGTGATCACACAGATGTCCGGCCTTGCGATTCTGGCAAGCCTTGTCATTTCCCCGAAGCCGCTGATCCCCATCTCGAGGACTGCGACCTCATGCTCTTCGCGCAGATTGAAGACTGTGAGCGGGAGTCCGATTTCATTGTTGAAGTTTCCTTCCGTTTTGAGCACATTGTATTTCTGACTCAGGACGGAAGCGATCATCTCTTTGGTGCTTGTCTTTCCCACACTGCCGGAGATCCCTACGACTTTGATGTCCAGAGAACGGCGATAGTGCTCTGCAATATCTTTCAAAGCCTGCTCGCAGGAGTCTACTTTAATATAAGGATATGGGACGTCTCCGAGATCCTGTTCCGAAACCGAACACAGAGCACCTTTTTCCATGACCTGGGGAATAAAGGTGTGGCCGTCCACACGTGCGCCTCTGATTGCTATGAACAGACCGTCTTTCTGGATCTTCCGGCTGTCGATGACGACGCAGGATACTTCTCTGGACAGTGATTCTTCCGGCCCGTGATAAGTACCGCCGCAAGCATCAGCGATTTTCTGTAAAGACATATTTTTCATAAGATATTAATTCCTTTCATATAAATAATATAACTTTCATACACTCAAATCGCCACCGTCTGCCTGCTGCGTGAAGCCTGCCGGTACAACGATGGCGATTCTTGAATGGTGTAAATCTGAAAGTTTACATATATCTTGCTTCCATTGATTTCTGAATGATCAGTTCGCACAGGTCTCCGTACTCGATTCCTGCGACTTTGGCTTCCTTGGGAAGAAGGCTGGCTGCTGTCATACCCGGGAGTGTATTCATCTCCAGGCAGTAGAGTCCGCCGTTTTCATCCAGGAGGAAATCCGCACGGCTGTAGACGTTCAGCTTCAGCGCGCGGTATGCTTTTACGGTGAGCTCCTTCATCCTGTCGGAGATTTCTTCGCTGATATCGGCGGGGCATACTTCATCGGTGGCGCCGTCCTGATATTTGTTGGCATAATCGAAGAACCCTGTCTTGGGAATGATTTCGATAGGCGGGAGCGCCTCGCCGTCGATGATCCCGCATGCAAACTCGCGGCCTTTGATGTATGTCTCGATGACTACTTCATCCTCATAGCGGAACGAATTCTCAAGTGCGTTTTCATACTCATCCTCGGTGTTTACAATGTATACTCCGATGCTGGATCCTCCGGAACAGGGTTTTACCACGACAGGAAGAGAAAGGCCAAGGGAGCTTAAGGAACGGTCAGCGTCATCTTTGTGAAGGCAGGCGCCCTCCGGAGTGGAGATGCCGGACTGGAGGAATACCTGTTTGGTGAATCCCTTGTCCATGGCTACTGCGCAGCCCAGCGAATCCGGACCGGTATAGCGGATGCCAAGCAGATCAAAGGTTGCCTGAAGCTTTCCGTTTTCACCCTCGCCGCCGTGCAGACCGAGGAAAGTAATGTCCGCCATGCGGCACAGTTCGATGACATTGGGGCCGAGAAAACAGTCGGACTGATCCGGACGGGAAGCTTTTACGGCCGCAAGATCAGGTTCTTCCGTTCCGATATTCTTTGCAATCTCCAGACCGTGTCCCGGAAGCGTGAAGACGTCCTCAAGGTTTTCCGGGGGATTCTCAAGTCCCAGAAATACATCCAGCAGATAGGCGTCGTGTCCTTTTTCCAGCAGTGTCCGGCAGATACCGGCTGCGGAGGAGAGGGAGACATCACGCTCCGTGCTGAGTCCTCCGGCTAAAACTATGATCTTCATGATATTTATACTCCTTTGTTTTGGGATTTAAAGCATCAGTTTGTCTGAGCCGATGTTTTATCATATATTTACACTATTGAGAAGCTCTGTCTTTGTGTCATAAAGTTTCTGCGAAAGGTCCACATAGACCTTGTGCGGGTTGAACAGACGTTTTGTCTCATCCCACAGGGTATCTTTTTCCTGACGGCAGAATTCCGCGATCTCCTGGACGGAGGGAGAATTATATTTGCATTCGCCCCGGATGAAGACCGGCTTCAGGATTTCTTTCATTGTGTAGGTCCCGCCTGCAAGACGTGTCTTCTTCCATGTGGCGTTGGGATCGAACAGAAGAAGATCTTCGTCAGTATTGTATTTCTCGTCTACAAAGCAGATCAGGTCCGCGCGCATCTTTCCGGTTTCTTTGTCATAGATGCGGTAGATTGTCTTGTTTCCCGGATTGGTGATCTTCTCGACGTTTTCGGAAATCTTGATCTTCGGGACAAATTCGCCTTTCTCGTTCTGAATGGCAGCCAGCTTGTACACGCCGCCGAAGGACGGGCAGTCCTTGGAAGTGATCAGGTTAGTGCCAACGCCCCAGGAAGTGATGGCGGCACCCTGAATCTTCAGATCATTGATGAGAAATTCGTCCAGATCGTTGGAGGCGGCAATAACCGCATCGGTAAATCCGGCTTCATCCAGCATTTTGCGCGCTTTCTTTGACAGATATGCCAGATCTCCGGAGTCAAGGCGGATGCCGTAACTCTTCGGATGGATCCCGGCGTCGCGCATTTCCCTGAATACGCGGATGGCGTTGGGAACACCGGACTTCAGTGTATCATAGGTATCTACCAGAAGAGTGCATGCGTCAGGATAGAGCCGTGCATATTCTTTGAATGCCGTGTATTCGTCCTTGAAGCTCATGATCCAGCTGTGGGCGTGCGTTCCGAGAACCGGTACGTTGAACATTTCACCGGCCAGTACATTGGAAGTTCCCACACAGCCGCCGATGATGGCCGCCCTTGCGCCGTACAGTCCTGCATCCGGACCCTGGGCACGGCGAAGACCGAACTCCATGACTCCGTCGCCTTTTGCCGCATGGACGACGCGGGCCGCTTTGGTGGCGATCAGACACTGGTGGTTGATGATCGTCAGGATGGCGGTCTCCACGAGCTGCGCTTCCATGATCGGCGCAACGACTTTGATGAGAGGCTCTCGCGGGAAGATCACGGTTCCTTCCGGAATGGCATATATATCCCCGCTGAAATGAAAGCCGCTCAGATAGTGGAGGAAATCTTCGCTGAAGATTCCCAGACCTCTCAGATAATCGACATCTTCATAGGAAAAGTTCAGATTCTTGATATATTCTATGACCTGATCCAGTCCCGCCATGATGGAATAACCACTCTTGTTCGGGTTCTCGCGGAAGAACATGTCGAAAATGACGGTCTCGTTTTCCTGAGTTTCGAAATAGCCCTGCATCATGGTCAGTTCATACAGATCTGTCAGCAGGGTGAGATTCTGTGCGCTCATAATATTTTCCCTCTTTTCATTCGCCTGGGCCGGCCGGATCGAGCGCCGGGCCGGCAATTTTTCTTTAAGATTATAGCATATGTGGGAAAAAAGTAAAAGGAAATGGTTAAAAGACGACAGATGTCATTTGTATTTGCCGGTCCGGTGTGTCATAATATTTTACAGACACAGAGAATGAAGGCGGAAAAGCCGGTACAGTGGAAAGGAAGATCATTATGGCAAAACGTGTATTTCTTATTGTGCTTGACAGCGCCGGAGTCGGATATGAGCCCGATGCGGACCGGTTCGGAGATGTGGGAAGCGATACGTTCGGAACATGCATACGCAGCGGGAGGCTGCATGTGCCGAACATGGAGAAAATGGGACTTTTCCATATAGAAGGAACGTCGTTTGAGAGAAAAGGGGCTCCTGAACTGGGCTGCTGCGGCAGGCTGCGGGAGCAGTCCGCAGGCAAGGACACGACGATGGGACACTGGGAGATCGGGGGCGTGATATCACCCAGACCGATGCCTACTTATCCGAATGGATTCCCCGCGGAGCTGCTCCATGAGTTTGCCGAGAAGACAGGACGGGGAGTGATCTGCAATGAAGTGGGATCCGGGACAGAAATGATCCGGAAGTACGGGGCGGAACAGATCGCCACGGGAAAATGGATTGTCTACACCTCGGCGGACAGCGTGTTCCAGATAGCAGCTCATGAAGAGGTTATTCCTCTGGAAGAACTTTATGAGGGGTGCCGCATTGCAAGAGCCATGCTTACAGGCAAAAATGCTGTGGGCAGGGTAATCGCAAGACCATACGTCGGAACAGCGCCGAACTTCACCAGAACAGTAAACCGGCATGATTTTTCTCTGGAACCGCCGAAGGATACAATCCTTGATATGATGAAGGCGGCGGGGAAAGATGTGATCGGAGTGGGAAAGATTTACGATATCTTCGCCGGCCGCGGCCTGACGAGAACTTTTCCCAATGAGGGGAATGAGAAGAATATGGATGTGACGCTGGCGCTCCAGGATGAAGATTTCGAGGGACTGTGCTTTGTCAATCTGGTAGATTTCGATATGATGTACGGGCACAGGAACGACATCAAAGGATACACGGACGCGCTGAACGCATTTGATCTCCGGCTCAATGAGTTCCTGCCGAAGATGCGAGCGGACGATATCCTGATGATTACGGCAGATCACGGATGTGATCCCGGATTCCCGGGCACGGATCACACAAGAGAGTATGTGCCTCTGCTGTGCTGCGGGAAGAAAGTAAAGAACGGCGTGAATCTGGGAACGAGGGGAAGCTACGCGGATATTGCGGCATCCCTGGCAGAGCTGTTTGAAATTCCGTATACAGGAGATGGCGAGAGCTTTCTCGGCCGGATTCTGTGAAATGATCAGACGGACGCAGCGTCCGTCCCTGAAAATATGCATGAAAAAGCGGAGCAGGTATATCAGGTGGGAGCGGTCTCCCATCTGAGAGGAAGCGCAGGGATTCAAAGGTTATTCTGTCAGCTGACGCTGACCTGAATCCCGCGCCGGGACTCGCAGTCAAGTCCCGGATTTATACCAGCTCCGCATTTTTGCGGATTGTCTCTCTTATTACATTCTCCACGTAATCGCCGATATGGCGTTTCGTGTCTTTATCCAGCTGATCCGGATAGATCGGTTTTCCGTATTCGATCACCACATGTGTTTTTTTAATCTTCGGGAAATGGTTTTCAAAGATCTCCGCAGTATTGTTCATGGAGATCGGAACGATCGCGCATCCGGTCTTTGTGGAGATCTTGAGCGCTCCGTCTTTGAACGGCAGCATGCTGAGTTCTTCGCCTCTGTTTCTTGTGCCTTCCGGGAAGACACAGATGGAAATCCCGTTTTTGATATCGTCGATAGCCTGAAGGATTGTTTTCAGCCCTTCCTTGGGATCTTTCCTGTCCAGGAAGAGGCAGTGAAGGCGCTTCATCCATGTCGTAAGCGTCAGATAACGCTCCATCTCCTTCTTGGCAATGTAGCCGGTCAGCCGTCTGCATCTGCTGTAGGTCAGCAGGATATCGAAATAGCTGCGGTGGTTCCCGATAAACAGTACTGCTTCGTCAGGAACATTTTCCTCGCCGATCACGGTTGTTTTCACACCGGTTATCTTCAGTATGACCTTAAATGCCCACTGAACCAGGCGAAGAGAACTGATATCACGTACATAGGGATTAAATTTCCCGATAACCCATTCGACAATGAGAACAGGTATGGTGAGGATCAGATACAGAATCAGAAAGATTACAATACAAATAAATCGAAACATCAGTTAATCCTCGATTCCATCAGTAATACAGGCCGCAGTCCCGCGGTTTTACGGAACTGCAGCGCATCCTGTATCATTATACAATAGCCGTCTGGAAAATACAAGAAAATAGACATCAGTTTTAATAACTGTATTGTTGTCCAGTTACGGTTCGCATTTTATTATGAGGAAAAATGCAGTCATATGTGAACTCCTGCGTCCCGCGTTATTCCTCAATACAGGGAATAATCCCGGCAAAATCTACATATGTTTATATGGAAAATATGCTGCAGGGAGTCTGAGAGTGGATCGAGGCACAGGAAGGAGGGCGGCTGCGTGCGCGGTATGCATTTTGGTATGCATGACAGTGACAGGGTGTGTGACCGGCCCGAAGAATATGCAGAAAATAAGGGACCTTGAGTTTACCGTGCTTGACAGAGAAGCCATACCGGAAGAGCTTGAGCTGCTGATTGAGGAGAATAAGGATGAGCCCTTTAAACTGACGTATGCCGATCAGGGATATCTGTATATCGCTGAAGGATATGGGGCCCGGCTTACAACCGGCTACAGTGTGAAAGTAAACGAACTTTATGAGGCGGAAGACGCGGTCTGCATACATACCAGCCTTCTGGGACCGGAGAAGGGAGAGGAGACGAAAGAGATCACCACATTTCCCTATGTGGCAGTGCAGCTTGAGTATATTGAAAAAGATGTTGTATTTCAGTGAGGAGGACAGAGATGGAGTTAGTGAAAAAACCGATACATTATGTCAAGGAAGGACGGAGGATATTTGACCAGTTTTATCTGGATGAAGATTATAATGTTCCGGATTCCAGGGATGATGTCCGGCGCATCGTTCAGGGAACCGGGGAAGTGAAAGTGGAGGATATCCGGCTTGTGGAAAATTATGTGCGGATCACGGGAAAAGTGTATTTTCAGATCCTGTATGTGACGTCCTCGGCAGATCCCGGGCCGGCCGTGCTGGAGGGAAAGATCCCGTTTGAGGAGATGGTTTACACGGAGAACGGGGAGGGCGAGACCTATTTCGTACAGAATGCGCGCACGGAATTCACTGCTTCGGTGGTAAACTCCAGGAAACTGAGCCTTCGGGTTATGGTAGAGCTGGAGGTGGGAAGGGAGAGGCTGGAAGATGAAGAGACGACCACGGATGTGGAAAGCAGTATCCAGGTCTATAAAAAGATGAAGAAGATAAATCTTCTCAAGGTGGCCGTCACGAGAAAAGATACATACAGGATCAAAGAGGAGATTACACTTCCGGGGACCAAGGAGAGCGTGGGGCAGATCCTGCTCACGGATGTGGAAAACCGGAAGCTGGATATCCGCCCCGGACAGGATGAACTGCTTCTGAGAGGAGAGCTTCTTGTATTCTGTATGTATCTGTCCGGGGAGGAGAAGCCGGACTGGATCACACAGAGTGTGCCCTATGAGGGAAGGATATCCTGCGAAGGTGTCTCGGAGGGAATGTACTACTATGTACAGCCGTCTCTTGAGGATACGCTGGTGGATATCCGGATGGACAGCGACGGCGAAATGAGAGTTCTGGGAATAGAAGGGACTCTGAACCTGCGGATGAATATTTATGAAGAAGAGGAGATGGAACTCCTTGAAGACCTGTACTCTCTTGAGCAGCAGTGTGTCCTCAGGACCAGGGAAGCAGTATATGAAGAACTGCTGATGCAGAATCAGTCCAAGTGCAAACTGTCCGAACGGCTTGCACTGCCGGAGCTGAAGGAAGACGTTCTGCAGATTATTTACAGCCGCGGAAGTATTCAGACAGAGCATGTGCAGAATACGGAAGAAGGCATCCGCGTGGAGGGAATACTTCATGTCTCGTTTCTCTATATGCGGGCAGATGACATGGAACCCTACGGAAGCTGGCAGGGCATGGTGCCGTTCACTTACCTGATCGAGTGTCCGGATATGCCTGAAAACATCTGCTCCAGCATGTCGTATCATGTGGAACAGCTTCAGGTGAACCTGGCGGGGAGCGAGGCGGTGGAGATCAAGGCAGTGCTTGCATTTGACACTTTTGTGCGGAAAACGGTTCCGGTAGAGGTGATTACCGACGTGGAGACGGTTCCGGTAGATATGGAAGAAATGGAAAGCAGGCCGGGGATAGTCGGACATATTGTTCAGGAGAAAGAAGATCTGTGGAGCCTTGCAAAGAAGTATATGACGACGGTGGAAGGAATTATGGAAGTGAACGGGCTGGAGAACGAAACAATAAAAACCGGTGATAAGCTGTTGATTTTTAAAGAAAATATGAGTATACTGTGAGTATAATGTATACAAGATACAGCGAATCGGGAAGCTGCACTATGTGCGGCTTCCCTGTTCGCGCAAAGATCATGGAAGCGGAGGACACAGGATGAATCAGATTGAGTTAAAAGCACTTGCCAAGATTAATCTGGGGCTGGATGTACTAGGAAGAAGGGAAAACGGATATCATGATGTCCGGATGGTCATGCAGTCCATCTATCTGTGTGACGGGGTGCGGATATCAAAAAGCGGGGAACCGGGAATCCGTCTGGAGACGAATCTGGGATTCCTGCCCACAGGAGACGGCAATATCGCGTATAAAGCCGCACGGCTTCTGATGGATGAATTTCATATCAGAGATGGAGTACACATACGGCTGGACAAGCATATCCCGGTTGCTGCGGGGCTGGCCGGCGGCAGTTCCAACGCCGCGGCGGTGCTTTTTGGCATGAACCGGCTTTTCGGACTGCATCTCTCTCAGGAAGAACTCATGAAGCGGGGTGTGAAACTGGGGGCGGATGTGCCGTACTGCATCATGCGGGGCACAGTTCTTGCAGAAGGGATCGGGGAGAAACTCAGTGTGCTTCCTCCCATGCCGAAATGTACGGTACTTATTGCGAAACCGCCGATCAGTGTTTCGACGAAAGCAGTGTATGAAGCGCTGGATTCAAAGGATATTACGGAACATCCTGATATTGACGGAATCATCGAGGGGCTGAAAAAGGGCAGTGCGAGGGAAGTGGCGGCGTCCATGGGAAATGTCCTGGAATGTGTGACCATCCCAATGTATCCGATAATCGACAGGATCAAAAAGGAGATGACGGAACACGGGGCGATGGGGGCCATGATGAGCGGCAGCGGACCGACTGTGTTCGGACTGTTTGAGAATCGTGCCGCAGCGAAGGCCGCGCAGAAGAGCATAAGAGATAAAGCACTGACAAAGCAGGTATATGTTACGAACATACACAGTGTTAGGAGGAATCAGAATGGGTACAGATTTTGAAGTTACGATGAATGAATATCTTCCGCTGAGGGATGTTGTGTTCAATACTCTGAGGCAGGCGATCCTTCGTGGGGAGCTGAAGCCGGGAGAAAGGCTGATGGAGATTCAGCTTGCAAACAAGCTTGGTGTCAGCAGGACACCGATCAGGGAAGCGATCCGCAAGCTGGAGCTGGAAGGGCTGGTGCTTATGATACCCCGCAAAGGGGCAGAGGTTGCAGAGATCACAGAAAAGAACCTCAGGGATGTCCTTGAGGTACGGTGCGCCCTGGAAGAGCTGGCTGTGCAGCTGGCATGCGACAGGATCGACGAGGAGGGGCTTGAGAACCTGCGTACCGCGGCCGCACACTTTCGTGACGTGCTTGGCAGTGATGACATTACAAAGATTGCGGAAGCCGACGTGGCCTTTCACGACGTCATTTTCACGGCTACGGATAATCGGCGGCTCATCCAGCTGCTGAATAATCTTCGGGAGCAGATGTACCGCTACCGTATAGAGTATCTGAAGAAAAAAGAATGCTATCCGCAGCTGCTTGAAGAACATAAGGCGATCATAGATGCCATCGCAGCAGGAGACAAAGACAAGGCGACAAAGATCACCGGACAGCATATCAACAATCAGGTGGATACTGTGGTGGGGACACTCAGACATAAGGAGTGATTTTAATGGGGGCCTGACCCCTTTTTCAAAGGGGTCAGGCCCCCATGACCGGCGAATTCTGAATATTCGGAATAATCCCATACAATTTGGCCATACTTCATGTATTGAACAACCAATATATGGAATTGTGGAGGGAATACATATGAATGGGATTGGAAGAATAGTGAGATATAAGAATAGAGTGATTTTAATGTTCGCGCTGCTGACAGCAGCACTTGTGACCTGTGTTGCGCTCTGGCAGGGGGAGGCGGCGGCTCAGGCGGACATGCAGGGGCGGCTTGCGGAGGAGATCATCAGGTTTCATGTGATCGCCAACAGCGATTCGGAGGAAGATCAGAGCCTGAAACTGAAAGTGCGTGATGAAATTGCAGATTATCTGAAAAGGGAAATGCCGGAGTGTATTAATATAGAAGAAACAGCCATGTGGCTGAGAGAACATACCGGTGAAATGGAAGCGGCCGGTAGGAAAGCGCTGAAAAGAGCAGGCGTGGATCAGCCGGTCAATGCGGCGGTGATCTCCTGCTGGTTTGAGGACAGGACTTATGGAAGTATGTATTTTCCGGCGGGAAACTATGAGACGCTCCGCGTCGAGATCGGTGCCGCAGAAGGACATAACTGGTGGTGTGTGCTTTACCCTGGTATGTGTTTCCGGGATGCGGTGAATGTGGTCTATCCGGACGGCAGCAGCGATAAGATCGGCAATGTACTGACAGAGAAGGAATATTCCGGTGTGACAGCGACTTCAGATTTTAAGATCGGCTGGTATTTCTGGAAAGGAAAGTAAATAATGACAGAATTTCTTGTAAAACATTTTATAAAAGATTATAAGGACGTAGAGAAGGTGTCTGTGAGAACGGCCTATGGAGTGCTGGCCAGTATTGTGGGCATCTTCTGCAATGTCTTTCTCTTTGTGGTTAAATTTGCGGTGGGACTTATCCTGAACAGTGTGTCTGTCACAGCAGATGCGTTCAATAATCTGTCCGACGCAGGGTCATCTATTATCGGGTTTGTCGGTGTGAAGATGGCAGAAAAACCGGCGGATGCGGATCATCCGTTCGGACATGGGAGAATGGAATATATTGCCGCGCTGGCGGTATCCTTCCTGGTGATCGAGGTGGGATTTACCTTTCTGAAGGATTCGATCGGAAAGATCCGCACACCGGAAGCAATCAGCTTCAGCGTTATCTCGGTAATTATTCTTCTCCTCTCCATCGCGGTAAAACTGTGGCTCGGCCTGTTCAACAGAAAACTGGGAGAGAAGATCAACTCCAAGGTGATGATGGCCGTATTTGCGGACTCCATGGGCGATGTAGTTACTACTGGAGCAACGATCCTTTCTCTTGTGTTCTTTGGCGTGACCGGAATTAATGTGGACGGCATCGTGGGCGTAGGAGTTGCCCTTGTGGTTATGTGGGCCGGCATAGGAATTGCGAAAGATACGCTGGAGCCTCTGATCGGAGAGGCGATCGATCCGGAAGTGTATGCCAGAATAAAGAAATTCGTAGAAAGTTATGACGGCATAGAGGGGACGCACGATCTGATCGTACATAATTACGGCCCTGGAAGGAGCATGGCATCTATCCATGCAGAGGTGCCGAACAATGTGGATATTGAGAAGTCTCACGAAATCATTGACCGGATCGAGCGTGACGCGGGAAAACAGCTGGGGCTTTTCCTCGTAATCCATATGGATCCGATCGAAACCAGAGATAAATCGGTTCTGAAGATACGTGAAAAAACAGCAGAGATACTTAAGGAAATCGATCCTTCCTGCAGTATCCATGATTTTCGGGTGGTTCACGGGGAAAATCAGGTCAATCTGATCTTCGACATGGTAATTCCGATAGAGTACGATGAGGAGATGAGAAGTGAGCTTCCGCAGCGGCTGTCAGAACGCCTGAAAGAGGTGGATTCCCGGTATCAATGCGTGATTACCGTAGACTACGACTATGTAGCAAAGCAGGACGAAGAGAAATAAAGAAAGAGACAGAAAGGAAGGAACCGCACATGTATGAATTCGAGGGCAGGGTACGATACAGCGAGATCGATCACAGAGGCACCATGACGCTGCCGGCTCTGATCAATTATTTTCAGGACTGCAGCACTTTTCATTCAGAGGAAGTCGGGCTTGGAATGGAGCGTCTTAAAGAAGAGAAAAAAGCCTGGGTTCTGTCTTACTGGCAGGTGATCACAGACAGATATCCGAAACTTGGAGAGCGCATTACCATAGGGACATTTGCCACAGAGTTCAAAGGGCTTTACGGAAACCGTAATTTTTATATGAAAGATGCGCAGGGAAACAGAATTGCCTGCGCCAATTCCATCTGGGTATTCATGGATCTGGCGAAGGGACGTCCGGCCCGTCCGGGAGAGGAGCAGATTACTCCGTACGGAACATGCCAGCCTCTGGATATGCCCTATGAGGGGAGAAAGATCGATATGCCGGAAACATGTACGGATATGGAGCCGTTCCCGGTACGAAAATATCACATTGATACCAATGAGCACGTGAATAACTGTCAGTATGTGCAGATGGCTCTTGAGCTCCTTCCGGAAGAGCCCCTGATCCGCCAGCTCCGCGTTGATTATAAGAAATCGGCCGTGCTGGGGGATATGATCTACCCGAAGCTGTCAAAGGAAGAGGGGCGTACGGTGGCGGAACTGTGCGACCAGGCAGGAAAACCATATGCTGTAGTGGAGTTCAGGTGAGACGGCCGAGAAGATCTTCCAGTACATCCTCCACGGAATCCGTGACATGTGACGCGTACCGGGAAATGCCGGGGGCGGCTCCGGACATGGCGTAGCTTGTGCCGGCAAGTTCCAGCATTTCAACGTCATTGTACTGATCTCCGAACGCCATGCATTCCTCCGGGCGGATATGAAGCGTATTCAGAAGAGCGGAAAGTGCGGTGCCCTTGTTGGCATCGGGAGCGATGAAATCGATCCATATATTTCCTGATGTGACGACCTTGATTTCTGCTCCGAACTTATCGTTCAGGACACGGAGATATCTGTCCATGAGTTCGGGACCGGCAGACATACAGGCTACGGCGATTTTTATGACCGGCCCCTGAATCTGTGTGATATCAGGAACGATCTCTGTACGGTTCTTCAGCACATGAATGATGTGATTGACGAAAGCAGGATCATTGTCTTCGATCAGGCAGGTATCCTCGCGTGAAACCACAATTTCCAAATGGCGTTCCTTTTTCAATTCTCTCAGTATGCGGAAGGCCAGATCATCCGGAATAATTCCTCTTGAGATAACTTTTCCCTGACAGATACAGAGAGAGCCGTTTTTTGCAATGTAAGAGATCTCGTCCCGAATGGGCGCGAAAAGGCGGCGTTCATTGGCGTACTGACGTCCGCTGGCAGCGGCAAAATGGATTCCTTTTTCAGTCAGTCTGTGGATCAGGTCCAGAGCGCGGGGAGTAAGTTCCTGAGCCCCGTTCTGAAGAAGGGTTCCGTCCAGATCGCTTGCAATCAGTTTAATCATGATGAAAATCCTCCGTGTGAACAAATTTTACTGAATATGAGTTGCAGCCCGCATATGCAGTCCCTTTATCACATACCAGACTATAACCAATATACAGCAAAAAAGAGTCTGAGTAAATGGATTTCCGGGGCGGATTGCGTAACAAAAAAGAAATACTTGTAACTCTTTTGTAATAGTAATATAATAAGCAGTGTGCATATCCGGATATTTCCATACGGTAAGGCGCATAAATATTTAGAGTAGAAATAAAGAGGATGGCAATTATGGGAAAATATTTTGGGACGGATGGTTTCCGCGGAGAGGCTAATGTGGTGCTGACAGTTGAGCATGCGTTTAAAGTTGGACGCTATCTCGGATGGTATTTCGGACAGGATCACAAGGCCAGAGTGGTAATCGGAAAGGATACAAGACGGAGCAGCTACATGTTCGAGTATGCTCTTGCCGCAGGACTGACGGCATCCGGTGCCGATGCATATCTGCTTCACGTTACGACGACGCCGAGTGTATCTTATGTAGTGAGAACAGAGGATTTCGACTGTGGACTGATGATATCTGCAAGCCATAACCCGTTCTATGACAACGGGATCAAAGTGATCAACAGCGCAGGGCATAAGATGGAAGCTGAGGTGGAAGACCGGATCGAAGCTTATATTGACGGCGAGATCGGCGAACTTCCGCTGGCGACGAGAGAAAATATCGGCCGTACCATTGATTATGCTGCAGGAAGAAACAGATACGTGGGACATCTGATCTCACTGGCTACAAGGTCTTTCAAGGATATGAGAATCGGCCTCGACTGCGCCAACGGAAGCTCCTTTACTATCGCGAAGAGTGTGTTCGATGCGCTGGGGGCAAAGACCTATGTGATAAATAATGAGCCTGACGGTACGAATATCAATACCAACTGCGGCTCCACGCATATCGAGGTGCTTCAGAAATTTGTAAAAGAGAAGAAGCTTGATGTAGGATTCGCGTTTGACGGAGACGCTGACAGATGTATCGCCGTGGATGAAAACGGTAATGTGGTAGACGGCGACAGGATTATGTATGTCTGCGGAAAATATCTGATGGAGCAGGGACGTCTGGCCGGAAATACCATTGTGACCACGGTAATGTCCAATCTGGGGCTTTACAAGGCATGCGATAAGATTGGCATGAAATATGAGCAGACGGCTGTGGGAGACAAATATGTCTATGAGAACATGCTGAAAAACGGATTTGTTCTCGGAGGAGAGCAGTCCGGGCATATTATCTTCAGCAAACATGCAAGAACAGGAGACGGAGTCCTGACTTCGCTTATGGTAATGGAAGTTATTCTTGAGAAGAAGCAGTCTCTCGGAAAACTTGCAGATGAGGTGAAGATCTATCCGCAGCTCCTTAAGAATGTACGCGTGAAGGATAAAAAGACTGCGCAGGAGAATCCGGCTGTTCAGGAAGCTGTGAAGAAAGCGGCCGAAGCGCTGGGAAGCGACGGACGGATTCTGGTCAGAGAAAGCGGTACGGAGCCGGTGATCCGTGTTATGGTAGAGGCGGCTTCGGACGAGATCTGTGAGAAATATGTTGACAGTGTAATCAAAGTGATTGAAGGGGAAGGACTGTGCGAGTAAATTTCTCCGGTTTGAATCCTTCCTGATGACAAAAGCAGATGAGAATCGCATTTGCAGTGTGAATCCGACATGATTCCGGGGCATCTTTCATAAAAAATACAAGACGTCAAACAGGGCCGGCAGATAATGCCGGCCCTGTTCATTGTTAACCTGGAATTTTCGATTTTACAAGATCTTTTTCAGACAGATCCGTTTACTCCACGACTTTGATCCATCCCTCCGGGGCTTCGATATGTCCCATCTGGATTCCTGTCAGTGTGTCGTACAGTTTCTGGATCGTCGGTCCCATTTTTTCCATTCCGCTCGGGAAGCAGATCTCCTGTCCGTGATTTACGACCTTTCCGACCGGTGAGATAACGGCTGCGGTTCCGCACAGGCCGCACTCTGCGAAGTCTTTTACTTCATCGAAGTATACATCTCTTTCTTCAACTTCCAGTCCGAGGTAATGCTCTGCTACATACATCAGAGATCTTCTTGTGATGGAAGGCAGGATCGTCGTTGAATGAGGAGTAACGACTTTATTGTCCTTTGTGATGAAAATGAAGTTGGCTCCGCCTGTCTCCTCAACTTTTGTCCTTGTAGCGGAATCCAGATACATGTTTTCGTCAAATCCGTTCGCGTGAGCGGTTACGATTGCATGAAGGCTCATGGCATAGTTAAGACCTGCTTTAATATGACCTGTTCCATGCGGTGCGGCGCGGTCGAAGTCGGATACGCAGATCGTAATCGGCTTTACGCCGCCCTTGAAGTACGGTCCGACCGGTGTGGTGAATACCCGGAACTGATATTCGTCGGCAGGTTTAACTCCGATGACCGGATTGATGCCGAACATATACGGTCTGACATAGAGCGTAGCACCAGAGCCGTACGGCGGAACATATGCGGCATTTGCCTTGATTGTCTGAACGACTGCGTCAACGAACCGGTCTTCCGGAAATACCGGCATCTCAAGACGTTTCGCAGAATCAACCATACGGGCAGCATTCAGATCAGGGCGGAAGGTAACGATGTGTCCGTCTTCTGTTGTGTATGCCTTCATCCCTTCAAATACTGTCTGGGCATACTGAAGTACGCCGGCGCACTCGTTCATCACGATATTCGGATCATCGATCAGCGCGCCCTCATCCCATTTTCCGTCTTTAAAGTTTGCAACATATCTTTTATCTGTGGGTACATACGCAAATCCAAGATTTTCCCAGTCAATGTTTTTCTTCTCCATTGTATATCCTCCATTCCTCTGCAACAAGCAGTCCGTCAACTGTTTACTCCGCCATTATAATACTACAGATAAGAAAAATCAAGAGTGCGCTCGGTTTTCGGTCAACAGTCTGATCCTGCGCGTAGAATAAAGCCCTGGCCGATGCAAGCTTGCTTGTGATCGGACAGGGCTTTATTCTACGCATAGGGCGGACGCCCGCGAGCGAGAAGAAGCGCGAAGCGCGGAATCGAGCTTGCGCAGGATCAGAAGGAAGAAGCCTGCGCAGAGAGGACGCCCGCGAGCGAGAAGAAGCGCGAAGCGCGGAATCGAGCTTGCGCAGGACCGCGATCTTATCTGCTGATGATCAAAGTCTGATATCCTGCCCTTTTCAGCCTCTGTTCCATGGCGGCGGCTTCATCAAGTGTGGGCCAGGCGCCTACGGTCACCAGGTAAAGTCCGTCTCCTTCCGACAGCTCCGCCGGAAAATCCAGTTCCCGGAGTTCGCGGACAAGGCGGTCGGCATTATCCGGATTCCGGTAGGCGCCGACCTGAACCGTGTATCCCGAGGCGCCGCCTGTATTTCCGGTATCAAGCGTGCCAAGGATCCCCTCCGCTATAGCCAGAGCGATATCGTCGAAATTGTCATCAAAGAGCCGGTTGTCCGTGTCAGAATTGATGAATCCTACCTCTACGAGGACAGCAGGCATTTTGGTGCGCCGGAGGACCACGAGACCGGGTCTTGCCTTGACTCCCAGATTGACGAAGCCGATCGATTCAAGCTGATCATTGATGTTCTCGGCCATTTCGAGCTTGATCCCGGACTTGTCATATACAAGTGACTCGACACCGGATACCGCGTTGTCTGTAGGATAAGAATTCCGGTGAATGGAGATGAAGAAGTCCACTCCGGCATTATTGGCCTCCATGGCTTTCTGATAGGGGGACTCGTAGATATCGGTAGTCCGTGTGTACTCCACATCTATACCACGGTTCTGCAGAATCTCACCGACCGCCAGTGTGAGCGCAAGAGTGTCGTCTTTTTCCTGCCGGCCGTTATAGACCGCTCCCGGATCGCGCCCTCCGTGGCCGGCATCAAGCATGATAGAATAAGGCATGATAATATGTTCCTTTTCAGATTGTTCTGTATTATGATATGCAGAACAGACAGAAGGTGTGCCGGGGAAACGCGTGTACCGCGGAAATCTGACAGAAAAGCGGGGAAATAAAAAGGACGGCCCGAAAAAAGGCCGTCCTCATATTCATTTCAAATTTATCACAGCTGTTCCCCGGAAACGGCATCTGCCGCAACGTTCCGGGAGCTGTCTGCCGCGTCAGAACCCGGGCTGCTGATTTTATCCGTTTCCTCAGAATCGGTGTGCTCACTGCTCTTTTCCGGAGAAATACTTTTTTCTTTCTCCGCCTCTGTGACGTCATCTGTTTTCTCAGGAAGATAGACATGTATGCTTTCCACTCTGTTTTTATCCAGTTTCTCTACTACGAGACGGATGCCGTCCTCGGTACAGACCTCGTCGCCTTCCTCGGGAAGACGGTCCAGCTGTCCGATGATGAATCCTCCCAGAGAATCGTAATCCTCTGCCTCCAGAGAAGTTCCCAGCCTGTCATTGACGTCGTCCAGGTTTACAGAACCTTCCACGATATATTCGCGTTCGCCGATCTGCTGAACAGGATCGTCCTCCTGCTCGTCATATTCATCGTGGATTTCACCTACAATCTCTTCGAGAATATCCTCCAGAGTAATAAGACCTGCCATCTCGCCATATTCATCCAGAACAATGGCGATATTAAAAGTGGAAGCGCGCATCTCCACAAGGAGATCCGAGATGCTTTTGTATTCGTAAGTAAAATGCGGTTTGCGCATGATATCCCGGATGTTGAAATTTCCGTCCCGGTCATACAGAAGGAGATCCTTCATATTGATGATGCCGACGATGTTGTCCGGTGTTTCCTCATATACCGGGAGACGCGTAAACTTGTCTTCGCGGAAGATGGCGATGAGCTCGTCGTATGTGTTGTTCACATCCGCAAACGTAACATGTACTCTGGGAACCATGATGTCTTTGGCGTTGGCGTCGTTCAGATCGAACACATTGTTGATCATTTCCCGTTCCCCTGTCTCTATTACGCCGTTCTCGTGACTTACATCAACAATGGTGCGGAGTTCGTCCTCTGTCAGACTCTTCTTCTTCGCATTCGGATCCACCCGAAGAAGGAACATGATTCCGCGGGAGAACAGGTTGATGATGAAGATAACGGGAGTCATGACTGTCATGAATACCCGGATCACTCCGATGTATCTCAGAGCGATTTTCTCAGCGTTTATGGTGGCGTAGTTCTTCGGGGTAATCTCGCCGAAGACAAGAATTGCCACTGTCAGTACCGCCGTTGCGATACTTACCATGTATCCGCCGAATGCATATGCAAGTGTGGCTGAGAGAGAAGAAGCAGAAATGTTGACGATGTTGTTACCTATTAGTATGGCGCTCAGCATTTTGGAAGTGTGATTTCCTGTGATGTCAAGAACAAGCCGGGCACGTTTGTTGCCCTCGTCCGCGAGCGCGCGCATGCGGATTTTATTCACTGTTGTGAGTGCCGTCTCAGAAGATGAGAAAAATGCCGACAGCATCAGAAGAATAATCAGTATGATAAATTGAAAAGTGTCGCCAGAGTCCACTGTGTTATTTTCACTCCTTTAATAAAATGGTACGCCGGGATACGGCGTACAAAAATTTACAGATACCGGTTTATTATACACTGATTTATCTGATTTTGCAACAACGGGACGGTGATACGTCCGAACTGCAACTTTACATTAAAGTAAGGTTGGATTATAATAGGGAGACGAATAATCAAAGAAATGGAGTTGACCTATGAATCTGTATGAAGAACTTTGTGCCATAGCAGGAGAAGAAAATGTATTGAGAGATGAGCCTATGTCAAGGCATACCACATTCCGTATCGGCGGGCCGGCGGACTATTTTGTCACGCCTTCGGAAGCGGGACAGATCGGAAAGATCACAGATCTGTGCAGGAGACAGGGCGTTGATCATTATATCATCGGAAACGGGAGCAATCTCCTTGTCGGAGACAGGGGATACCGGGGAGTTATCATACAGGTGTTTAAGAATATGAATGCGGTTCGGGTGGAGGGCAGCGTGATCCGCGCCCAGGCCGGGGCTCTTCTGTCGAAGGTGGCCGCCGCGGCATGTGAAGCGGAACTGGAAGGATTTGAATTCGCGTCAGGGATCCCGGGGACGCTGGGCGGGGCAGTGCGCATGAATGCCGGCGCTTACGGAGGAGAGATGAAGCAGGTCCTTCAGAGCGCCTCGGTTCTGACTCCGGGTGGAGAGATTCTGACTCTTCCCGTGGAGGAGATGGGAATGGGATACCGGACCAGCATTGTTTCAAGGAAAGATTATGTGGTTCTGGAGGCGGTCCTCTCTCTGAAAAAGGGAGACAGAGAGGCGATTCGCGCCAGGATGGATGAGCTCCGCACGAAGCGCGTGGAGAAGCAGCCGCTGGAATACGGAAGCGCGGGAAGCACATTCAAGAGGCCGGAGGGATATTTTGCAGGCAAACTGATTCAGGATGCAGGGCTCCGCGGATTCCGCGTGGGAAATGCCCAAGTGTCTGAGAAGCACTGCGGATTTGTGATCAATCTGGGAGGCGCCACGGCTGAAGATGTGAGCGGTCTGATGGAGGAAGTGATCCGCAGGGTGGAAGAAAATTCAGGAGTCCGGCTTGAACCGGAAGTCAAGATGATAGGAGAGTTTTAGACGATGCGTTTTGTTATTGTGACGGGAATGTCCGGGGCGGGCAAGTCTACGGCGCTGAAGATGCTGGAGGATATGGGATATTTCTGTGTGGATAATCTGCCCATACCCCTCCTTACCGGATTCGCGGAAATGCTTGACGCCCCGGAGTCGGAAATGAAGAAGGCGGCTCTCGGGCTGGATGTGCGCGGAGGACAGGATTTCTCCGGGCTGGAGGAGAACCTGAAAACTCTGGATGAGAAGGGGGTCAGGTATGAGATCCTTTTCCTCGACGCCAGCGATGATGTGCTTGTGAAAAGATATAAAGAGACAAGACGCCAGCATCCGCTGAGCGGATCCGGGCGCGTGGATACGGGGATCGCCAGGGAACGGGAAAAAATCGCGTTTCTGAAAATGAAGGCCACATATATTCTGGACACGAGCAAGATGCTGACAAGAGAACTGAGAATTGAGCTCGAAAAGATATTTGTGGACGGTCAGAGTTTCTGCAATCTGTATATCACGGTAATGTCTTTCGGATTCAAATACGGCATCCCGCAGGATGCGGATCTGGTATTTGACGTGCGCTTTCTGCCGAATCCCTACTATATTGATTCGCTGAGGGAGAAGACCGGGAATGATCCGGAGGTGCAGGACTATGTCATGCAGAATGACAAAGGCAGGATTTTTCTGGAGAAGCTGAAGGATATGATGGAATTCCTGATTCCGAATTATATCCTTGAGGGCAAGAATCAGCTTGTGATCGCCATCGGATGTACCGGAGGAAAACACCGTTCGGTGACATTGGCAAACGCTCTTTACCATATACTGGAGAAAGAGGAAAGTTATGGTGTGCGCATTGAACACCGGGATATCGGGAAAGATAGCATCACAAAGAGAAAATAAAAGGTGAGAAACATGTCATTTTCTGGAAGGGTAAAGGAAGAGCTGGCGAAGAATATCAGCAGGGCGAGGCACTGCAGGATTGCCGAGCTGGCTGCTTTTATCGGAATGTGCGGCACTGTGGTGATAAACCGCTTTGATTTCTGCAGTGTGAAAATACACACAGAAAATCTTCTTGTTGCAAGAAAGGTCTTTACATTGATAGAAAAAACATTTAATATAAAGACTGATATCGCTGTCAGGAGGAATGTGGCAAAACAGACGGTATCCTATGCGGTCATCGTCAGACGGCATGAGGATGCGTTGAGAGTTTTGCAGGCGGTAAAGATGCTGGATGAGCATTCGGGGAACGCGGAAGAGCTTCACGCCGTGAATCCCCTGATCGTACAGCAGATGTGCTGCCGGAGGGCTTTCCTGCGCGGCGCGTTTCAGGCTTCCGGCTCCATGAGCGATCCGAAGAAATCATATCACTTTGAGATCGTCTGCTCATCGGAGGAGATGGCGTGCCGGATCAGGGATCTGATCTGCAGCTTTTCCATGGACGCCAAGATCGTGCCTCGTAAAAAATCCTATATCGTTTATTTAAAAGAAGGTTCCCAGATAGTAGATATACTGAATGTCATGGAAGCACATGTGTCTCTCATGGAACTTGAGAATGTCAGGATTTTAAAAGAGATGCGCAATTCTGTGAACAGGAAGGTAAACTGCGAGACTGCCAATATTAACAAGACAGTATCAGCAGCGGTAAAGCAGGTTGAGGATATTACATATCTCAGAGACACGATCGGGTTTGATCACATGCCGGAGGGGCTGGTGGAGGCAGCGAACGCCCGTCTCGCTAATCCGGATGCGACTCTGAAGGAGCTGGGAGAGTCTCTGACTCCTCCGGTGGGTAAATCAGGTATCAACCACAGGCTTCGTAAACTGAGCGAATTGGCGGACAAGGTGAGGCGAGAACAAGGAGGAATATTATGATAAAAACACCTGTTGTAGTTAAAGCAGACAAAGGCCTTGACGGAAGACCTATCGCATTGCTGGTCCAGGAAGCAAGCCAGTATGCCAGCAAGGTATATATTCAGGTTGGCGAGAAGAACATTAATGCGAAGAGCATTATGGGAATGATGAGCCTGAGTCTGGCAGGAGGCGACGAGATCACTGTTGTGACGGACGGTGAGGACGAGAAGAAAGCCGCAGAGGGAATCAGAAGTTTCTTTTCAGGTACAAAATAAAATCTGTTGCTGCCGGGAGAGCCGGCAGATGAAAATAGACAGACGAACAGAGGCTGTGCATTGTGTACAGCCTCTTGGTATATCCGAAGGGAACCGGCGCCGCCCCGGAGGGCGGGCGCTCAGAATGTCAGGAGGCTGAAGAATGAAGAAGATGCTGTTCATTTATAATCCGAACTCTGGGATGGGGCTTCTGAAGCCAAAACTGTCAGATGTACTGGATATTTTCGTGAAAGCAGGGTTTGACGTCACGGTGTATCCGACCCAGAAGTATCATGACGCAATACGGAAGATGAGAGAATACACAGAAGACTATGATCTGATTGTGTGCAGCGGAGGCGACGGGACGCTTGATGAAGTGGTGAGCGGAATGCGCCTTCGGGAGAAACAGGCGCCGATCGGCTATATTCCGGCCGGCACGACCAACGATTTTGCCAGAAGCCTGCACATTTCCAAAGATATACTGGAAGCGGCGGACACTGCGGTAAACGGTGTGCCGTTTGCCTGCGACGTGGGAAGGTTCAATGACGATCATTTCATATATATTGCGGCATTCGGTCTTTTTACGGATGTGTCATATGAGACGAAGCAGAGCATGAAGAACATTCTGGGACATCTGGCGTATGTCCTGGAGGGGACGAAGCGCATTTTCAGTATTCCGTCCTATCGGCTTAAAGTGACCCATGATGATAAAGTGATCGAGGATGAGTTCATGTACGGAATGGTGACAAATTCCAGGTCTGTTGGCGGATTTACGGGGATCATCGGAAGAGATGTGGTGTTTGATGACGGAGAATTTGAAGTGACACTCATTAAGACGCCGAAGAATCCGATCGAGCTTAATGAACTTCTGGGCGCTATCGTTATGAGGCAGATTAATACGGAACGCATGTACTCTTTCCGGTCAGGTGAAGTGAGATTTGAGTCCCTGGAGGAAATTCCATGGACACTGGACGGTGAATTCGGCGGAGTTCACGATGAAGTTGTGATAAAAGACGAGAAACAGTCTCTTCAGATAATGGTGAAAGAAGAAGCTCTGGAAAAAATTTCGGAAAAGGGCAAAAAAAATTAAAAAAACACTTGCATTCTGTAAAAAGCTGTTATATAATAAAACTCGCTCGTGAGAAAGAAACACACGGGCGAGAACATAAGGCTCCGTGGTCAAGCGGTCAAGACGCTAGCCTCTCACGCTGGAATCAGGGGTTCGATTCCCCTCGGAGTCACTGAGAAACATCTGCAGATCCTGCAGATGTTTTTTGTTGTGTGCCGAGCATGGCGCTAATCTTGCTGGTGAAAGTCCAGTCACGGGTATTTA
>CAKNHF010000017.1 GCA_930972465.1 uncultured Lachnospiraceae bacterium
TGTATCATGTATTGTCTATTTGGAATTTTCTCATTTTGACTTGCACTATTTATATTCTAGCACCATAAACTCTTATTGTCCATTTGGGACCGCCTCCTATCCTAATTTTTGAGTTTGGTTTGCGACACCATTCTCATTTTAGCATAGGAGGCTTTTTATTAATATCTTACACGCTCCTGCTTACTCCATTCTCCCCAGCATAGCTGGGGGATTAGGTCCTTCATTCATAAACAGAGTTTGCCTGTTTCTTCTGCTGATAACTTATGATAATTTGGGGGAAGATACACTCACTCATGTTCAAATTTGGGGGATAACGTTATCCCCCAAAAAGAAACGGCACGCAAACTTCTCCTGTTCATTTCAGAAGAAAGAGGCGAAGTTTTACATGGCATTTGGGGGATAGCCTTCCCCCAACTCTTCCCCAAAAAATCCCCCAAATTTGCCCGTAAAGAGCGATAATTTATGATACTTTACGGATTCGCTCCAGAACGTAAAAAAGCCCTTGAAAACGCCCGTTTTACGGGATTTTCAAGGGCTTCCAGCACCTTACGGTTTATGAAATTACATATTCATCTGTTTTGCAACTTCCTCAGCAAAGTTCTCCTGTTTCTTCTCGATTCCTTCGCCTGTCTCAAAGCGGACAAACTTTGTCACTTTGACATTTGCATTGTTCTCTTTAGCAACCTTGTCAACATATTTTGCAACTGTAAGGTCGCTGTCCTGAACATATACCTGATCGAGCAGGCAGATCTCTTTCATCTCTTTGTTGAGACGTCCGATGATCATCTTCTCGATGATATTGTCCGGTTTCTCCGGGTTCTCTTTCTTAGCCTGAGCAAGAAGGATCTCTTTCTCATGATCCATGTACTCCTGAGAAACTTCATCGCGGGATACATACTTCGGAGACATAGCTGCAACCTGCATAGCCACGTTCTTCAGGCATGTCTTGATCTCATCATTTACAACATCTGTATCAGCAACTACAAGAACACCGATACGTCCGCCGCCGTGGATATAGGATACAACGCACCCGTTCTCTGCGTTTACTCTCTCGAATCTTCTGATATTCAGATTCTCGCCGATGACAGCAATCTTCTCAACCAGAGCATCCTTTACTGTCTTGGACGGATCAGCTGCCCACGCCTCTGCCATGAATGTGTCCATGTCAGCCGGATCTGTGTCAGCCACCTGATTGACAACTGTCTCAACGAATCCCTGGAACTCATCGTTCTTTGCAACGAAGTCTGTCTCAGAGTTAACTTCAACGATTGCTGCAACCTTATCGTCTTTTACAACAGTCTTAACGATACCCTCTGCTGCGATTCTTCCGGCTTTCTTCTCAGCTTTAGCCTGTCCGTTCTTTCTCAGGAACTCAACTGCAGCATCCATATCACCGTTTGTCTCAGTAAGAGCTTTCTTGCAGTCCATCATGCCTGCGCCTGTCATTTCTCTTAATTCTTTTACCATTCCTGCTGTGATTGCCATGATAAATTCCTCCATTAAATAAAGTGATTACTCTTCTACAGCCTCTTCAGCTTCATCTGCTGCTTCCACAGCTTCCTCGTCGTAATACTCTTCCTCGCCTGTTGCTCCCTGGTTTGCCTCGATAACAGCGTCTGCCATCTTGGAAACGATAAGCTTAACGGCTCTGATGGCGTCATCATTACCCGGGATCACGTAATCCAGTTCTTCCGGATCACAGTTTGTATCGCAGATACCGATCAGTGTAATGCCAAGTGTATGAGCTTCCTGAACACAGATTCTCTCCTTCTTCGGATCAACAACAAAGATCGCATCCGGCAGTCTCTTCATCTCTTTGATTCCGCCAAGGTTCTTCTCCAGCTTTGCCCACTCTTTCTTCAGAGCGATAACCTCTTTCTTCGGAAGAACATCAAATGTTCCGTCCTCAGACATAGCCTCGATCTCTTTCAGACGTTTCACACGGCTCTGGATCGTCTTGAAGTTTGTAAGCATACCGCCCAGCCATCTCTCGTTTACATAGAACATACCGCAGCGCTCAGCCTCAGCCTTGATTGCATCCTGAGCCTGTTTCTTTGTTCCTACAAACAGGATCGTGCCGCCCTCTGCAGCGATATCGGAAACAGCTTTGTATGCATCGTCAACCATTCCTACAGATTTCTGCAGGTCGATGATGTAGATACCGTTTCTCTCTGTGTAGATATACGGAGCCATTTTCGGGTTCCATCTTCTTGTCTGATGTCCGAAGTGAACACCTGCTTCAAGTAACTGCTTCATTGAAATAACACTCATGTTTCTTTCCTCCATTTGGTTTTTTACTTCCGTATGCTTTCTCTTCCCTCCGAGACCGGCCGTTCCGCGGCTTAGGCACCATCGCAGGAATCTGCATACGTGTTTTTTTGCAACGTTTGTAGTATATCATAGAAATACCGGGTTTGCAAGATTTTTTCTTGTAATGCACTGCCCTGATATGATATTCTGGCAGTGCATACAATATCATTTCTGAATAACGGAGGTACATCATGAAATTTACGTTTGCACACAATAATCTGAATGTATACGATCTGGAAAAATCGCTTGCTTTCTATAAGGAAGCTCTGGGACTTACCGTCTCCCGCACCAGAGACGCTGACGACGGAAGTTTTAAGCTGGTATATCTCGGCGACGGAACAACTCCTCATCTCCTTGAGCTCACCTGGTTGAGAGACTGGGACCGGCCTTATAATCTGGGTGATAACGAGATCCATCTCGCCTTCGCGGTGGACGATTTTGACGCCGCTTTCGAAAAGCATAAGGAGATGGGCTGTGTCTGTTTCGAAAACCCGGCAATGGGAATCTATTTCATCGAAGACCCTGACGGATACTGGCTGGAGATTGTCCCCGCAGAATAACCCGGTATTCTCCTTTCGTCCGTTTGGAGACATGAAGAAGCCGCTGCGTCAACCGCAGCGGCTTCTGTTTATTTCTTTTGTACTCTATATTAATTTTTCATTAGTATCTGACATAATATGTAACACGTACTGAGCTGATACAGATCGGAACCCCATCCTGCTGTGCCTCGATCATCTGTCCGCCGCCGATGTAGATAGCGACATGTCCGGGCGTCCAGCAGATATCTCCCGGCTGCGGATCGCTTACGATCGTACCGCTGCTGAGAATCGAACTGCTTGTCCTCGGAATTGAAATTCCGGCCTGCGCGTAACACCACTGAACAAGTCCGGAACAGTCGAATGCATCATAGGGTCTCTGTGCTCCCCACTCGTACATTGCATTGCCGACCTGCGAATATGCTGCGTCTACAATCGCATTTCCCGTACTTGCACTGTAGCTCGGACTGCTCTGAGACCCGGAAGAAGAACTTCCTCCACCGCCTCCGGTGCTTCCGCCTCCGCCATTGCTGCTGGGCTCGTTATAATCTTCATCAACTGTCGTGGTGGTGCCGGTGCTTCCGCCTCCGCCGTTATTGCTGCTGCCATTACTCTCCGACTGTGCTTCCGCTGCCGCCTTTTCCTCGGCTGCCTTTTTCGCTGCTTCTTCTGCTGCTTTCTTTTTCGCTGCTTCCTCTGCCGCTTTTTTCGCAGCTTCCTTGATCTGGCCGTCCAGATTCTCGACCTCTGCACTCTTTTCCGTAATGGTTGTATTCAGTTCTGTCTGCTGAGCCTCATATTCTGTCTGCGTAGTCTGCAGATCATCCATCTTTGTCTCCAGCGTTGTCTTCAGATCTTCGACCTTCTGAACCGTTGCCGCATACTCTTCAAGCTTCTCACGGTCATAGCTGTGTACCTGCTGTGAATACTCAGCCTGTGTCAGCATGCTGGAGATGTCTCCTGATGTCACGACCTTCTCCACTGTAGCCGTTCCGCTGCCCTCTTCATACATATATTTGATTCGGAGCTTCATGGCTTCATACTGTGCTTCTTCTTCAGCCTCAGCCTCCTTCAGATCCTCCTCTGTCTGCGCGATCTCCTCACCTGTGGTGATAAGTTCATCCTCCAGCTCGGAAATCTTGGACATCAATGTATTCAACTGTGACTGCAGACTGTTAACCTGATTCTGGACTTCCTGTTTCTGTTCCTTCAGATCACTGACTTCGTCCGCAAAGACAGGAGTCACAAAAAGTGAACAGGCAAGTGTCGTAGCCAGAAGCATGCTGCAAGCTTTTTTCCATTTCATTCTATTTTCACCAATCCTTATATTTTTATCTATGCCCCCACATATATTTTCCATAATACATGAAAGGGCAGCTTTTTTCAACACCAAACCGCAAAAAAAGATATTTTGTGCAGGCACAAAACATAATTTTTATATGTAATAGATTATAATAAAAACCAGAAAGAATTTCAACACTTTTTTAACATTTCCGTAACATTTCACAATTCAGCTTACTGCACAGGCAGGCCTCTGTTAATTCTGCACATGCAGCACAGGACTTTCCGAACCCAAACAGACATCTGACAGCTTTTTGCATACTAAGGGGGCCGGGAGCAGCATTTTCTGCTCCGGCCCCCCTTTGTTCACTTTTCATTTCCTTATATAAAGGCTCTTCTTACTGAACTGACAGATTTGTATATCCCATCAGACTTTCATCCACTTCTCTTGCAGCTTCCCGACCCTCCCGGATCGCCCATACAACAAGAGACTGTCCTCTGTGCATATCACCTGTGGCAAAGATATTCTTCACACTGGTACTGTATTTTCCCGGCTCGGTCTTTACGTTTGTCCGTTCGTTTACCTCCACGCCGAAGGCCTTTGTGACATAACTCTCACTGCCCAGAAATCCTGCCGCAATAAGGACAAGATCCACATCCACCGTATACTCGCTGCCGGGAATCTCGACCATCCTCATCCGCCCTGTAGCTTCATCTTTCTGGCCCTCCAGCTTCACGAGCACGGCTTTGCACAGCTTTCCCTTCTTATCCTTGACAAACTCTTTCACAGTCGTTGTATAAACACGCGGATCACTTCCGAAAACAGCGATCGCTTCCTGCTGGCCATAGTCTGTCTTGCAGATCCTCGGCCACTCCGGCCAGGGATTGGCGGGGGTTCTTTCATCCGGCGCCTTTGGCATCATCTCCAGCTGGAGCACGGATTTTGCCCCATGGCGGATTGAAGTTCCCACACAGTCATTTCCTGTGTCACCGCCGCCGATTACAATCACCCGTTTTCCTTTTGCGGAAATATATGTGCCGTCCTTCAGCTTCATATTGTTGGCCCACAGAGCCTTGGTCGTGGATTTCAAAAAGTCCACCGCGAAATAGATCCCGTCCGCATCCCGTCCGGGCACTTTTATATCCCTCGGATTGGAAGCGCCGCAGGCCAGAATGATTCTGTCATACTCCTTGAGAAGCTGTGCTGCCTTGACATCTTTTCCCACATTGCATCCGGTCCGGAACTCAACCCCCTCCTCTTCGAGAATGGCGACTTTCCGATCGATGATCTGTTTCTCCAGCTTCATATTCGGTATCCCGTAACGGAGCAGGCCTCCCACCTTATCTTCCCGTTCAAATACGGTCACTGAATGGCCTCTCCTGTTGAGCAGATCTGCAGCGGCCAGGCCGGACGGCCCGGAACCTATGACAGCCACTTTCTTTCCCGTGCGCACTTTCGGCGGTCTCGCCTTCGCATATCCCATCTCGTATGCATTCTCAATAATAGCATACTCATTGCTCTTTGACGCAACCGGCTCCTGATTCAGTCCGCATGTACATGCGTTTTCGCAGAGCGCCGGACATACCCGGGAGGTAAACTCCGGGAAATTATTTGTCTTTGCCAGACGATAGTACGCTTCCTCCCAGTTGCCGTTATAGATCAGATCATTCCACTCCGGAACCAGATTATGAAGAGGACACCCGCTGGCCATCCCCATAAGGTTCAGGCCAGACTGGCAGAACGGCACGCCGCATGCCATACAGCGGGCCCCCTGCACTTCCTGCTCTTCTTTGGACAGGGGCGTATAGAACTCGTTGAAATGCTGAATCCTATCGAGAGGCTGTTCTGCCGTCTTATCCTGTCTCGCATATTCCATAAATCCTGTTGGTTTTCCCACTTCTCAACGCCTCCTATCTTCCGTTTTTAATCTTGTTAAATGCTTCAATCTTGGCTTTTTCACGGCTCAGGCCTTTTTCTTCCATCTGCATGATCGCAGCCATCATTCTCTCATAATCTTCCGGAATGATCTTCTTGAATTTCGGAAGATAATCCTTGAAATTATCGAGGATCTTTTTGCCCACTTCCGAATTCGTATATGCAACATGCTCCTGGATCATGCTTTTGAGCTCCTGCACATCATATTTGTCAGTCACGCGCTCGATATTTACCATATCCTTGTTGACTTTCATATAGAGGCGGTTGTCCATGTCAAGCACATAGGCGATTCCCCCGCTCATTCCTGCGGCAAAGTTCTTGCCCACCTGACCGAGAACGACAACGCATCCCCCTGTCATATATTCACAGCCGTGATCGCCGACTCCTTCAACAACTGCTCTCACTCCGGAGTTGCGGACACAGAATCTTTCTCCTGCCACTCCTCCGATAAACGCCTTACCGCTTGTAGCTCCATAAAACGCAACGTTACCTATTATAATGTTCTCATCTGATTTAAATCTTGTTCCGTTCGGCGGGCAAACGACCAGTTTACCTCCTGAAAGGCCTTTGCCGAAATAGTCGTTGCTGTCTCCGGTCAGCTCCAGCGTCAGACCTTTTGGAATAAAGGCTCCGAAGCTCTGTCCTCCGGCTCCTTTGCACTGGATCACAAAGCTGTCCTCCGGAAGCCCCTCCGGATATCTTCTTGTAATCTCCGATCCGAAAATTGTTCCGAAAGTACGGTCTGTATTGGTGACATCTACCTCAATGCTTCTCTTCTGTCCCTTCTCAAGTGCAGGCAGAAGCTGTTTTACAAGCACTCTTTCATCCAGGGTCTTATCCAGTTCAAAGTCAAAGACTTTCTTCGGATTGAATATCATCCCTTTCTTTTCTTTCGCGTAAGGATTGTACAGCACGCTGCTCAGATCAAGCGTTGCCGCACGTCTGGAAGTCGGTGTTTCCTTCACTTTCAGCAGGTCTGTGCGTCCCACCAGTTCATCCACTGTGCGCACACCCAGTTTTGCCATATATTCTCTGAGTTCCTGAGCAATAAACCGCATGAAATTGATAACATATTCCGGTTTTCCTGTAAACCGTTTCCTCAGCTCCGGATTCTGGGTAGCCACGCCCACCGGACAAGTATCCAGATTGCAGACACGCATCATGACACAGCCCATAGTCACAAGCGGAGCTGTTGCGAACCCGAATTCTTCTGCTCCCAGAAGTGCCGCGATCGCAACGTCCCGTCCGCTCATCAGTTTACCGTCCGTCTCAATGCGCACACGTTCTCTTAATCCGTTCTGAATCAGCGTCTGATGTGTCTCGGCAAGTCCCAGTTCCCACGGAAGCCCCGCGTTCTGAATAGAGCTTCTCGGAGCAGCTCCGGTTCCTCCATCGTAACCGGAAATAAGGATAACTCCCGCTCCTGCTTTCGCAACACCGGCTGCAACCGTTCCGACTCCGGCCTCCGATACAAGCTTCACGGATATTCTCGCATTCTTGTTCGCGTTCTTACAGTCATAAATCAGCTGCGCCAGATCCTCGATCGAATAGATATCGTGGTGCGGCGGCGGCGAGATCAGGCTTACGCCCGGTGTGGAATGGCGGGTATTTGCGATCCACGGATACACTTTCCCTCCCGGGAGATGTCCGCCCTCGCCGGGCTTCGCGCCCTGTGCCATCTTGATCTGAATCTCCTGAGCGCTCACCAGATATCTTGAGGTAACTCCGAATCTTCCGGAAGCCACCTGCTTTATCGCAGAGCTGCGGTTTGTTCCGAGACGTTCGATCTCCTCACCGCCCTCGCCGCTGTTGGATTTTCCGTGCAGCGTGTTCATAGCGATCGCCAGCGTCTCATGAGCCTCCTTGGAGATCGAGCCGTAGGACATGGCGCCCGTCTTAAAGCGGGTTACGATAGAGTCCACACTCTCCACTTCCTCAATCGGGATCCCTTTCTTCGGATAGTTGAAATCAAGCTGTCCGCGCAGATTGATCTTCTCGCCTTCTTCGTCCACCATATGCGTGTACTGCTTGAACATGTCATAGTCTCCACGTCTTGTGGACTGCTGAAGCATGTGTATGGTCTGCGGGTTATAGAGGTGTTCCTCTCCGCCGCTTTTATATTTGTGTCTTCCCACACTGTCAAGCGTCATATCGCTGTCAAGTCCAAGCGGATCAAATGCTTCTGTGTGGAACGCCGTATAATCCTCGGCAATCTCCTCGATGCCGATTCCTCCCACACGGCTGACCGTATCGGTAAAATATCTGTTGATGAACTCTTCTTTCAGTCCTATGGCCTCGAAGATCTTGGCTCCCTGATAGGACTGAATCGTTGAGATTCCCATCTTTGACGCGATCTTGACGATCCCGTGAAGGACCGCAGAGTTATAGTCGTCCACTGCCGCATAATAGTCTTTGTGAAGAAGTCTCGCCTCGATGAGCTGTCTGATGGACTCATGAGCCAGATACGGATTGATCGCACATGCTCCGTACCCGAGAAGCGTTGCGAAATGGTGCACCTCTCTGGGCTCCCCGCTCTCCAGGATCATAGCCACCGAAGTTCTCTTCTTCGTGCGGACCAGATGCTGCTGCAGTCCGGACACGGCCAGAAGCGACGGAATGGCAACATGATACTCATCCACATCGCGGTCTGTAAGGATCAGGATATTGGCTCCCTCCCGGATCACACGGTCCACCTCGATGAACAGGTATTCAATGGCTTTCTCCAGACTTGTATTCTTATAGTATGTGATCGGAATTTCAGCAACCTTGAATCCTTCCACATTCATGTTCTTTATCTTAAGAAGATCCGTGTTTGTCAGAATCGGGTTATTCACACGGAGCATCTTGCAGTTCTCTTCCTTCTTCTCCAGCAGGTTTCCGTCGCGTCCCACATAAATGGTGGTCGAGGTGACAATCTCCTCACGGATCGAATCAATCGGCGGGTTTGTAACCTGTGCGAAGAGCTGCTTGAAATATCCGAACAGAGGCTGACGCTTTCTGGAAAGTACGGACAGCGGGATATCGATTCCCATCGCCGCGATTCCTTCTCCGCCGTTCTTTGCCATGGTCAGGATCGATGTCTTCACATCCTCGTAGGCATATCCAAACGCTTTCTGCAGACGTGTACACTCCTCTTTTGTATATTTCGGAATGTCCTTATTCGGGATCTTCAGATCCTTCAGCTCGATCAGATTCCGGTCAAGCCACTCTCCGTAAGGCTCTTCGTTGGCATATTTTTCCTTCAGTTCTTCATCCCCGATCACTCTTCCCGCAACCGTATCTACGAGAAGCATCTTGCCGGGATGAAGTCTCTCTTTCACAAGGATCTTTCCCGGATCAATGTCAAGAACACCGACTTCTGACGAAAGGATCAGGTTGTCATCGTCTGTAATGTAATATCTGGAAGGTCTCAGACCGTTGCGGTCAAGTACGGCTCCCATGACATCCCCGTCCGAGAACAGAATAGATGCCGGTCCGTCCCAGGGTTCCATCATTGTAGCGTAGTACTGGTAGAAATCTTTCTTATTCTGAGACATGCTGCGGTTGTTCACCCAGGGCTCCGGAATAGCGATCATTACAGCCAGCGGGAGCTCCATGCCGCTCATAACCATAAACTCAAGGGCGTTATCCAGCATGGCCGAGTCAGATCCCGAGGTATTGATAGCCGGAAGGACTTTGTGCAGCTCACCCTTCAGAGCGCCGGACTCCATTGTTTCTTCCCGGGCACGCATTTTATCCGCATTTCCCCGGATCGTATTGATCTCACCGTTATGCACAATGAATCTGTTCGGATGAGCTCTCTGCCAGCTCGGAGCCGTATTCGTACTGAATCTGGAATGCACCATGGCGATGGCGGATTCAAAATCTTCATCCTGCAGATCTTCGAAAAACAGTCTCAGCTGTCCTACGAGGAACATTCCTTTATAAACAATCGTCCGGCTTGAAAGCGAAACAACATACGTATCGTCACTGCTCTGTTCAAAGATTCTCCTCACGATATAAAGTCTGCGGTCAAACGGAAGACCCTTCTCAATTTTTTTCGGTCTCTCGATAAAAGCCTGCATGATACAGGGCATACAATCTATCGCTGTCTTTCCCAGAATCTCCGGATGAATCGGAACCTCTCTCCATCCAAGGAAATTCAGGCCTTCTTTTCTGACAATAACCTCGAAGATCTTCTTCGCCTGATTCCTTTTCAGCTCGTCCTGAGGCAGGAAAAACATTCCCACACCGTAGTCCCTCTCTCCTCCAAGCCGGATGCCGAGCGGCTGACAGACTTTGCTGAAGAACTTGTGGGAAACCTGAAGAAGGATTCCGACACCGTCTCCGGTCTTTCCTTCTGCGTCTTTGCCGGCCCTGTGTTCCAGGTGTTCCACTATTTTAAGCGCACCGGCCACTGTGCCATGGCTCTTCTTACCTTTGATGTTTACGATCGCTCCGATACCGCAGTTGTCATGTTCAAAACTTTCGCGGTACAATCCCTGCGGACGTTTATTTTCATTCCTCATAGTCGCTGTCCTTTCTTTTGAATATTCTATGCCGCTGTGTAAAAGCAGTATTTCTTCGGGCCTGATCTGACACCGGCATTTTCTAGTTCAAGAATATACACCTTTTTCTCTTTTTTGTAAACAGGAATTTTTCTCGAATTGTCTGATAATTAGAATTCAATATATTTTTTATAATATTTTCTGAAAATTTATCGCTTTATAAAACAACAGTAACGCTTATCGATATTGTCTTTAAAATCAGATATTTATGGAGTTAAATTAGAACACGCAAGAAAAAAAGCGGCAGAAATCACATTCTGCCGCAAACAATTTTAAATTGTTTTTTATAAAAACATATTTGTCGAATCTTCTTTTTTTTCTGAATGATCCTCTTTTTTTTCGCCGACTGTCTGTCGAATCATCACAAACATTACAGAACAGATAAACGCGCAGACAATCACAGTCAGGGACATTCTGAGGAGATCTTCCGCAAGCCAGCTGAAGAATCCCGCTTCTGTAAACACCAGCGCTCCCGTATTCAGCACAATGTGCATGAGCATCGGAGCCCTCAGCGAACCGAATCTTTCATAGAGATAACTCAGCAGTACGCCCAGAAGGAAACTGTAAACCATCTGGATCGTATTCGTGTGCATGATGGAAAAGAACAGGGAAGACCACAGAGCCGAGTACCAGAAGTTCCGGTTTTCTCTGTATCTTTCAAACATGATTCCCCGGAACATCAGCTCTTCCGCCGCAGGTACGATGATTCCCAGCGCAAGGACCTGCACCGGAAAAGAGGCCGAATACATGCTCTGTGCCGCGCTGACGTACGCTTCATCATACATAACAGCCTGTGCCATCGCCGACAGGCAGGTCACGCCAACTGTGCCCAGAATACCGAACACGAGGATCATCCAGTATTTTTTCAACGGCGTCCGCTGCGCCGGTCCGATCCCCAGATCCTTCTCAAGCTTTCTGTCCTTTCTGAACAGAATTGCCGTCAGAGGAATCGTGCACAGGGCGGCTGCCCCCGTAATCTCCACTTCGTATTTCATGACAAGTTCAATTGCAGGACCGATAAGCGACATATAACTTTCCATCGCCTGTTCCGCGTCCGTTATATTCCCGCTTGCGAACTGCTTCATATAGGCTTCCGTCATATACGGCACCTGGATAAACGCCTGAATAATAAACTGGACAGCCAGCTGGATTCCCCAGTATGCAAGGAGGGGACCGGCCAGGCTCCAGAAGGGACTCTTTCTATGAATATGATTCATTGCATATTCCCCGCTTTCTCCAGAATCCATGCCTTTATATCCTCTTCGTTTCCGCTTGCCGTTCCCTGCACCATTTCAGGCCGTCCGCCCCCTCTTCCGTCAAACGCAGCGTTGAACTCTTTTACAAAAGGCCGCATATCCGCGCTCCTGCTTCCGATCACATAGCGGTATCCTCCGCTGCCATCTCCGTGAAATACCGCGCACAGCTTTCTTTCACGCTCAAGCACCTTGTTCATGAGAAGACGCATATTTTCTCCTTCTATGTCATCCGAGAATATGCAGACGGTCTCCTCCTCATCCGGCACCATTTCCGCCTGATACATTACAAGCTTTCTGTCCTTTCCGACGATCTGAGATTTCAATCCGGCGCACTCATCTCTCAGATGATGTACAGCTTCCGCGATCTCATTCTGTTTTGCGCAGAGGAGAGCCGATATATCCGCTGCCTGCTCCTGCTTTACCGCGTAATCCGAAAGGGCGCGCACTCCGCAGAGCATCGTCACGCGGACGCCGCCTTTGTACCTCTGCATACCGGTAAGCTTTATAAGACCGATCTCACCCGTCCGCTTCACATGAGGCGCGCAGCAGGCACAGACGTCATATCCGGGAACTGTCACGATACGGATCTGTCCTTCTATCTCTATCTTGCTTCGATACTCCATGTGCTCCGCCTCTGACGCAGAGGGATACAGAACCTGTATTTCCAGGTTCTTCCACACTGCACGGTTTGCCTCAAGTTCAATCTCCCGAAGTTCTTCCCCTGTGATCTCTCCGTTGAAATCCATGGTACAGTCTTCACTTCCCAGATGAAATCCCACGTTGTTGTAGCCGAACTTTGAGTGCACAAGGCCGGAAACAATATGCTCTCCCGTATGCTGCTGCATCTTCATAAACCGCTCTTCCCAGTCAACCCGTCCGCTCACCGTCGTTCCGACTTCCAGAGGGCCGTCCGCAACATGGAATATCCTGCCGTTTTCCTCCCGGACATCAAGGACTCTGACGCCGCCCAGCTCCCCGGTATCCGCATATTGTCCTCCGCCTTCCGGGAAAAAGGCGGTACGGTCGGTCTCTATCTCATATCGGTCTTTTACAGCTTCGCAGGAAATCACTTCTGCAGTAAATTCTCTGAGATGGCTGTCCTGATAGAACAGTTTTTCCGTGATCCTGTTTTCCGTCATCTTTGATTCTGTCATCTGGCATTACATCCTTTCCGGAGCCTCAAATCCGAGCAGATCGATGCACGTCTCCAGCACTCTTTTCGTCAGGCTGAGAAGTGCGATATATCCGGATTTCTTTGTCTCATCCTCCTCGGCCAGTATCTTGGTCTCATGATAGAACTTGTTGAACTCGTTGGCCAGCTCATAGATATAGGCGCAGATCTTATGAGGCGCAGTCTCCTCATAAACCGTCTCCATCACATCATTAAACCGCAGCGTCTGCAGCATAAGCGCTTTCTCATACTGATCTTCTGCCGGAAGCACATGGAGTCCTTCCGGCGCTCCGCCATTCTCCCGATACTTGTTCAGTATCGACTTTATACGCACAATGGTATACAGAATATACGGTCCCGTATTTCCCTCAAAAGAAGTAAACCGGTCCACATCAAAAATATAATCCTTGGACGCCTGATTCGAGAGATCACCGTATTTGATCGCCGCAAGCCCCACGGTCTCAGCCGTACGTTTTGCCTCTTCCTCCTCTACGGTGCGGTTGTCCATGATCTTTCTGTACATTTCCTCATCTATCTCACGGATCAGATTCTCCAGCCGCATAACCCCGCCTTCTCTTGTCTTGAAAGGCTTTCCGTCTTTTCCGTTCATTGTTCCGAATCCCAGGAATTTCAGCTCCGTATCCCGGGGAACAATCCCTGTTTTCTTTGCGCAGCGGAAGACCTGAATAAAATGCAGCTCCTGACGTTTGTCAACGACGTAGATCACCTCATCCGGATGATAATCTTCCTCTCTCTGAACAAGCGTGGCCAGATCCGTTGTATCATACAGCGCCGCCCCGTCCGATTTCAGGATCATGCACGGCGGCACCTCCTTATTGTCCGTCTCCTCCTGGACATCTACGACGAGAGCTCCCTCATCGTAACGCGCATAGCCCTTGTCTTTGAGCATCTGTACCATGTCGGGAATGTATTTCTGCGCATCCGCCTCGCCCTTCCAGAGATCAAACTCTACATTAAGCTTTCTGTAATTCTTCTTCAGATCCTCCACGGAAACATGCATGATATGATTCCAGATCGCGCGGTATCCCCGGTGTCCGTTCTGCAGAAGATAGGTAGCATGCAATGCTTCTTCTCTGTAATCTTCGTGTTCTTTCGCATATGCGCTTGCCGTAGGATATATCTCTTCAAGCTCACCGATCGTAAACGGAGCCTCCTCCGGATACTCTCCTTCATAGCTGTCGTCAAAATACACCAGCTCCGGGCTGCGTTTTCTGAGCTCTGTGATGATCAGTCCCATCTGATATCCCCAGTCTCCCAGGTGAATATCACCGATCACTTTGTTTCCTTTAAAGCGGGCAATCCGCTTTACACTTTCACCGATGATGGCCGAGCGCAGATGTCCTACATGCAGCGGCTTTGCCACATTCGGTCCGCCATAATCGATAATAATAGTTTTCGGATTCTTTACCTCTTCCACGCCGAGTCTGTCCGCTCCCGCCATCTCATTCAGATACTCCGCTGCAAATACCGGAGAGAGCTTCAGATTAATGAATCCCGGTTTTACGACATCCACCGTCTCGAAACAGCGGCTGTCCTTCAGATATCCCGCGACATCCTCCGCGATCATGAAAGGTGCCTTTTTATATTTCTTCGCCCCTGCCATAGCCCCGTTGCACTGATACTCGCACAGGTCCGGCCGGTTTGAGAGCGTCACTTTTGCAAGTTCCTCTTCATATCCTGCTTTGCGGAACGCATCCTGCATTTCCGCTGTGATCATCTCAAGTAAAGTCTTCAATTCATTCCACACTCCTTTATCCGTATGATTGTCAGTATACCATGTCTAAATTCCCACGGCAAGTTTTTGCCATCGCAAATGCCGTTTTTAATGCCGCAGCCTTTCCGTATTATAATTTCCGCGCATTTTCCTGCAGAATCCCGCAGGCGGCTTCTTGCATAAATCATGAATACATTTTATAATGCTTTCCGGGATATTTCCCCCATCTGATAAAACCGAAAATCAGAAGTCTGACAACAGAAAGGAATATTATAATATGAAGATAGGTTCACATGTCGGCATGAGCGGAAAGGAAATGCTCCTCGGTTCTGCAAAAGAGGCCGTCTCCTACGGCGCCGACACATTCATGTTTTATACCGGAGCGCCGCAGAACACCCGGCGCAAAGAGATCCGCGAGCTGAACATCGCCCCTGCATGGGATTACATGAGGGAACACGGAATTGAAGAGATCATCGTACACGCTCCGTATATTATCAATCTCGGCAATTCCGTCAAGCCGGAGACCTTTTCTCTGGCCGTAGAATTTCTTGCCAGGGAGATCGACCGCACGATAAGCTGCGGCAGTCATATTCTGATCCTGCATCCCGGCTCACATGTGGGAGAAGGAGTTGAAACAGGAACAGCACAGATCATCAAAGGACTCAATGAAGTTCTTTCTTCGGACACGGACTGCTTCATCGCCCTGGAGACAATGGCCGGCAAAGGCTCCGAGATCGGCCAGTCCTTTGAAGAGCTCGCCCGCATTTACGACGGAGTGGTTCACAACGACAGACTGCGCGTCTGCTTTGACACCTGTCATACAAGCGACAGCGGTTATGATATCATCCGTCATTTTGACGATGTGATCTCAGAATTCGACCGCATTCTGGGCAGGGACCAGATCGCCGTGTTCCATATCAATGACAGCAAGAACGTGCCTGGATCCCGCAAAGACCGCCACGAAAACATCGGTTTCGGGCAGATCGGTTTCGACGCGCTGAATTACATCGTACATCATCCTGATTTCGAAGCTGTTCCCAAAATCCTGGAGACGCCCTACATTCCGTCAGAAATCCGGCCGAAGAAATCCTATGCGCCTTATAAATATGAAATAGAAATGCTCCGCAGAGGAATTTTTGACCCGAATATGAAAAACAGGATTCTCAAAGACAATGAAAGTCCCGCGAATACTTGACAGCCTCTGCCTTTCAATGTATGATTGTACTATATATTTAATACAGTTTACAGAAAGAAAATGAGGTGATTCGATGCCATGGGAATTAGACAATGACCGCCCGATCTATCTTCAGCTGATGGAGCGCATTCAACATGACATCATTTCCGGGGTGTATAAACCCGGAGATAAGATTCCTTCCGTACGGGACCTCGCACTGGACGCCGCAGTCAATCCGAACACAATGCAGAAAGCTCTGTCCGAGCTTGAGCGAAACGGCCTCGTCTATTCGCAGAGGACGAGCGGACGATTTATTACCGATGATGAAGAACTGCTCAAAAACATGAAGATGCAGCTTGCAACAGAACATATTCGCCAGTTTTTTGAGCAGATGCATCAGCTCGGTTTCAGCGACGACGAAACGCTGCAAATGATACAGGAGACACTGAGGAGGGAAAAGCAATGAAACCGATACTCGAATGCCGCGGACTGACAAAAAAATACGGCAGCACCTTCGCACTCTACAATCTGAACATCGCGCTCGAACGCGGTCAGATCATCGGGCTGCTCGGTCCTAACGGAAGTGGAAAGACAACGCTGATCAAGCTTGCCAACGGACTTCTTCGTCCGTCCGGCGGCCAGATTCTTATCAACGGATCCGAACCGGGAGTGGAGACAAAGAAAATCGTTTCTTACCTGCCGGATCGGAATTATCTTGGGAAACACATGCGTGTGGACGAGATAATGGCATACTACAATACATTTTACGATAATTTCAGCCTCGAACGGGCTTCCGGAATGCTGGATGCTCTGTCCATTGACCCCAGGGCCAGGCTCTCTTCTCTTTCAAAGGGTACGCTGGAAAAAGTCCAGCTGATTCTTGTCATGAGCAGAGAGGCCGATCTCTATATACTGGATGAACCGATAGGGGGTGTAGATCCTGCCGCACGGGACTATATTCTTCATACGATACTGACAAACTACAACGAAAACGCCACAGTACTGATTTCCACCCACCTGATCTCAGACATTGAAAACGTCCTTGATCACGTGATTTTCCTGAAGAGCGGACAGCTCGTCCTCAATGCATCCGTAGACGAGATCCGCACCCAGCACAGAAAGTCTGTGGACGCTCTGTTCCGGGAGGTATTCAAATGTTAGGAAAATTATTGAAGTTTGACTTGAAATACGGAATGAAGGTTTTCATTCTCCTGCATGTGATCATTGTTTTTGCATCTGTTCTGGGACGGCTGATCTTTCTGGATCCGCTCAGTTTTTCCAATCCGGACGGTGCACTCGTATCACAGGTTGTGCTCTTCAGTTCAGCGATATTTTTCCTGCTTATGGCCGCATGCTTCTGCACCTGGCTGATCATCGCGTTCCGCTTCTACCGGAATCTGTTCACCGGGGAGGGATATCTTTCCTGGACTCTTCCGGCTTCAGGCATACAGCATCTGTGGGCAAAGATTATATCCGGATGCATCTGGTATCTGCTGAACTGTTTCATAGAAGCGGGCTGTGTTCTTTTTCTTGTATCCGGAAGCAATGTCACTGAAGCATGCAGCCATATTGCCCCTGAAGTCACGGCAGAACTCGGGATACCGCTGAGCACTTTCGCGCTGGTTCTTTTCCTTTTAATGCTTGTTTCAGGTCCTGTCTCTGTGATCCAGACTTATTTCTGTGTGGTCATCGGACAGTTATTTCCGGCACACCGCATACTCGGCGCTGTAGCGGCATACTTTGTATCCAGCTTTGTGATCCAGATCCTCTCATTTGTCCTTCAGATGGGAACAGGTCTGCTGCCGGAAGCGTTTTTTATCGCTCAGACCGGATCGGATACGCAGTTCGCGACCTATTTCTTCGCTACAATAGGATTCTCCTGCATAATGATGTTCATCATCGCGATCATTCAGTACTGCGTGATCCATTACATCATGAAGGAGAAAATCAATCTGCTGTAACATCTGTCAAATTATAAATTGAGCCGCCGCCTTGCAGTCTGATAAAGCAGGACGGCGGCTCACATTTTTCCGGTTCGGCATTGCAGCCGGGCTGCAGAAGACAGAAAGCTGCAAAAGCAGAAAGGGTTCCCCTTTTGCGCCCCTTTCAGAAAAGCAAAAAACCCGGGAGATGCCAGAAATCGATGTGGTTAAAGCACTTCCCGGGTTTTGGTTATAAGCGTCTGAGCGGAGTCGAACCGCCGCACATGCCTCCGGAGGGCATCGCTCTATCCACTGAGCTACAGACGCATTCCGGTCGTCTTGAGGAGTTTCCACTCCTCTTTTAACGACCTTACTTATCCTAGCACAATTTTACGGAAATTTCAAGCTATTTATTTTTCCGCATTCCATGCCGCCTGTTTTTCCTGACAGATACCGCAGCAGCTGTCACCGCGCCGGCTGACAAAAATGCAAGAAACGCCGCAATTTCCAGGCTGCGGACTTCATCTCCCGTCCTGACAGCCGTCTCTGCTTTCAGCACCTCCACAGTCTGATCTTCATCGCCTATATCTTCATGAGAGTCCACCGGCTTTCCTTCTGAATACAGCACTTCATAGACAACAATCTTCCGTTCTCCCAGTCCGGCCGTATCAAGCGAGAACGTCATTTCGATCTCTTCTTCATATTCTTCTGCAGTAAAACTCTTCTCCGCTGTAATATTCTCTCCATCGACCGAAAGTTTCTGTCCTGTATTCCGGTCCATCAATACACCCCTGAGCGTATACTCTGTTCCAGGCTGCAGATTTTTCAGCCGTACCAAATCAATAATCTCATTTTCCTCTCCGCACACAGCAGTTTTAGAACGGTTTTCTTTCCAGAATGCCCTGGTGTCCGTTATCTGTGTTCTGGCATTTTCTATTGTCAGAGTCACGCCTTCTTTCCCGTCGATCCGTCCGGACTCATCTATGGTAACCTCATATATCCTGCTGTCCGTCATATATCCTGCCAGTCCTCCGGTCTCCTGTATGCAGTATTTCCCGGGATGAAGTCCTCGGAGCCTGATACGGCCGTTTTCATCTGTCACATATTTCCACGGACCATCTCCGCCTTCTTCCTGTTTCTCTTTATTCAGATCTTCTTCCTGTGTACTGTTCTTTTCCCTCCAAACTGTAAATTCCACACCGCCGAGCGGTTTCTCCGTGTCTTTTTCCTGCTTTTCGATAATTACCTCTGTCGGAACATTTTCCGCCTGAATCTCTTCTGTCACAACACCGACATTCTGATCTGTGTATGTGAGTTCTATCTCATACGGTTCTGCCCGGCGTACGTATCCGGAAGTCTGCGCGGTTTCTCTGATCTCGTATTTTCCCGGAAAAAGTTCATCCGACTCAGCGGTTCCGTCCTCTCCCGTAATCAGAGTCGCGACTGCGCTTCCCTTCTCAGCGCGTACAGTTCCGTCCGGTGTCACAATATCTTCCTTTGCCCGGATTTCAAACACTGTTCCCTTAAGAGGTTTGCCCGTTTCCACGTCCGTCTTTACAATCCGGATTCTTCCCTTTGCCGGGCTGTCATCAAATTTCACCACAAACGGGTCTTTCCAGTCATGACCTTCTTCGATCCGGAACTTCAGCAGTTCTCCATTCAGAAGATATCCGGCAGGCGCATGAACCTCCTGGAAATAATAGGTCCCCGCAGGCAGCTTCTCCGGAAGCAGAAAACTTCCTGTTTCATCCGTGCAAAACGTCTCATATACGGATTCTGACGGATACTTCACCGTCATTGCCACAGGATTTTTTTCTGAATCAAGCAGTCTGAACTCAGCTCCGGCCAGGGGAATCGTCTTTCCCGTTGTACTGTCCGTCTTTATCAGTCTGACCGGACAGGTGATCCGCGTGTTTTCCAGAATATAATGCAAAGTCTGTCCCTCTTCCGATATGGTCACCCGGAAGTCCTCCACCGGCTTCAGACCTTCCGGTGTGACACTTTCACTCACTAAATAGGTGCCGAATACCAGATCCCCGCGTTCATTGAGCTTCAGCTGTTCGGTTGACGCATATCCGTTCTCATCTGTCACAATCTCATATTTCTCGCCCGTAGCTTCTGATGTGATGGTGAATGCAACCCCTTTCAGCGGTGTCTTCTGCTCGTTTTCTCCATCTGCGCTCTGGCAGAACTTGATAATCTCAAATCCGCCTCTGATGACATCATTCTTAATCGCCGTATCCGGTGAATCCATATTCACGATCACGCCGTTTTCCCTCACCGAGAAGTCTCTTACAGTAACCCCTGTATTGTTATACCCCTTCGGCGCCTCTGTTTCTTTCAGCCTGTATGTGCCATAAGGAAGATAATCACTGTCCGTCCGGGCGGTCCCATCCTCCCCGGTGACCAGCGTGGTTATAACCTCTCCTTTTTTTCTCTCTGTTCCATCCACCACCACGGGCGTCTCATTAAGGGAGATCAGCTGGATCTTCGCGCCTTCAAGAACCGCCTCCCCCTGCGCTTCTCCATTCTCTGTTTCACTGTCCCATTTTCCCACTCTGACTCCGCCGCGTACTGCCTGTTCGCTGACTGCCGGTGCCAGATATACCGTATCTTTTTCGCCGGTTCCATCGGGCGTAATGCCGCGTACATATATCTGGTCATTAATCAGATAACCTTTCGGCGCTTTTGTCTCCTGTATCGTTATCGTCCCAAGCGGAATTACATTTTCCCCATATGAATTCACAAAGAAATCGTCTCCTCCCGATTTTGCGTCTTCCGTGAACATGACTTTACCTTCCGAATCCGAACAGAATACCCATGTCTTTACCGGACTCAGCCCCTGCGCTGCCGGGTCAGAATCATAATATCCCGCATAATACCTGACTGTGAACTCTGCATCCGCAAGAGTTCCCTCGCCCTGTGCCTTCCCGCTGTCCCGCTCCTCATCCTTTTTGGTGATCAGAAGCCCGGCCGGATAATGCTGGGCCTTATCCGTAAAACTGTATTTTACTGTTTCTCCGTCTTTTACGGTTATATTTTTCCTCACGCCGTCCAGGGCAAATCCTTCCGGATTTTCCAGCTCGGCAATCTCATAATTTCCCGCGGGAATTCCTTCCGCCCTGCCGTATCCCTCTTCATCCGTCCGTATAACGCACACCGGCTCTTTCTCGCCCGGCCTGTATACCCCGAAAACCGCGTCTGCCAGTGTATAGCATGCGTTTCCCTCCGTCCATTCCGGCCTGTCAGACTTTTTATACACCTCGAGCCTCCCGACCCGGTCTTCCCCTGTACCGCCCATTGTCTGGCTGCTGCCGCCGGAATTGAACGTAAAGGCATAGAAGGAAGCCGGAGGATCCGGAAGAGTCATGATCCAGTCGATTTCCTGCATCAGCGCCGAGATAAGCCCGTCGTCCAGCCCTGTGAACGCGTCCTGACTGCCGCTGTACAAATAGGCCAGTATACAGTGGCTCATGCAGTACTCACTCTCAAATACGAAGCCTCCCGCATGCCCCAGATACCCGTAACTGGATACATACATCTCATATCCCGGTCCGCCGTACACGTAGTACATCCCCTTTCTCAGTCTTCCCTTTTCAAGAGGCTGAACCTCATATTCTCCCGGTGAAGGAGTCGTCTTCAAAGGCTCCAGACAGTATGCCGCCTTTCCTTCCACCATAAAATAATTCGTGCTGTAACCCTCATACTTCACAACATCTCCCACCTCAAGATAAACCGTATCCTCTCCGGTGCTCATGGATGCCGTTGTCAGAACTGTCATGTTTTCCATATCCGCGGGCGTGTGATCCCCTTTTTCCTGAGCGCTCACATTCACCGCGCCCAATAGCCAGAACAGGAGCAGCACTGCGGTCAGGGCTGCCTTTTTCATACTATTTGTCATACCGTTCACCCCCTACCGTCCGGCTCCGCAGCCGGCACAGAGTTTCCCCGTCCTTCTGCTGAAAAGATATGCATGGTCGCTGAGCACTTCTTCTTCCGCAACCTGTGTCTCATTAATCTCCCGGACAATGCAGTCCAGTTCCCCGCTGTCTATCTCTTCCGAATAGGGAACGATGACCACTTCATGTACGCTGCTGGGAAGTACGTAATAATCTGTTTTCAGGATCTCTCCTATCATCTTCAGTATGTATGGATAAGCAATGCATGCGGCACCATAATTGCGGATATTGTTCGACAGGACATACATCCCGTCCTCTTTACCCCCTCCGCTCACAAGAAGGTTCTCATTCTTTCTGCCGTCGCCGTTCTCTCCGGACAGAAGCTCGTTCATGGCGTAGCTCATCGTGAAAAATTCAGCCGGAAGAAGACGTTTTGCGTTCTCAGATGCCGCGCCCCAAAGGGTCTGTACATCGATTCCCCACAGTTCGGCATGACTTCCGCTCACAAGCATTGCCGCCGTACCCTCACTGCTGATTTCCAGCAATATGTAAAATACGATGGACAGATCCAGCATCTCAATATGAGGAATCTGATTAAGAAGTTCCCTGTTCTGTTCCGTGTTGATTACTTTGAATACTACCCGGTCCTTTACCCCTTCATAGGATCGGATCATCTCATAGTCCCAGGATTCCTCCTTTCTTATACTCTCGTAGAGCTCAAGTATTTCTTCCGTGATAAGAGACAGCGGCTTTCCTTCCAGATAGCATTCATAGTATTCTTCCAGATAGATCGCAGGCGAAATATTGATCCCCGGAGTCTCCGCCACAATGCCTGTCCGTTTCCTGCCGTTATTCTTGACTGCTGTATAAACCGATATATTGGCAGTATCTTTCAGCCTCTGACTCATAGCTTCCTCTACCGCGCGCACAAATTCTGTATAATTCATTATTCTCCTTTCTTAAAAGCGCGGTTCATAAAAATTAAACGAGATAAGCGGTACGAAATGTACCTTATGAAATAGAAAAAAATTAGAACAATATTATGTGCTCTTCATTATAAACGAGCACCTGAGAAAAGGCAAGAACTTTTTTGTACGGCAATATGCAAAACCCCTGAGTTTCCGCCGGGTATGACAGAAACTCAGGGGAATTCAGATTTCTTCAGCCTGGACAGATGTGCAGATTTATACCCTGGACAGATACTCTCCTGTTCGCGTATCGATCTTCAGCACATCGCCGATCTCAACAAACAGCGGAACCATAACGGTTGCGCCTGTCTCAACAACAGCCGGCTTCGTTGCTCCCTGAGCGGTATCGCCCTTGAATCCCGGCTCTGTCTCTGTAATTGCAAGCTCAACAAACAGCGGCGGCTCAACAGAAAATACATTTCCCTTATGTGAGCAGATCTTCACTGTTTCGTTTTCTTTCACAAACTTCAGCGCGTCGCCGACCACTTCCGCATCCAGAGCAATCTGGTCATAGGTCTCGACATCCATGAAGTTGTACAGATCCCCGTCTTTATAGAGGTACTGCATGTCCTTTCTGTTAATATGAGCATTCTCAAACTTCTCAGTCGGACGGAAAGTCTTCTCAACAACACCGCCGCTGATAATGTTTTTCAGTTTTGTTCTTACGAACGCAGCTCCTTTTCCCGGTTTTACGTGCTGAAATTCCAGGATCTGGAAAATGTTTCCATCAATCTCAATGGTAAGTCCGTTCTTAAAATCTCCTGCTGATACCATTTGTAATCCTCCTTCAATCGCACGCCCTGCCTATGGGCGCTCCACTTAAATTATTTTATAATAATTTTCCACTTTTTTCAATCCTTTTTTTAGCCGACATGCCTGTTCCCGGCGATTCGTGTCACCTTCTGCCCCGATCTGTACTTTTTCTGTAGAAATAGAGAACAATCTTTTCCAGATACCGCTTCAGTACGATCTGGATCTCTTCTTTCGGATTAATCGGCTTTACCAGGATACTGTACAGACCGCTCTTTCTGGCTCCCCAGACATCTGTGAACAGCTGATCTCCCACGAACAGCGTCGTATCTCTGTCAGTCCCCATGATCTCCATGGCGCGGAGATAGTTTTTTACAGAGGGCTTATGCGCATTGTATATATAGTTTGTCCCGATCTCCCGGTTGAACATGCGCACTCTTGCTTCCCGGTTGTTTGAAAGGAGACAGGAAGAGAATCCGATCTTTTCAAGACGCTCAAAAAAGCGGACAGCCCTGTCGTCAGCCGGCGCCCCGTGCGGAACAAGCGTATTGTCTATATCAAAGATCACTCCTCTGTATCCTTTTTCATACAGTTCTTCGAACGGGATGACATATGTAGAATCCACATACTCATCCGGGAAAAATGTCTCAAACATTATTTACCATCCAGTTCCATCAGCTTTGAAATCAGTTCCTCGCTTATCTGCAGCACCGTCTTATTGTCTGTCTGTATGACGACGTCAGCCGCTGCCTCGTATTTCTCCCGGCGTTTCTCCATAAGATCCGCAATAAAGTCAACATTCTTATTTCCGTTGAGCACAGGTCTGTCATCGCTGTCCTTTACCCGCTCATAGATCGTCTCCGGGCTTGCGGTGAGAAGAACGACACGCCCGTTCTTCTTCATCTCTGTCACATTCTCCTGACGGAGTGCAGCGCCTCCGCCGCAGGAAATGATACAGTTCTTTCCGCTCTGAAGCTCTTTTAACAGTTTTGTCTCCAGCCTTCTGAAATATTCCTCTCCGTATGTGGCAAAAATATCCGGAATACTCATCTCTTCCCTCTCGGCGATCTCCTGATCCATCTCTACAAGCTTCATGTCAAACATTGTGCTGAGGTAATCTGAGATTGTCGTCTTCCCGGCTCCCATGAATCCGATCAGCACAATATTGTAGGAGAACAGCTTTCTCGCCTGAATGCGCTTGCTGTTGCGCAGAATGCGCTTGAATACATCATGGATCTCCTCGCTGTATTTATTGTCTTTCAGTTTTTCATTCAGCCTGCGCTCCTGTTTTGCTTCCTGAGCCGGCTGCAGAATCGGCATGCCGTATGTCTCTTTATACGCCATGATCTTTTCGATTATAGCATTTCTCTCCACGAGAGCGTCAATGATCTTATCATCACAGATTGCAAGCTGCTCGCGGTACATTTCCAGATCGTTCATCTTCATCCTCCAAACTCTTAACACAATACATTTTATTATAACAATATTCTGCAATGATATCAAGAACGAAGTCCACAGATTATCCGGATATCAGCCGCCTGCATCCCCCACTTGGGAGGATCTATTCCTCCATGCTTCTCTCTATCGCTTGTCCTACATTCTGCCTGAATTCATCCCAGGCATCTTCATGCTCCACAAAATACTTCGGACAGTTCTTCCCCGTCACATCATAGTGACGTATCACATCCTCTTCAGTGAGTCCGAATTTCACACACAGCCACGCGGTCAGCTGCACAAGTGATCTGTATGTCTCATCCGTAAACTTTCCGCTGTCGTCCGGGTGGCAGCACTCGATCGAAACCGTATCCGTATTCCTCTCATTCGACGCATAGGCCACCTCCCAGGTCGGAACACACTGAATGATTTCTCCGTCCAGTCCCACGATAAAATTGCTGCTTGCCTCTGTCGCATGACTGTACTGAAGGCTGTTGAAGTAATCTCTGTTCTCCTGCGCCGTACTCCCGGGATTCGCAGTATAGTGTATGACAATTCCCGTGATGGTCTCCGTCTCCATCCCCGGTCTGGAATATGCATTGACATCAAGGAGCTGCACATCAATATCCGGTTGCGATGCATCCACGACAACATTCCGCCGTCTGTCTGAGACGCAGGAAGATATCCCCATTACAAGCGTCAGGATTACCAGAATCAGTATACCCAGACGTATATACAGCATTTTATAATTTATCCTTCTCCTCCGCTTTCCTCTGCCCCTCCGGTTCGTCATTTGTATCCCTCTGTTTCTGCTTTATAACTGTACCAATGATATCATATGTTTTCTAAGGTTTTGTGAAAAAAATATTATGAATTTATAAAAGAGCGGCTGCGCCGGCAGAAAATCTGCCGGCGCAGCCGCACCTTTTTTATAAAAACTCCTGCTTATTCGTCTACACTGTAGTTCGGAGCTTCCTTTGTAATGTGAATATCGTGGGGATGACTCTCTCTCAGTGAAGCCGCTGAAATCTTTACAAATCTTCCGTTTTCTTTCAGTTCTTCGATAGTGGATGTTCCGCAGTATCCCATACCGGAACGAAGTCCGCCCATGAGCTGGAATACAGTATCTTCTACCGTACCTTTGTATGCAACACGGCCTTCCACTCCTTCCGGGACAAGCTTCTTGGCGTTTTCCTGGAAATAGCGGTCCTTGCTTCCGTTCTCCATGGCCGCGATGGATCCCATGCCGCGGTATACTTTGTACTTTCTTCCCTGATAAAGTTCAAATGTTCCCGGGCTCTCGTCACATCCTGCAAAGATACTTCCCATCATACATACATTTGCACCGGCCGCAATCGCCTTGGTCATATCGCCCGAATACTTGATTCCGCCGTCGGCAATAATCGGTATGCCGTACTCTTTCGCCACTTCATAGCAGTCCATTACAGCTGTAATCTGCGGGACACCGATTCCGGCAACAACACGTGTCGTACAGATTGATCCCGGTCCGATTCCGACCTTGACAGCATCGACGCCGGCTTCGATCAGTGCTTTCGTCGCTTCGCCCGTAGCCACGTTGCCGGCAATAACCTGAAGATCCGGGAATTTTTCTTTCACCATTCTCACAGTGCGAAGCACATTGGCGGAATGGCCATGCGCGGAATCCATTACAACAACGTCTACTTTGGCGTTCACAAGAGCTTCCACGCGTTCCAGACAGTTTGCTGTAATTCCGATAGCGGCGCCGCAGAGCAGACGTCCCTGGGAATCCTTTGCGGAAAGAGGATATTTTATCTGCTTCTCAATGTCCTTGATCGTAATAAGACCTTTGAGATTGCCTTCATCGTCCACGATCGGCAGCTTTTCTTTTCTGGCCTTGGCAAGAATCTTCTTGGCTTCTTCGAGAGTGATTCCCTCTTTTGCGGTTATAAGCCCCTCAGAAGTCATGGATTCTTTGATTTTTTTGGAAAAATCCTCCTCAAACTTCAGATCTCTGTTCGTGATGATTCCCACAAGTTTGCGTCCTTCTGTGATCGGAACTCCTGAGATCCGGAATTTTGCCATCAGATTATTGGCATCTTCGAGAGTGTGCTCCGGGGACAGATAAAACGGATCCGTTATGACTCCGTTCTCAGATCTTTTGACCTTGTCCACCTCTTCAGCCTGCTGCTCGATCGACATGTTCTTGTGGATGATTCCGATTCCTCCCTGCCGGGCCATGGCGATCGCCATACGGTGCTCTGTGACAGTATCCATTCCCGCACTCATCATGGGAATATTCAATTTGATCTTTTTGGTCAGATGAGTCGAAAGATCCACCTGATTCGGAATCACTTCGGAGTATGCAGGGACAAGCAAAACATCGTCAAACGTAATCCCCTCACCTATTATCTTAGCCATTGCCTATCTACCTCTCTTTCTTAGGAATCCACTTATGTAAATGTATTAACTGATATACTACAGAAATTGCCGGCAGATGTCAAGACTTTCCGGGCTGAGGCAGCCTCCCGAAACTTGATTTATTTTAAATTTGATTATTAAGCTGTACTTATATATCTTTCGAATCCGCCTCAGAACGGTCTCCTTATCCCCTTCTGATACCGCCAAAAAAACCGGACACGGGTCTGTCTCCAGGCCTGTGTCCGGTCCTAATTCTTTTTATTCAGAGAAATTCAGCTGCTCACAGACTGATTACATCATGCCCATTCCGCCAGCTCCGCCGGCTGCCGCCGGTGTCTCCTCTTTGATCGTAGAAACGACTGACTCTGTTGTCAGCAGTGTGGATGCCACACTTGTCGCATTCTGAAGAGCGCTTCTTGTAACCTTAGCAGGATCAAGAATACCGTTCTCTACCATATCTACATACTCTTCTTTGTAAGCGTCAAAACCGACTCCCGGCTCAGACTCTCTTACTTTATTTACGATAACTGCTCCCTCAAGTCCGGCGTTTGCGGCGATCTGGTAAAGCGGAGCCTCAAGTGCTTTCAGTATGATTCTGGCGCCTGTCTTCTCGTCTCCTTCCAGCTCATCAGCCAGTTTTGCAACTTCTTTTGCAGCGTGGATATATGCGGAACCGCCTCCGGCGATGATTCCTTCTTCAACTGCCGCTCTTGTAGCGTTGAGAGCGTCTTCCATACGAAGCTTTGCCTCTTTCATCTCTGTCTCTGTAGCTGCTCCGACACGGATAACTGCTACGCCGCCTGCCAGTTTTGCAAGTCTCTCCTGAAGTTTCTCTCTGTCAAAGTCAGAAGTTGTCTCCTGGATTGCCTGCTTGATCTGAGCGATTCTGTCTGCGATCGCGCCCTTATCTCCGCATCCGTCAACGATAACTGTATTTTCTTTCTGTACTTTAACGGATTTTGCACGTCCAAGCTGTTCCATGGTAGTCTCTTTGAGATCCATTCCCAGTTCCTCGGAAATCACCTGTCCGCCTGTCAGGATTGCAATATCCTGAAGCATTTCTTTTCTTCTGTCACCATATCCCGGTGCTTTCACTGCCACAACATTGAATGTCCCGCGCAGCTTGTTTACGATAAGAGTTGTGAGAGCCTCACCCTCAACATCCTCTGCAATAATCAGCAGTCTTGCTCCGGACTGAACGATCTGCTCAAGAAGCGGGAGAATATCCTGAATGTTGGAGATCTTCTTGTCAGTGATCAGAATATACGGATCTTCAAGATTTGCCTCCATCTTCTCCATATCTGTAGCCATATAGGCTGAAATATATCCTCGGTCAAACTGCATACCTTCTACCAGGTCCAGTTCTGTCTGCATTGTCTTGGACTCTTCAATGGTGATAACGCCGTCGTTGGATACTTTTTCCATAGCGTCAGCAACCATCTCTCCTACAGCCTCATCTCCTGAAGAAACAGCAGCAACTCTTGCGATCTGGTCTTTTCCTTTCACCTTGCTGCTCATGGACTGGATCGCCTCAACCGCTTTGTCTGTAGCTTTCTTCATACCCTTTCTGAGTACGATCGGGTTCGCTCCTGCTTCCAGATTCTTCATTCCCTCATGAACCATTGCCTGCGCCAGAACTGTAGCGGTTGTTGTACCGTCTCCGGCTACATCGTTTGTCTTGGAAGCAACTTCTCTGATAAGCTGTGCTCCCATATTCTCGAATCCGTCCTCAAGTTCAATCTCTTTTGCGATCGTAACACCGTCGTTTGTAATCAGGGGTGCGCCGAAAGATTTGTCAAGAACTACGTTTCTTCCTTTCGGTCCAAGGGTTACTTTTACTGTATCTGCCAGTTTGTTTACACCTTTCTCAAGTGCTGTTCTGGCTTCTGCTCCGTATTTGATTTCCTTTGCCATTTCTAAGCATCTCCTTTTATTTTCTAATATTCAGTCACTGTTCTCAGTCTGCCGCCTGCCGCGATCGATTCAGAACTGTCCTGCCGTATATCCGGCGATTATGCCTCAACAATTGCAAGAACATCACTCTGTTTTACAATGATGTATTCCTCTCCGTCAAGTTCAACATCCGTTCCCGCATATTTGGAGTAGATCACTTTGTCTCCTTCTTTTACCTGCATCACAACTTCTTTTCCATCTATATTTCCACCAGGTCCTACTGCAATTACTTCTGCCTCCTGCGGTTTCTCTTTTGCCTGTCCCGGTAAAACGATTCCGGATTTTGTTGTTTCTTCTGCTTCTAACTGTTTTAAAACAATTTTGTCACCTAATGGTACTAACTTCATTGTGATTCCTCCTTAACTGTTGTCTGTCTTATTAGCACTCATTTAAGTCGAGTGCTAAACTTCACGAATATAAAATAGCACTCTGACAGCTGTTTGTCAACACAGTTTAAACTTTTTTTATAAATATAACAAAAGAAGAGCCCCGCTCCCGCGAGACTCTTCTTTTCCTGATCAGGCCCGTTTTGTCATTCTCCTGCCCTCATATACATTATAAAATCCGTTTTCGATCCGAAATTTCAGTATATTCAGATCTTCTGTCCGGAATCTTTCTTTTACTACTCCCGTACAGTAGAGGAGTTCAGATTTTGTCGAGATATAGCATCTGTATTTTGCATCCAGTGAGATATCCGTCAGACTGTCATCCTTTAACTCCAGATAAATATAATCCTCTTCCACGTCATACTTATGTACTCTGCATTTTCTGGTAGAATCATCAAATATTCCGTCTGCGGAGATGATCTTTTCCATCTGCAGATCTACAGGATTCCCTTCATACATGATCGCTCCTCCTGACTACATCCGTTCTTTTCTGATCCGTTCAAGCTCTGTAAATACATAATCATTCAGTACCTTAATGTATGTGCCCTTCATGCCGGAAGATCTGGACTCGATCACTCCCGCGCTTTCAAATTTGCGGAGTGCATTGACGATCACAGACCGTGTGATTCCGACTCTGTCAGCCACCTTGCTGGCGACAAGGATTCCTTCTGTCCCGTCCAGTTCGTCAAAGATATGTATGATCGCTTCCAGCTCCGAGAAAGACAGCGTACTGATCGCCGACTGAACGATGTGCTCCTTTCTCGTCTCCTCCGCGCTCTCTTCATTAACCGAGCGAAGCATCTCAAGCCCTACAACGGCTGTTCCGTACTCGCTCAAAATGATGTCGTCAATGGAGTAAGTGGAATCCTGCTTATAGATAAACAGCGTTCCCAGTCTTTCTCCCGCTATATCTATCGGAGTAACGATGGCCTGACATCCTTCGACGGCCTCCGGGGAGAATCCAAGAGTCTCAAGATTCACATTCTCCTTGGTGGACAGAATGCTCAGAAGTCTTTCATTCAGCATGCTGTCAATATGCGAGCCGACTGCTTCCGTAATAAGTTCATTGATTTCCCGCACTTTGCTGCACTTGCTCACCCCGAGTATCTTTCCTTTCTTGCTGACAACCAGCACATTGGAATCAAGGATCTCCGTAAGCACAGCACAGATATCATTAAAGACAACCTTGCTTGAATTGTTATTGTGCAGCAGTTTATTAATTTTTCTGGTTTTATCCAATAGTTGTACGCTCATCATTTCCTCCGCATTCTGCAGCATATACTTCTGTTAATTGTATATACAAATCACAATAATCATATAGACAAATCTATGTTATCATACAATTCAGAAAATAGCAATGTAAATTCTAATTCTTTTTTGCGTTGGAATCCACCGTGGTGACATATCCGCATTTCTCGTCAGCACATACAAGTTTGTTTCCTTTTTCAACCATGTATCCGCCGCACTCCGGGCACTTCTCCTTCGACGGCTTCTGCCATGACATGAATTCACATTCCGGATTATCCTCACACCCGTAGTATTTGCGCCCTTTCTTTGTCTTGCGGATAACCACGTCTTTTCCGCACAGAGGACAGGGAACACCAATCTTCTCAAGATAAGGCTTTGTGTTCCTGCATTCCGGGAAACCGGGACAGGCAAGGAACTTGCCGTGAGGTCCGTACTTGATCACCATGTTCCGTCCGCATTCCTCACATATGACATCGGTTACCTCATCCTCTATCTTGACAGTCTCAAGCTCCTGCTCGGCCTTTTTGACCGCCTCTTCAAGATCCGGATAGAAGTTGCGGATAACCTCTTTCCACTCTACTTTGCCCTCCTCTACCATATCAAGAAGGCCTTCCATATTTGCAGTGAAATTAACATCCACAATGCTCGGGAACGACTGCTTCATCATGTTGTTCACCACTTCGCCGATCTCCGTAATATAGAGATTTTTCGCTTCCTTGGTGACATACCGGCGTCCGAGAATAATGGAAATAGTCGGCGCATAGGTACTCGGACGTCCTATTCCGAGCTCTTCCAGCGTCTTGACAAGTGTTGCCTCCGTATAATGTGCCGGCGGCTGTGTATAATGCTGTTTCGGATCAAAGGAATCCCTGGTGAGAACACTGTCCATAGTAAGATTTCCTACAAGAACGTTGCTCTCTTCCTTTTCCTCATCTGCTTCTGTATAGACAGACCGGAAACCGTCAAATGCCACTTTGGCCGTAGATACTGTAAAACAGTACTCCCCCGCTCCGATCTTTACGGCTGTCGTCTCATAACGCGCCGGCTGCATGCGGCTGGCCGTAAAGCGCTTCCAGATCAGCTGATACAGCCTGAACTGATCTCTCGTAAGAGAATCTTTCAGAGCGCCCGGCGTTCTTGTAATATCCGTCGGGCGGATGGCCTCATGAGCATCCTGAATCTTCTTGCCGGTGCTTTTTACAGTATTCCCGGTCGCAGCATATTCTCTGCCGTAAGTGGATTCAATATATTCCCTTGCCGCTGCATCTGCCTCATCGGATATTCTCGTGGAATCCGTACGGAGATAAGTGATGACACCGACTGTGCCGTTTCCCTTGATATCGATTCCCTCATAAAGCTGCTGCGCAATACGCATCGTCTTCTGGGTTCCGAAGTTCAGCGCTTTCGCCGCCTCCTGCTGAAGCGTACTGGTCGTAAACGGCAGAGGCGCTTTCCGTATTCTCTCGCTCTTTCGGATATCGGTTATCTTAAACTGTTCATTCTCAATTGATTTCAGGATCTCATCCAGTTCTTCTTTGGACCGGATTGTCATTTTCTTCTTATCCGTCCCATAAAACTTGGCCGTCAGAGGGCGCTTCTCGCCGCTGATCTTCAGGATCGCATCCAGAGTCCAGTATTCTTCCGGAATAAATGCATTGATCTCATCCTCGCGGTCCGCGATAAGTCTGAGCGCCACCGACTGAACTCGTCCCGCACTCAGACCTCTCTTGACCTTGGCCCACAGAAGAGGGCTGATCAGATATCCTACCATACGGTCAAGAACTCGCCTTGCCTGCTGTGCGTTCACCAGATTCATGTCTATATCCCTTGGGGCCTTGAGTGACGCCTTCACCGCATTCTTGGTGATCTCGTTAAATGTAATGCGGCGCATCTTTTTTTCATCCAGCTTAAGCGCAGCTGCCAGATGCCAGGAGATTGCTTCTCCTTCCCGGTCAGGGTCGGTAGCCAGATACACTCTGTCCGACTTCTTTACTTCCTTCCTGAGAGCTGCCAGAATATCACCCTTTCCTCTGATCGTGATATATTTCGGCTCATAGTCATGTTCTATATCAATTCCAAGCTGACTCTTCGGAAGATCGCGTACATGTCCCTGAGACGCTGCAACTGTATAATTGCTGCCCAGAAATTTCTTAATAGTCTTCACCTTTGCCGGTGACTCCACGATTACAAGATAGTGTGCCATAAGACCTGATTCCTCCGTCCGGCTTTTCTCAGCCTTCTATTTCACTCTTATATAATGGTTTTTTGATAATTCCTTAATATAGCCCTGCAATTCCAGGGAAACAAGGACACTGATCAGCTCTCTCGCAGACAGTTCTGTCTCCTTCGCAAGCCGATCTACGTCCTTCGGATACAAACCGAGACAACTATACACCAAATTTTCTGGAGTTTCAAGCATTTTTTTATTTTCAGACTCCCCGTCCCCGGGTTTCGGAACCGGCAGATTCCATTCGTCAAGCAGCATCTCAGGGCTTAAAAGTATGCCTGCTCCCTGCTGAATCAGCCGGTTGCACCCTCTGCTCAGCTCACTGTTCACCGGTCCGGGCAGGGCATAGACGTCTCTTCCCTGTTCAAGCGCAAGATCTGCCGTTATCAGAGATCCGCTCTTTACCCTTGCCTCCATCACCAGCACTGCATCTGACAGACCGCTTATGATCCGGTTTCTGGGCGGGAAATTTCTGGGGAGCGGCGGAGTTCCGGGCGGATACTCTGACAGGATTCCCCCTCCCTGATCGAGGATGTCCACATACAGCCCCATATGTTCTCTGGGATAACAGATATCCACTCCCGAACCCAGTACGGCAAATGTGCGTCCTTTTCCCATCAGAGCCCCTCGCTGCCCCATCCCGTCTACTCCCCGGGCAAGTCCGCTTATCACCTCCACTCCGCTTTCGGCCAGCTTCCTTCCGAATTCTATAGCGTACTTTTCCCCGTATGGCGTGCACTTTCTCGCTCCGACGATGGCCGCCCTTCTCGCATTGCCATCGGGCAGCCTTCCCTTTACATACAGTGCATACGGAAAATCCGGAATCTGCAGGAGACACGCCGGATACTCCCGTGAGAACCAGGGAACAAAACGGATTCCTTTTTCCCTGCTTTCCTCATACGCCTCTGCCAGGTCTTTTGTCCTCTGAGCTTTTCTAATTGTATTGCGTTCCCAATCTGTTAAGAACCTGATTTCCGAAATTTCAGTTTCTTCTATATAATAGACTGCTTCTGCCGTTTTCATGTGCATCCTGAGAGAATACTTTTTACCCGCCGGAATAGGAAGACCTGCAAGCCAGAATTCATACTCCGGCTTTATTTCGTCCGAAGTCCCGGACTTTTTCATCTGTTCTGTCATCATATCTTCTGCCTCCCCCAGTATTTTCGATCAACCGTCCGATACCCGAGAGCCTCCCGCAGATGCTCCTCCCTGATCTTCTCTTCTCCCGACAGATCCGCAGCCGTACGCGCCACCTTCAGAACTCTGTAATATGCTCTTGCACTCAGTTTCAGAACATCAAACGCCTGTTCCATCATCTTTTTTCCGGCCGGTCCCAGTTCACAGTATTTTTTCAGATTTTCTCCTTCCAGCATGGAATTCACATGAATCCCTGCGTCTCTGTACCGCACTTTCTGTATTTCTCTGGCCCGGCATACTCTTTCGCGTATCTGTGCGGAACCTTCTGCCTTATCTTCTCCTGTCAGTTCCCCGAACTCCACTCTGGACGACTCTGCGCAGATATCTATTCTGTCCAGAAACGGCTGGCTGATTCTCCCTATGTATGCCTGGATCTGCGCAGGGGTGCAGGTGCATCTCTGCATATCCGGATAACAGCCGCAGGGGCACGGATTCATGGCCGCAACCAGCATAAAATCTGCAGGGAAGCTGTAATTTCCATGAGCCCTCGATATCTGGATCGACTTTTTTTCCAATGGCTGTCTGAGAACTTCCAGAACCCCTTTTCTGAACTCCGGAAGTTCGTCCAGAAAAAGGACACCGCCGTGGGCAAGACTGATCTCTCCCGGCTTCGGAATCAGTCCCCCTCCTGTCAGGGCCGCCCTTGTCGCGGTGTGGTGCACGCTCCTGAACGGGCGCTGCCCGATCAGCGGTTCCCTTTCATCCAGAAGCCCGGACACACTGTATATCTTTGTTATTTCCATGCTTTCTTCCCGGTCAGGGGGCGGCAGGATTCCCGCTATGCATCTGGCAGTCATTGTCTTCCCGCTGCCCGGCGATCCGATCAGCAGAAGATTATGTCCGCCCGCCACGGCAAGTTCTGCAGCCCTTCGGACATTTTCCTGACCTCTCACCTCAGAGAAATCATCCTCCGGAAGTTTCCCGTCGGAAATGCTCTTCTTCCGTATCTTCGCCGGCCGGGGCTTCTTTCTTCCACTTACTATATCCGCCGTTTCCTCCAGGCTCTTCACTCCCAGAACTTCCATCCCGGGCACAAGCATCCCCTCCCGTACATTTTCTTCTGGTACGACGCACCTTGTGATGCCGCGGGCTTTCGCTTCCATTACAATCGGAAGGATCCCCGGCACTTTCCGGACTTTTCCGTCCAGCCCCAGTTCTCCGATAATAAGACAGTTTCCGTCCGGGCTCTTTTCCAGTTCTCCCAGCGAGAGCAGGATGGCCGCGGCGATGGGAAGGTCAAAGGAAGCGCCTCTTTTTCTGACCGTAGCAGGAGACAGATTAATGACCGTCCTTTTAGCCGGAAAAGTGAAGCCTGAATTCCGTATCGCCGTCCTGACCCTCTCCGACGCCTCTTTTACCTCGGAGGACAGATAGCCGACCATGTGAAAGACCGGAAGTCCGTTGCTTACATCCGCCTCCACCCGGATCAGCTCTACGTTAAGCCCCTCAACGGCTGCTGATATAATTGTGCTGAAACTCATCCGCACACTCCTTTCCAATGAGTTCCGCAGTTCCGTAAAACACCTTAAAGGCCAGATAAAGTTTTCGATACGCCCGCATACCTGTGCGGAAGACCGTACCATCTGTAAACCATCACCTGAAAAAAGCGGCTGAAACAGCCTGAAATGATTACCGGGAAAGAATTTCCCGGGAATGTAAAGATATCATAGAATATCAGTCCCCTCATGTCAATCTGTTTTTGCGGAAATCGTAATATTTTCCCTCCCCCCTGACGGGACATTCCGCAGAGAAGTCCCCTTTTTCATTGGAAAAGCACAATATGCCCCATTTTTTCATAGACTATATTAAATGTGCTAAGAGGTGCCGTCGTGAAATCATTTCCCAACCCTCTCACCCCTGCGGAAGAGAAGTATTACATCCAGAAGTATACGGAGGGAGACCTCGAGGCAAAACACATTCTCATCGAACGGAATCTCCGTCTTGTCGCCCACGTAATAAAAAAATATCAGAATCTTGACGAAGACACGGAAGATCTGATCTCCATCGGCACGATCGGGCTTATCAAAGCGGTCGTAACATTCAATCCGTCTAAAGGGAACCGGCTGGCCGCCTATGCTTCCAGATGTGTGGAAAACGAAGTTCTCATGTATCTTCGTTCCAGAAAGAAAAATGGAAAAGAAGTGTCTCTGTACGAGCCCATCGGTACTGACCGGGAAGGAAACGAAATCCGGCTTTACGATATCATGGAAACAGACGACGATGATATTCCCGAAAAGATCTATCTGAAAGAAAATATCCAGAAACTGTATGAAAAAGTAGAAAGTGAGCTTTCTCAGAGAGAAAAGCTCGTCCTGAAAATGCGGTATGGACTTTATAACGGAGAGCAGTATACACAGCGGGAAATTGCCAGACAGCTTGGAATTTCCCGCTCTTATGTCTCAAGGATAGAAAAAAGCGCAGTCCAGAAACTGCGCCTGTTTTTCAAATGATCTGCTCGTCTGTCGGATCCTCGTAGTAATCCAGAAGCGGTTCTTTTTTCACCGATCTGAGAAGACATACCGGAAAACTCTTGACACCGGAATTATACTGTGCGGCATAAGCGTTATAAGCCATCTTCGCCTGCGCCAGGTCCTCATATTCCTTCACGATCTGCGAGAACAGTTTCATCACCGTCTCATCAGAGCGTAACGTCGGATAGGCGCTCAGGCTCGCCTTGACTTCTCCCAGCGATCTGAGATGCCTGTATTTCTTCGAATCATTCCGGCTCACCTTCAGGTAAACCTCCTCCTCATGCTTCATCTGTCTCTCCACAACCGGATCAAGCTGGAGCAGGATATTTTCGATCCGTCCTCCGATCACTTTGATATTGCTCTTCATAGCCACTGCCTGTTCACGTATGCGGTGAAGGCCGTTATTCTCAATGTTTATCCCTCCTGCGACAGAGATGACAAGACTCAGGACAAAGCCTACAGTATACACCCATCCTGAAATTTCTTCCGTTTCCGGCTCAAACATCAGGCTCAGTGCCACAATGATAAACAGGCTGAGGAAGAGAAACACGATCACATAGAACAACAGTTTGAAAATAAACGGTATTTTCTGAAGCCACATGATAAAATCCCCCCTTAGACTTTTCCTCATTGTATCACAAAAAAGGTTCTAAGGGGAGATATTTCAGTTATTTCCTGCTTTTTCTTTCCGCCTCATGAACGCGGCTCACAACGCCGCAGAATATCATATTTTTCAGGACATGAACTGAGTTCCACAAAAAGCACCTGCTTCGGATGAGGAGCGCTCTCCTGCTCTTCACCTTCTTCGTTTACAATCCGCTTTACCACAGCCTCCGGATTTTCTCCGTTCGGCTTCATAATCTCGACTGTCTCGCCGACCGAGAATTTATTTCTCTGCTCAATCCTGCACATACCGTCCCTGATCTCTCCGGCAATCCCGAGATAAGTATATTCTTTGACATAGGTGTTGCTGTCATAGATCTGGGCATCGTCATCCGGTTTTCCAAAGAAAAACCCTGTGGTAAACTTCCGATAGGTACAGTTGGAAATCTGATCCAGATACCAGGGCATGTTTTTCCTGTAGAGCTCCGGATCTTCCAGATAATCGTCGATCGCTTTTCTGTACGTTCTCGCCACGGTCGCCACATAGAGAGCAGTTTTCATCCTTCCCTCGATCTTAAAACTGTCAATCCCGGCTTCGATCAGTTCGGGTATGTGTTCAATCATACACAGATCCTTTGAATTGAAAATATACGTGCCCCGTTCATTCTCATAAACCGGCATATATTCTCCCGGCCTCGTCTCCTCGACCACCGCATATTTCCACCGGCAGGGATGCGTACACGCGCCGCGGTTGGCGTCCCGCCCGGTAAAATAATTGCTCAGAAGACATCTGCCCGAGTAGGAGATACACATTGCCCCGTGAACAAACGTCTCGATCTCCAGATCCTCCGGGATGTGGGATCTCAGTTCCCGGATTTCCTTCAGGGAAAGCTCTCTGGCAGAAACCACTCTCTTTGCCCCCTGCCGGTACCAGAAATTATATGTGCCGTAATTCGTATTGTTTGCCTGCGTACTGATATGACAGTCAATCTCAGGACATACTTCCTTTGCAATGTCAAACACTCCCGGATCGGCAATGATCAGTGCATCCGGCTTCAATTCCCTTAATTCTTCAAAATACTCCCGTACTCCGGGCAGATCACTGTTATGGGCAAGGATGTTTGCCGTCACATGAACCTTTACGCCATGATCATGTGCAAACTCAATTCCCTTTCTCATATCTTCCATCGAAAAATTCTTTGCCTTTGCACGCAGCCCAAATGCTTCTCCGCCGATATAGACTGCATCCGCGCCGAATACAACGGCTGTCTTCAGTACTTCCAGACTGCTTGCAGGTATCAGTAATTCAGGATGTCTCTTCATGATTCCTTTCCTTTCTCAACATTGCGTTTAAAGCTCGCCGGCGCACAGTTCTGCCCGCCGTTTCGTTTGATGCTCACAGCGGCTCCGTCACCCAGAGGCAGGATAGACGTCACAAGATCCTCTCTGTGCTTCAGTTCATAGAGATATTCTCTCATCCGCGCATGGATCGTCCGGTTCCGCCGTTCAACGGCAAACCGGGATTCAATTACATCGCCGTCCTGCATCACATTGTCTGACACCAGACATCCCCCGTCGGCCAGAAGCCGCATCACATCCGGAAGATAATGGATATACTGTCCCTTTGCAGCATCCATGAAAATAAAATCATATTCCCCTTCGAGCCGTCCGAGCACTTCAGCCGCGTCCCCCTCGATCAGGATAATCTGCTCTTCCCTGCCTGCCCTCTTAAAGTTCTCCCTTGCTATGGGGATTCTCTTCTCATAGTTCTCTATCGTTGTAATCCTGCACCCCGCCGGGGCATATTCACTCATCAATAACGCAGAGAAACCTACGGCAGTCCCGACTTCAAGAATGCTCGCAGGTTTTTGCATCATCAGGAGCACCTTCAGGAAGCTCTGCATCTCCCGCCGGATAATCGGCACGCCGGATGCAAGAGCCTCCTTCTCGATGGCTTCCAGTATTTCACTGTTCTCTGTATCAAGGGAATTGATGAATGTAACGATACGTTCATCTGTTATCATATGTTACACATCCACATCCATAATAATCGGGATAACCATAGGTTTCCGCTTTGTTCTCTTCCATATAAAATCATTCATTGCGTCACGGATCACAAGCTTGATCCTGTTCCAGTCCGTATGACGTCCCGGAAGACATTTATCCAGCGCGTCTGCCACCGCGCGTCTTGCATCCTCCATGAGCTGTTCTGATTCTCTCACATACACAAATCCGCGGGACACGATATCCGGTCCGGCAAGGAGACGGTTGGTTCTGCGCTCAAGCGTGAGGACTACAATGATAATGCCGTCCTCGGCCAGATGCTGTCTGTCCCGAAGCACGATATTCCCCACATCGCCCACGCCAAGTCCATCCACAAGGATAGCCCCTGTGTGTACCTTGTCTACTACTTTGCATGACTCATCGTCAAGTTCCAGCACATCGCCTGACTGTATGAGGAAAATATTTTCTTTCGGAATTCCGAGAGATCTCGCCACTCCCGCATTCGCCTTCAGGTGCCGGTACTCGCCGTGCACCGGAATCGCATATTTCGGCTTTACCAGAGAATAGATCAGCTTCAGTTCCTCCTGACATGCATGCCCCGACACGTGCGCATCCTGGAAAATCACTTCTGCTCCCTGCGCCGACAGCTCATTGATAATGCGGGAAACCGACTTTTCATTTCCCGGAATAGGATTCGAGCTGAGGATAATCGTATCATTGGGCTGAATCGTCACCTTCCGATGCACGCCCGCCGCCATACGCGACAGCGCAGCCATAGACTCTCCCTGGCTTCCTGTAGTGATCAGCACCATTTTCTCCGGCGGATAATTCTTCATCTCATCAATCTCGATCAGCGTATTTTCCGGCACATTCAGATATCCGAGTTCTGACGCCGTAGAGATAATATTCACCATGCTCCGTCCTTCCACGACAACCTTCCTGCCGTACTTGTACGCAGAATTAATGATCTGCTGCACACGGTCCACATTGGAAGCGAAAGTCGCGATGATCAGACGGGTATTCTGATGCTCCGCAAAGATATGATCAAAAGTAATCCCCACCGTACGCTCGGACTGGGTGAATCCTTTTCTCTCCGCGTTCGTGCTGTCAGACATAAGCGCCAGTACGCCCTTTCTTCCGATCTCGGCAAATCTCTGGAGATCGATGGCGTCACCGAACACCGGTGTATAATCCACTTTGAAATCTCCCGTATGCACCACAACCCCCGCCGGAGAATAAATCGCCAGCGCCGACGCATCCTGAATACTGTGGTTGGTCTTGATAAACTCAATCCGGAATTTTCCCAGATTGATAGACTGTCCGTGGCGAACCACTTTACGTTTTGTACTTCTGAGAAGATTGTGCTCTTTCAGCTTGTTTTCTATGATTCCCATCGTGAGCTTTGTCGTATAGATCGGAATGTTGATTTCCTTAAGCACATAGGGCAGAGCCCCGATATGGTCTTCATGACCATGGGTAATGACAAATCCTTTTACCTTGGATATATTGTCTTTCAGGTATGTGACATCCGGAATCACAAGATCGATGCCAAGCATATCGTCCTCCGGGAATGCCAGACCGCAGTCCACGACAACAATACTGTCATCGTACTCGAAGGCAGTTATGTTCATACCGATCTGTTCCAGACCACCCAGCGGTATGATACGCAGTTTTCCATTGTTCTGTTTTTTCAAAAATTAAGCACCTCCATTTTTAAGTATGTATCTCTTTACTTCCGGGCGCAAAAAGAACAGCAGTCGGGCAGGCTGCTCTGTCAATCAAGGTCACTGTTTTGTTTCATGCACTCCCTGCACAGGCCGAAGAATTTCAGCTCATGATCCAGCACATGAAATCCGGTCGCTTTCTCAATGTAACATTCCAGATCATCAAGCAGGTCGTCGTCAAAGGGCGTCACCTTTCCGCACTTCCTGCATATGAGATGATGATGATTATGCTTCGCTTCACCTGAAAAAAGATGTCCGATCTCATAGCGAACACAACTGTCATCAAAACTGATCCTGTCCACAAGCTGCATGTCCCACAAAAGCTGCAGAGTTCTGTAGACCGTAGCCAGTCCGATGTCCGGATAATCTTCTGACACAAGTTCATAAATATCTTCTGCAGTCATATGTCTGCCGCTGTTCTGTTCCAGCACTGATAAAACAAGCAATCTCTGCCGTGTGACCTTAAGTCCTTTTTCTTTTAGCCTGCTTTTCAGCAGTTCCTGAACTTCCTTCTGTTCCATCAGTGTCTTTTCCCCCGCAGTAAATGAATCTATTGTAAATCTCCGTCTGTGCTGCTTCCGCAGCCGGATCTTACATTTCTATATTCACGTCCTCCAGCAGTTCCTCAAAAACCTTCGATACCGCCAGAAGCTCTGTATCATCTTCCACGATCTCGTACACACTCTCCGCCTGCTGCGGCTGACTTACCTCTTTCAGGATCAGGCACTCCGCATCCCCTTCCAGAGAATCCGTTACGAGTATGTATGCTGATTCGTTTATCTTAGTCTCTTCAAGCACAAAAAATTCTTCTTCGCCGCTTCCGTCGCCAAAAGTAAATCTGATCTTTTCCATTCTGAATGTCCCCTTATCCGTCTGTCATGCTAATCTTCAGTACATTCTATATCACGTTTCAAATATACAGAATCCAGATACCCCTGTAAAATAAACACAGCCGCGATCTTATCGATATATTTTTTCCGGTTCTCACGGCGGACGCTGCTTTCGATCAGGGTCCGCTCCGCCTCCGCTGTGGTAAGACGCTCATCCCACATAATCACTTCCAGCCCGGTACGCCGTGTCAGCATGTCCCGGAATTCCAGGGACTTCTGTGCCCGTTCGCCTATATCATTGTTCATATGCTTGGGAAATCCGAGAACGATTTTTTCCACTCCATATTCCCGAATCAGTTCTTCGATCCGGGCGCACGTGCGGCGCAGTTTATTCTCCTCTTTCCGCTGTATTGTCTCTATGCCCTGAGCCGTAAGTCCCAGAGGGTCGCTCACTGCAACCCCTACCGTCTTAGACCCATAGTCCAGTCCCATGATCCTCATACCGTGATTATGCCCACGAATTATGATCAATATACGCCTTCAGCAGTTCTTCCACCAGTTCGTCTCTCTCCACCTTCATGACAAGGCTTCTGGCGCCGTTATAGCTGGTGATGTATGTCGGGTCCCCTGACATGATATATCCTACGATCTGATTCACCGGATTATACCCTTTTTCCTTTAATGCCTTAAATACAATCTCAAGAATATCTTTTGCCGAGATCTGCGGTCCCGGTTCTACCTGAAAGAACTGAGTATTGCTTAAATTGCTCATCTTTGCTCCTCCTTCACAATAAGTCTGCCATAACTCTGGGATAAGCCCAGATACCCTATTTACAATTCTAATATAAGACCCTTTAAAATTCAATGAATAATTTGTGAATCGTTATCAATTTGAACTTTTACGACACAATTTTTAAGATTTTCTTTTCTGTCTAGTGCAATTTTAATATATTCTTTTGTATGTCCGACCTGCATAACTTTTCCGTCGATCTCAGCCGGTTCTTCCACAAGCACTTCCACTTCTTTTCCTATGAAGCCTTCCTCGTAAGCTCTCCGTTTCTGTTCTCCCATAGCAATCATTCTGGCGCTGCGCCGGGTCTTTATCTGCTCACTCACCTGCCCGTCCATGTCGGCCGCCTTTGTGCCTGCACGGCGTGAGTACTTGAAGATATGCGTCTCATAGAAATTCACTCTGTCCACGAATTCCAGCGACTCCCGGAACTCCTCCTCAGTCTCTCCCGGAAAACCTACAATGACATCTGTAGTCAGCGCCGGATTGTCAAAATACTTTCTGAGTATGCAGCACTTTTCGTAATACTCCGCCGATGTATATCTTCGATTCATTCTCTTTAGCGTGGCGTCGCATCCGCTCTGGAGCGAGAGATGGAAATGGGGACACATCTTGGGCATTGAGGCCAGCTCTTCTGCGAATTCCTCTGTGATGATCCCCGGCTCCAGTGATCCCAGCCGGATCCGCATTATTCCCTCCACCCCGTGAACTGTCCGGATCAGGTCAAGCAGATGCCTCTCCCCGTCAAAGTCGATTCCATAAGAACTCAGATGAATTCCTGTCAGCACAACCTCCCGGTAGCCGTTTTCAGCCAGCGAGTGCACTTCGGCCGCAACATCCTCCAGGCTTCTGCTTCTCACACGTCCTCTTGCATATGGAATGATACAGTATGTACAGAACTGATTGCATCCGTCCTGCACCTTGATGTACGCTCTTGTATGATCCCCCGTTCTGGTAAGATTAAGGGGCTCATACTCCTTTGCGCGGCTGATGTCTTCCACATCCTCCAGCATGCCGGCTTTTTCACGCTCATACTCCTTCAGCACGGTAACTATATCCTTCTTTTTATTGTTCCCGAGTACAATATCGATACAGGGATCCTGCGCCTCTTTTCCGGCCTGCGTCTGGACATAACACCCGGCCGCCACCACTACCGCGTCCGGATTCATCTTCCTTGCCCGGTGGAGCATCTGACGGGATTTTCTGTCCGCAATATTTGTCACTGTACAGGTATTGATGATATAGATATCCGCTCCTTCACGGAAAGGAACGATCTCATATCCCGCCTTCTCCAGCATTTCCTGCATGGCCTCTGTCTCATAGGAATTTACTTTGCATCCAAGGTTATGCAATGCTACTTTTTTCATATCATTTTACCTCATTTTGCTCTATTGTTTCTTGACTTTTGCCATATCTTCCCGTAGAATATACATAGGCCAAAGGCCTGACTTTATTGTATAATTCAAGGAGGGATTATTTAAAATGAAAACAGTACAGATTTCATTAAACTCAATCGACAAGGTAAAATCCTTTGTCAACGAAATTACAAAGTATGACAATGACTTCGATTTAGTATCAGGAAGATATGTTATAGATGCCAAATCAATCATGGGTATTTTCAGTCTGGATCTTTCCAAGCCGATTGATCTCAACATTCACGCTGACGGAGATGTAAGTGACATCCTGGCTGCACTTGATCCGTACATCATCAAATAATCAGATAAGGATTTCAGAAAGAGCTGTCTCATATGAGGCAGCTCTTTTTCTGCATCAGTTCGTATATTCCACCCGGATCACTTCCGCCGTCTCCACCGCTGTTCTGACCAGCTCATCGATCTTTTCCGTCAGATTCTGTTCCGATTTTTCCATGCGTTCCACATTCGGCTTGGTCACCGGATGTTTCGCCACGAAGATGGTACAGCAGTCTTCAAAAGGCTGTATGGACACCTCGTACGTATCAATCTTCTGTGAAATGTCTACAATTTCCCTCTTGTCAAATCCGATCAGCGGGCGATACACCGGAAGAGTGCAGACTGCGTTGGTCGCCGCAAGACTCTGCATGGTCTGACTTGCCACCTGTCCGATACTCTCGCCTGTCACAAGTCCCAGACATCCGTCCATCTTCGCAAATTGTTCTGCGATCCGCATCATATAGCGCCGCATAATGATAGTAAGCTCCTCATGGGGGCATTTTTCATAAATGTAGAGCTGTATATCCGTGAAATTCACCACATGAAGCCTGATCGGTCCCGCATATTTCGATACCAGCCGGGCCAGATCAACCACTTTTTCTTTCGCCCTTTCGCTCGTATACGGCGGCGCATGGAAATAAACCGCCTCGATCTCCACGCCCCGTTTTGCGATCATATATCCGGCCACCGGACTGTCGATTCCTCCGGACAGCAGAAGCATTGCGCTTCCGTTTGTTCCCACCGGCATCCCTCCCGGCCCGGGGATAATTTCCGAGTAAATATATACCTCTTCCCGTATCTCTACATTCAGTTTTACGTCAGGATTGTGCACATCCACCTTCGTATCCGGGAACGCATCAAGGACCGCCTCGCCCAGCGCGCAGTTTATCTCCATGGAATTAACCGGATATCGCTTGTTTGCACGCCTTGCCTCAACCTTGAACGTAAAATTCTTTTCCGGATACATCTGTTCCATGTAGTGGACGACATCCTCTTTAAGCTGTTCAAGTTCTGCAACCTTCACACGCACTACCGGACAGATTCCCACTATTCCGAATACCCGCTTCAGGCCCTCCACTGTCTCCTCATAATCGTATTCTCCATCGCAGTCCACATAGACTCTGCCGTGACATTTGTGGACAAGGAAATTCCCGTCCACTCCCCTGAGCGCATACCGGATCTGACGCACAAGGGCATCCTCAAACATATAACGGTTTTTTCCTTTGATCCCTATTTCTCCATATTTGATCAAAAATGAATGAAATCTCATCTTATTCTCCTCTTAAAGACTGTCAGTGTCTCGTATATTTCCGAAGCATCGGTATACAATTATATAGTGTTTCCAGCGTGTAGTCAATTTCTTCTTTCGTCGTGAACTCCGACATGCTGAACCGCAGCGTGGCGTCCAGATACTCTCTGGCCGCCCCTATGCCTTTAAGCACTCCGCTGACTGCCGGATGATTCGACGAACATGCCGATCCGGAAGACACATATATGCCCTTGTCCTCCAGCGCATGGAGCAGCACTTCGCTGCGGATACCTGCAACGCCCACGCTGATGATATGTGGAGCACTCCCTTCATCTGTAAAGCCGTGCACTGTTGTATTCTCTATCTTTGCGACACCTTCCAGGAAATGACTTTTCAGTTCCCTCATAAGAGCAACTTTCATGTCCAGATCCTGATAGATCATCTTCGCCGCCAGCCCCAGTCCGGCGATCCCCGGTACATTTTCGGTTCCGGAACGAATATTCTTCTGCTGTTCCCCGCCGTACATAACCGGCTTTATCTTCACTTTCTCTCCGATATAAAGAAATCCGATTCCCTTGGGGCCGTGGATCTTATGTCCGCTGGCCGTGAGAAGATCGATCCCCATACGTTTGGGGTAAATGTGGTATTTGCCGAATCCCTGAACGGCATCTGTGTGAAACAGTATGGACGGGTTGTATTTCTTGACGATCTCAGCGGCTTCTCTGACCGGCTGAACAGTGCCCACCTCATTATTCACATACATCACGGATACCAGTATTGTCTGCGGACAGAGCGCTTCTTTCAGCGCCTCCAGTTTTACCTTTCCTTTTGAGTCAACCGGAAGATAGGTTACTCTGAATCCCTCCTCTTCTTCCAGATAACGCATCGTATTGAGAATTGCAGGATGCTCGATCGATGTTGTTATCAGATGATTTCCCGCCCTTCTGTTTGCTCTCGCGCATCCGATCAGTGCCAGATTGTCGCTCTCCGTCCCGCCGGAAGTGAAAAAAATCTCCTTTGCACTGACCTTCAGAATTCTGGCGATCGTCTCCTTCGACTCTCTGATATAATGCTCCGCCTCAACTCCCTTCCTGTGCATGGAAGAAGGGTTGCCGTAGTCTCTGCACATCACTTTATATACAAGTTCTCCCACTTCCGGATAACTCATGGTCGTGGCAGAATTGTCCAAATATACTTCCATGTTTCCTTTCCTTTACGCTTTTCTTTCTATTAAATTATGTCCGTGCGCCTCGAGATGATACATCAGCACCGATAATGCCGCAAGCCCTGCCGTCTCTGTACGCAGAATTCTCTTTCCGAGAGAAACCGGCACAGCGCCGGCTGCTCTGGCCTGTTCGATTTCCGACTCCTCGAACCCGCCCTCGGGGCCGATAAAGATTCCCACCGACTGACCGGGGGTTATGCCTTCTATCACACGGGCGGTCTCTTCCATCCCTTTTTCAAGCTCATAAGGGATAAGCCGCACATCCATTTTCGCCGCCATACGAAGCGCCTCCTCATAGGAGACCGCTTTCTTTATCTCGGGAATAATACTGCGTCCTGACTGCTCCGCAGCCCCCTTTGCGATCGCCTGCCAGCGCTTCTGCTTTTTCTCGGCTTTTTTCTCATCCAGCTTTGACACAGAACGTTTTGCGGCAAACGGAATAACTCCTGCGGCCCCCAGCTCTACCGCCTTCTGAACAATCCATTCCATCTTGTCCCCTTTCGGGAGTCCCTGGAAAAGAAAGATTTTTGACGGGAGTTCAGTATCCTGCTCCGGAATGCCGTAGATGCTCAGCTCTGCGCCCTCATCTGTATAGCTGTCTATAAAACAGAGATAGGAGTTCCCGGCGCCGTCGCTGATGCACACTCTTTCACCGGGTTTCATCCGAAGCACATTCTTCATGTGATTCACATCGTTTCCTTCAATAAATATCCTGTCTCTGCTCACCCGTGCCGGGTCTGTAAAAAAATGCTGCATCAGTTTTTCCTCGCTGTCACGCAGACCCATTCTCCCTGATATGTGACATCCAGTATCTCAAGGCCTGCTGCCGTAACCGCATCTCTCACTGTCTGTTCCTTATCATCGATAATTCCGCTGGTAATATAGATCCCGCCCGGTTTCAGCTGAGCTGTAATCACAGGCGTGAGCTGAACGAGCACATCAGCCAGAATGTTGGCCGCCACAATATCATAGCAGCCGTAACCGACCTTATCCTGTACCTCTTTGTCATCGATAATGTTTCCGATCATGACCTCATACTGATCTTCTCCGATCCCGTTCACCTCCATATTTTCGCGGGTCGCATCAATGGCGCACGGATCAAGATCGGTTCCCACGGAGTATGCTGCGCCGAATTTCAGAGCCAGCATTCCAAGAATGCCGCTGCCGCATCCCACATCCAGAACTCTTGCCTTATCTGACACATACTTTCTAAGCTGGCGGATACACAGCTGTGTCGTCTCATGCATCCCGGTTCCGAATGCTGTGCCGGGATCAATATGAATGATCATCTTGTCCTCATCATCGGGCTTCACGCTCTCCCACGACGGAATAATAAGAATGTCATCCACATAAAACTGGTGAAAATACTGTTTCCAGTTATTAACCCAGTCCACATCCTCTGTCTGGGATTCCTCAATCGTACACTCTCCTACATTCAGATATTCCGCCATTTCCCGGAGTTCCCTGCGGACATCTTCCAGAACCTTTTCTTTGTCATCCTCTTCCTCCAGATAGAAGCTCAGATACGCGACGCCGTCATCCGCCTCGATCTCCGGCAGGATATCCACAAACATCTGCTCTTTGTCCGACTGGGTAAGAGGAATACGGTCTTCGATCTCCACGCCCTGTATTCCCAGATCCATCAGCATGCTGCTGACGATATCCTCCGCTTCTGTCGTTGTCTTTAACCGGAACTTATTCCATTTCATTTTCTTAATTCCTCCTGTCCGGGCGGATTTTCAGCCCTCTTTCTGAAACCATATGTTTAGATCCACAGGTGTATTGATCCCGGGGACCGTCCCGTTCTCACTGTACTGCCATATTGTATATTCGTACGGGCACTGCGGAAGCTCATGATAATCCGCGTACCAGAAGCGGTAATCCGTCAGCTCCTCCATATCCAGAGTGAATGCCATCCACTTCATATTTGCGTAGATCATGCTGTCATATCCGGCATGTTCGATCGTATCGCAGAAAACCTTGCAGTAATTGGTAAAGTCCTGACGTGTATTGCCGTCCGTCCGGGCGGTATCCCCCTTGATTTCTTCCGTGTCGTACACGACAGGCCCTTCAATGTCATACGGTCGGATATGGTCGAGAACAAACTCCGCCTCTTCAACCGCCTCGGTCGGAGTGACTGCCTGCGAGAAGAAATAGACTCCTGTATCCAGTCCCGCATCCATGGCGCCCTTTATGTTCTTATCAAACATGTCATCCAGTACCAGATCCCCGCTCTCGCCGTAAGCCCGGTACCCGAGACGTATGATCACAAATTCAATCCCGCTTTTTCTGACCTGTTCCCAGTCAATCTCTTCACCCTGAAATTCCGAGACATCAATTCCCATCCTTGAAGTAATGCCGTTTTCCTCATCATGGTATGTTCTGAACCCTGTGTTTTCATCCACGCTCATATGAGAAAAATCATAGGTATTTCTAGGCACATTTTCCAGAAGTTCTGCTCTGTATGTATTCTCCTCCACATCCTGAAAAAGGAAATATTCTTCGCCGTCTTTCTCTTCGATTTCGACACCTGTTGTGCTCTCCTGCCGAACCTCCGTCTCATCATTCTGTATTCCGGCCGCACACGCCGAGAGAAGCATGATACAGAAGAGCGCAGAGAACACTTTGCTCAGTTTCTTCATAATCACCTGTTATCTTTCTTCATTTTCATGGCACGCCCCAGGGTCCCACGCGATTTGCACCGATGCAAAACAGCTTCGCGCCCTGCTGCGCACACTACACTAGAATATAACGAAATTTCTTCTCTTGCAAGATCTTTTATCCTTCTTCTTATTCATCGCTCTCGACCGTCAGCTCGTCGCCGGACCGGATCACTCCTCCGTGCAGCACCCGTGCAAATACTCCTTCTCTTGGCATGATGCACTCCCCCATCTTCTGAAAAATCGCACATCCATGATGACATTCTTTCCCGATCTGAGTCATCTCAAGAACCACGTCATTGCATCGCAGGCGTGTCCCTATAGGAAGAGAACGAAAATCAATTCCGCTGACCACAAGATTTTCCCCGAAGGCTCCGTTCTCCACATCGGCTCCGCGGCTTCGGAATTCTTCGATCCTGTCATGGGAAAGCAGACTCACCTGACGGTGCCATTTTCCCGCATGGGCATCTCCCTTTATTCCGAAATCTTCTATAAATATTCCTTCCCCCACGTTCTTTTTCTGAGTCCCCTTTGCAGGACTTGTACACACTGCGATTACTGTTCCCATATGGGTTCAACCTCCTATCCGTGACATTTCTTTCATCTCGAACTTTCCTTCCTCATCTTCCCGGATATTCTGTTCTTCGAAATGATGTCCTGCCGGCTTGTTATAGATTGTCTTATACATCGCTTCTCTGATCTCATCGTCTCCGCCTCCCTGCCTCATGAGTCCCCGGAGATCTGCTCCGCCTCCGTACTGCAGACAGGGCTTAAGACAGCCGGTGGAAGTAAGCCTTATCCGATTGCAGCTTCCGCAGAAACGATGGGACACTGCGCTGATAAATCCGATCCGGCCGCAGAAGCCCGGGAAATGTACGTATACCGCCGGTCCGTTTCCCAGCCGGCCCTGATACCGCTCCGGTTCTCCAAACTTTTCTCTCAGCACGCTCAGTACCTTTTCCTGTGTCTGTCCGCTGAACTGTCGGCCCAGCCCGACAGGCATCATTTCTATAAATCTGACTTCCACTCTGCTGCCGCGTGCGATCGACGCAAGCCGGATCCATTCTTCTGCCCTCTGTCCTTCCAGAGGCACACAGTTAATCTTCACTGTCAGCTCAGGGAAGCTCAGAGCCGCCCGAAGTCCATCCAGTGCATCTTCCAGACTTCCTCCTCGCGTAATCTCTCTGTACCTCTCTTTATCAAGTGTGTCTATGCTGATATTGATATACTTCATTCCGCCCGAAACAAGCGCATTGATATTATCTTTTAGCAGTGTTCCGTTTGTCGTCAGGGTCACCTGATCTATCCCCGGAACGGCAGTAAGCCTTCCTGCCAGATCCGGAAGGTTTCGCCGTACCAGAGGCTCTCCTCCTGTCAGTTTGATCCTGGTGATCCCCAGCGTCGTTCCGATACGGCACACTCTCTCGATCTCGTCAAATGTCAGGATATCACTGTGCGCAACGCCCGGAACCCCTTCCCGAGGCATGCAGTAGACACAGCGGAGATTACATCTGTCCGTAACCGACACCCTCATATATTCAATTATTCTTCCATATCGGTCCTGCATGACTGGTATTCCTTTCCCGCTTCTCACTGCTGTCCGCACTCACCGGTCCGCCCCGTAAGGATCTCGAGGCCATGCTGCAGGGAAGGAAGCACCGCTTCAAGGTTCTCCCTCGCCGCCTTCGGGCTTCCCGGCAGATTGATGATCAGCGTACAGTTCCGTATCACGGAAGCACCTCTGCTGAGCATTGCTCTCGGAGTGATCTTCAGGGACGCGAGGCGCATGGCCTCTGCGATTCCCGGCGCATTTCTGGTCGCCACTGCCATCGTCGCTTCCGGAGTACAGTCGCGCGGGGAGAATCCGGTTCCTCCTGTAGTAAAAATGATATCCATTTTTTCATCATCGCACAATGTACAAAGACACTTTTCAATTTCTTTCTGTTCATCCGGAAGCAGTATGCTCTTCTGCACGTCATAACCGGCCCCTCGCAGCATCTCACAGATAAGGGGGCCGCTTTTATCCTCTCTCTCTCCCGCCGCTCCTTTATCGCTCAGAGTCACTACCGCCGCTCTCCATCTTCTGTTATCCATCATATTCCCGCTTTCTGTCATAGAATTTTGATCTCTTTTTCTGCTCCGGCCCTGCGCACCTCATTATGCACATCGCCGCTCTTGCCGCCTGTCTTCTTTACAAGACATATCTCCCCGATCTCCATTGTTTTATCCATGGCTTTACACATGTCATAGACCGTAAGCAGCGCTACGCTCACTCCCGTCAGTGCCTCCATCTCCACTCCGGTCTTCCCCGTCACCTTCACTGTACAGGTACAGAGAACCGAGCAGTGTTCCGGTTCCAGCTCGAAGTTTACTCTGCAGTTTGTGATCGGAAGGATATGACACATCGGAATCAGTTCCGAAGTCCTCTTCGCTCCCATGATTCCCGCAGTTGTCGCAACCCCCAGCACGTCTCCCTTTGCGGCTGTTCCTTCTCTGATTGCCTGGAAAACTTCTCTGTTCACAAAAATCCTGCCCTGGGCAACAGCTTCCCTCGCTGTCTCCTTTTTATCTGACACATCCACCATGACTGCTTTGCCTTTTTCATCAAAATGTGTAAACCCCATCCGTTCTCTCCTCCCATTCATCATGTCTGTCTGCTGTCAGGTATTTCTCCCAAATTCTCTTTCCTCATTATAGCGAATGTTGCCGGTTGTTACAAGTTTACATGGGATGGATTTTTTGTTTCGACAAATCAGACGTGCCTCAGCTCGATTCCTCGCTTCGCTCCTCATCTCGCTGATGGGGCTCCGCCCTATCCATAAACAGACAGGACCTGCCTTCTGCGCTCTCTTCTTTCTCTCCGTCCGATCAGACGTGCCTCAGCTCGATTCCTCGCTTCGCTCCTCATCTCGCTGATGGGGCTCCGCCCTATCCATAAACAGACAGGACCTGCCTTCTGCAAGCAAGCTTGCACGGCAGGTCCTGTCTGTTTATGCGCACGTCTGATCTGTAGATTCAAACTGTGAATTGTACAGATCGGCGTAGAAGCCTCCTCTGGCGAGGAGTTCTTCGTGGGTGCCCTGTTCGACAATGTCTCCTTCACGCATGACAAGGATCAGATCCGCGTCGCGGATGGTTGACAGCCGGTGGGCTATGATAAAGCTGGTGCGGCCTTTCATCAGGTTATCCATGGCTTTCTGAATCAGGACTTCTGTCCTTGTATCAACGGAACTTGTAGCCTCGTCGAGAATCAGTATCTTCGGATCGGCGAGGATTGCCCTGGCAATAGTCAGAAGCTGTTTCTGGCCCTGGGAGACATTGCTTGCCTCCTCGTTGAGTTCCATATTGTAGCCTCCGGGCAGAGTCTGAACAAATCGATGCACATGTGCTGCCTTTGCTGCCCGGATTACCTCTTCATCCGTAGCGTCAAGCCTTCCGTACCGTATGTTCTCCATAATCGTTCCGTGAAACAGCCACGTATCCTGCAGTACCATGCCGAACATCTGCCGAAGCTCGCTACGGTTAAAGTCCTTTACATTATGACCGTCTATTTTGATCGCTCCGCTGTTCACATCATAGAAACGCATCAGCAGCTTGATCATCGTAGTCTTTCCGGCTCCGGTCGGTCCGACAATAGCAATTTTCTGTCCTTCCTTCACCTTTGCGGAGAAATCATTAATGATGATCTTATCCGGGTTGTATCCGAAATGAACATGTTCAAACTCCACATTTCCCTGAAGTCCTTCCACGGAAACCGGATCCGGTACGGTCTGATCTTCTTCCTCTTCTTCCAGAAATTCGAAGACTCTCTCTGAAGCTGCCGCTGTGGACTGAAGCATATTCGCCACCTGTGCCACCTGCTGAATCGGCTGTGTAAAGTTTCTTACATACTGGATAAACGACTGAATATCGCCGACTTCAATGGTGTTTCTGATCGTCAGCCATCCTCCCAGTATCGCCACTGCCACATAGCCGAGATTTCCGATAAACTGCATCACCGGCATCATCATCCCTGAGAAAAACTGCGATTTCCACGCCGAATCATAAAGCTTGTCGTTCGTCGCGTTGAATTCCCTGATCACATCTTCTTCCTTATTAAATGCCTTGATGATATTATGTCCGCTGTAGATCTCTTCGACCTGGCCGTTTACATTTCCCAGATATTCCTGCTGTCCGCGGAAATACCTCTGTGAATGTCTCATGACAAAAGACAGCAGAAGCACCGAGGCCGGCAGGATCAGTATCGCTACCAGAGTCATCAGAGGACTGATGGAAAGCATCATGATCAGCACGCCGATGATGGTCGTGACAGATGTAATAAGCTGTGTGGCGCTCTGATTCAGGCTCTGCCCCAGCGTATCCACGTCATTCGTCACACGGGAAAGAATCTCTCCTACCGGCTTCGTATCAAAATAGTTCATGGGCATCCGGTTGATCTTCTCCGAGATTTCTTTTCTCAGACGGTAGGTTGTCTTCTGGGATACTCCTGTCATGATCAGTCCCTGGATAAAAGAGCAGAGAGCGCTGATCAGATACAGCCCCAGCGTCATAAGAAGGATCCGCCCTATCTTTCCGAAATCCATTCCGCTGCCCCCGGAAACTTTGCTGACCAGACCGTTAAAAATCTCCGTTGTCGCCTTCCCGAGGATCCTCGGTCCGACAATGTTAAATACAGTTCCGCAAATTGCGAATACTGCCACAAAGATTATATGCACCTTAAAGGCGCTCATGTATTTTACAAGTTTTTTCAGTGTTCCCCTGAAATCTTTCGCTTTCTCGCCCGGCACGCCGCCGCGCGGTCCGTGTCCGCCCATTCTAGGCATGCTCCTCAGCCTCCTTTCCGTCTGCGCCTCCACTTTTGCCGGCATCTTTTCCGGTTCTTCCGGCATTCAGCTCCGACTCTGAGAGCTGGGACGCAGCAATCTGCTGATATACCTCACAGTTTTCCAGAAGTTCGCTGTGCGTTCCTATTCCCGCAATACGTCCTTCGTCGAGTACAATGATCTGCTCTGCATTAAGAATCGTGCTGATCCTCTGCGCCACGATCAGAACCGTACTGTCTTTTGTCCTCTTCTTCAGAGCTTTTCTGAGAGTCACATCGGTTTTGAAGTCAAGTGCAGAAAAACTGTCGTCAAAAATGAATACTTCCGGATGCTTTGCGATTGCTCTGGCAATAGACAGTCTCTGTTTCTGTCCGCCGGATACGTTGGATCCTCCCTGAGCGATATGGCTTTCATACCGTTCCGGTTTCGTTTCGATAAACTCGGTCGCCTGGGCAATCTCCGCCGCTTCCACCATTTCTTCCTCACTCCCGTCGGGATTGCCGAACATGATGTTGGAAGCGATATTTCCTGAGAAAAGAAGTCCTTTCTGCGGAACATAACCGAGCCGTTCCCTCAGGTCGTGCTGGCTCACTTCCCGGATATCCGTGCCGTCCAGCGTAATAGATCCTTCCGTGACATCATAGAAACGCGGGATCAGGTTGACCAGAGTTGATTTTCCGCTTCCCGTACTTCCGATGATCGCGGTCGTCTGCCCCGGCTTTGCGGTAAATGTTATGTCATGAAGCACATTTTCTTCTGCTCCCGGATATCGGAAAGATACATGATCGAATCTGAGCATGCCCTTCCTGCCGCTGTCAAAAGACTTCGGCTGCTCCGGATCACGAATAACCGTTTTACTCTGCATGACTTCCTCCACACGGTCTGCAGCGACTGCAGCCCTTGGAAGCATGATGGAAAGCATGCACAGCATCAGGAATCCCATGATGATCTGCATCGTATACTGGATAAACGCCATCATGTCGCCCACCTGCATCTGCCCGTCGTCAATACCGTGTGCCCCTGTCCACATAATCAGAACGGACACACCGTTCATGACGAGCATCATGACCGGCATCATAAATGTCATTGCCCGGTTGACAAACAGGTTTGTCTTTGTCAATTCTCTGTTTGCGGCATCAAAGCGCTCCTCCTCATGTTTTTCTGTACTGAATGCGCGAATAACCGGGAGTCCTGTCAGAATCTCGCGCATAACAAGGTTCACCTTGTCGACCAGTGTCTGCAGAATCTTGAATTTCGGCATCGCCACAAGGAACAGCACCAGGATGACCAGCGCGATCAGCACCACGGCCAGAGCGATGATCCAGGACATGGACACATTGGTCTGGAATACCTGAAAGATTCCACCGATGGCCAGAATCGGAGCATACAGTACGATCCTCAGCAGCATAACTGTAAGGAGCTGAATCTGCTGAATATCATTGGTGCTTCTGGTAATGAGCGAAGCGGTGGAAAAGTGGTCAAACTCATTGTTTGAAAAGTCCACTACCTTGCGGAACACTCTGCTTCTTAAGTTGCGCCCGGTGGATGCCCCCACCCGTGACGCGAGAAATCCGACCGCCACGCTGGCTGCCATCCCGAGGAATGCCAGAGCCGCCATTTTGCCGCCTGTTGTGAGGAGATAATGGGTCTGCATCTGATCCATATCCATGCCCGCGTCCTCATAGGCGCTACGCACATAGCTGACAGCCGCCTGTTCAAGAATGCTGTCCGGGAGTTCATCCATCTGGTTCTCCATTTCCTCGACCAGTGCCTCTCTCTGCTCATGAGGCATCATCCCCATAATTTCAAAAATATCGGCATCTTCACCAGCTGTCTGCGAAGGCAGATTTGCCTTGATCTGATCCTCGATCTGCTTTGTCATGTCACTTCCGGACTCAAATCCGGAGGCGAGCATCATGGGGCCCTGAAGAATATCTTTCAGGGATTCCACCTCATTTTCATCATCCGAGACAGAATCTTTCAGCACATAAGCCTCTTTCGCATAACTGCTGTCGTCTGTGTCGTATGCCTCCAGCACCGTCTGCTGATCCTCCTGCGGAACAAAAAGCAGAAGACGGTTCATCTCCTCCACGGAGATCACCTCCGGAATCTGATCCTCGATTCCTCCCTGCTGGATTCCGACATTTACAATGTCAGAAGTGTAAGCCGGAAGCGACAGATCACAGTAAGCCTGAACGAACAGAATGATGATGATCGCCAGCATGGATTTCCACTGTGCCGCCGCGTACTTGAATAAATTCTTCATAGTCTGTCTTTCCTTTCTGTTATTCCAGATTATCATTGATCTGGATAAGCAGTCTCCGGAAGAGCATGATTTCTTCCGGGCTCATCCCGCGGAAGATCAGTTCACGCATCTCCTCCGCCACTTTTTTCACATTTTGTATGCAGGACTCTCCTTTCTCCGTCAGGGCAAGTCTCATCACACGCTGATCAGATTCATCCTGCTTTCTGCTGATGTATCCGTCCTTCTCCATCTTTCGGATAGCCGAAGTAATCGACGGCGGAGTCATATTCAGACTTACCGCCAGGTCTTTCTGAGACATGGAGCTGCGCTGATGGAGAGTGAACAGAATGCTTGCCTGGCTGCGATTCAGATCGAATTCTTCATACTTGCTCTTTGCCCTTTTCATGACCCTGTGCATTACAATGCCCATAAGGCCCAGATCCGGAATATCTCTCAGATCACACTGCATTTTAACCCCTCCACATTTAATTAGTTAAGTAACTAAACGATATAGTAGTATTACTGCACAAAAAAGTCAAGTAATTATAGGGTGATTCACAATTATTTTATACTTTATTCACAATTGTAGTGTCTAATTCAATTAGTTTCCTGTGAAACAAAAAAACCATAATGAAACAGATTTTCTCTGCCCATTATGGTATCTTCTGAGTTTTCTCTTCTCCATCCTCCCGGACGGAAACGTCTCTGCCTTTATAATATGCACATTCCTTCCCAATATTGTACCAGAACCATAAGAATTATTCCCAAGAATTTCAACATTTCCATCAGTATGAAGATCACCTGTCCGATTTCCTTTCCGATATTTTATCTGACAAATCCTGTATAACCTTTTTCCCGCGCCTCACACTACTATTGCGGTTTTTTATATCGTCTCAAAGTAATTTGAGTACAAATATTTACTAAATTCAATAGTAAATTTCTTTACTGTGATATTTTGTTTCCGGGAGGGATCTATGAAAAAGACCTATGTACAGATTATGCGTGAACTGAGAGAAGACAATGACCTGACTCAGCAGGAAGTCGCTGACTATCTGGGCACTTCCCAGACCATGTATGCGCGTTATGAGCGTGGTGCTAATGAACTTCCGATAAGGCATCTGATCAGATTATGTGAATATTATCATGTGTCCTCTGATTACCTGCTTGGAATTTCATCTGATAAAACCTCTTCATAACTGCCGCACTGAAAATGTTCGGTTTTATAAAAAAGGAAGAAACGGCGCTGTATAATTCTGCACTGTTTCTTCCTTTATTATTTTCCGCCGCAAAAAAGAAAAATCATTCCTCTTCTGTTTCTGCTCTGTCCCATTTCATCGTCCTGACGTTGATCCCGTTCACCTCGATGTGGTCGTCCACCGGGATAACCAGGCACTGTCTTCCGTCGATAATACGTGTCTCCACAAGATCAGCCCGGTCCGGATTCACCTTGATGATGATATCCGGCGTCTCAATATTGAACTTTCTTGTCTCCGCGATGTTGGAGGCAAGAAGTGAGGTCTTCTCCCCTGCGTTTTCCTCGTAATTCCGGTCAAAGTTTTCCATCTTCTCCGCAGAAACGCCGCTCTGCTCAAAGATCTTCTTCACATCCGTCTTGTCCAGCTTGAGGGGTTCCGGCTCCTCCTTGTGCTCCTCGATCAGGTCGTTGAGCGTCTCATGGATATTGCGGACGGTCTCATAATCTCCATCCTCACCCAGCGTATCCTCTATGATCATCTGAAAGGTCTCTTTCTGCGTGTCCGCGGACATGGGCATCTGGGCGCCCAGCAGCTGTTCGATCAGCTCCGGCTGAAGATCCTCCGATTTCTTCGTGTAATAAAGCACGGAATGAAGATCCGTATTCCTGTCGTTGAAGGCCGGGAAGAGGAAACCTTTGTCCGGCATGTCCACGATCCAGTCTCTCACCCGGTCCTCAATCCGGTTGTCCTCCGCATTGTAGCAGAGACCTGCCTTGGAAAGGGATACCGGACAGATGCTCATGAGCAGATATTCATAGACGTCCTCCGACGCATCGAACATCTCCAGATCATCCGTGGATTTTCCGGGGATATCGTACATGGCATGGATCAGGATGATATAGTAATTCTCCCCGTATTCATATGTAGCGATCACTTTATCATAAAACTCCTCCAGAAGCATATCGTCTTCCAGCCTGCTGTTTCTCAGCTTCAGGAGAAACTCCTGGGTTCCTCCCGGCATTTCCGCGTCCAGAGGGAACTCCATGTTCAGCATATTTTTCCCGATGGTTCCTGACAGAGTTTTCTTGAAGATATCAAAATATTTGAACGCTTCCTCCTCAGGCAGAGACAGGAACGCATCCTTTGACTCCAGTTTTTTATTCTTTTCGTGGTCCACATAGCAGCCGCAGATCCTTGTGATCGCGCAGTTGCGCGGGGTGAACTGCTTGCGGATCTCCAGTACTTCCTTCTTATTCATTATATTCTCTCCTCTTCGACAAAAATACGTATGCGGGATCTTCTCCGCATACGTATTTTATCTTACAACGAATCTTCTCAGAAAAAAAGATGCTTTTCACATATTTCCGGTTTCCAGTATCCGGTTTGCGTTCACGATCCGCTCTTTTGTCGGAGGCTCAATTCCCTCCAGCGGATAGTCATACCCCAGCTCCTTCCATTTATACTCGCCCAGAGTATGATAAGGAAGTATTTCAACTTTTTCGACATTTTTCAGTGTCTTAATAAATTTATTAAGTCTTTCAAGATATTCATCATAGTCGCTCCGCTCGGGCACCAGCACGTGGCGGATCCAGACCGGCTTCCCGGTCTCTGACAGGTATTGCGCCATATCCAGGATATTTCTGTTTGTCCGTCCTGTGAGGATCTTATGCTGTTCTTCATCGATATGTTTGATATCGACCAGGAGCAGATCCGTATATTTCATCAGTTCCCTGAATTTTCCAAAAAAAGGTTCCTCCCTGGTAAAAGGCGCGCCGCTCGTGTCAATCGTCGTATGAATCCCCTGCTCTTTCGCTTTTTTAAACAGTTCCAGAAGGAAATCGATCTGCATGAGGGGTTCGCCGCCGCTGACCGTGATACCGCCGCCGTCTTTCCAGTAAGCCCTGTAGCGCAGCGCCTGCTTTAACAGTTCGTCCGCGCTTTTCTTTTCCCCTGCCTGCATATTCCAGGTATCCGGGTTATGGCAGAACTGACAGCGCATGGGACATCCGCTGACAAAAATAACGAAACGGACGCCGGGGCCGTCCACGGAACCGAAACTTTCTGTTGAATGGATATATCCTTCCATATTCTCTCCTTTAAAAAGGGACGCAGCGGATCTTTTTACTGCGTCCCTGAAATCTATTCGCGATATGCCTGCGCTTCTTGCTCATAAGTCCACGCCTGCTGCAGCAGACAACCGGCTGTCACATACATTCCGGCCGCCTGGTCCTCCCCAGCGGTCGGACTGGTGTCCTTACATTCTGTCGTGGCAGGTTCTTGCGATTACGTCGAGCTGCTGCTCTCTTGTCAGATCGATGAACTTCACAGCGTATCCGGATACACGGATCGTGAAGTTTGCATACTCTTCCTTCTCCGGATGCTCCATCGCATCGATCAGTTTCTCTGTTCCGAACACGTTCACGTTCAGGTGATGTGCTCCCTGATCAAAGTATCCGTCGAGTACGTGTACAAGATTATTCTTGCGCTCGTCATCATCATGTCCCAGAGCTCCCGGGCTGATCGTCTGTGTATTGGAAATTCCGTCAAGCGCCTGCTCGTACGGAAGTTTTGCGACAGAGTTAAGAGAAGCAAGAAGTCCGTTCTTCTCTGCGCCGTAGGACGGGTTTGCTCCCGGTGCAAGCGGCTCGCCTGCTTTTCTTCCGTCCGGAAGAGATCCCGTAGCCTTACCGTAAACCACGTTGGATGTGATCGTAAGGATAGATGTTGTAGGCTCGGAATTTCTGTATGTGTGGCACTTTTTCAGCTTGCTCATGAATGTGCGGAGCAGCCATACTGCAATATCATCCGCACGGTCGTCATCGTTTCCGTATCTCGGGAAGTCTCCCTCAATCTCGAATCCCGTAGCAACGCCGTCCTCATCACGGATCGCTTTTACCTTCGCATACTTGATCGCGCTTAAGGAGTCAACTACGTGTGAGAATCCTGCGATACCTGTCGCAAATGTACGTCTTACATTTGTATCGATGAGCGCCATCTCGGCAGCCTCATAGTAGTACTTGTCATGCATGTAGTGGATCATGTTCAGTGTATCAACATACAGCTTGGACAGCCACTCCATCATCTGGTCATATTTCTCCATAACCTCGTCATAGTCAAGGTACTCGGATGTGATCGGTCTGTACAGCGGAGATACCTGCTGTTTTGTCTTCTCGTCAACACCGCCGTTGATCGCGTACAGAAGGCATTTTGCAAGGTTCGCACGTGCTCCGAAGAACTGGATCTCCTTGCCTGTCTCTGTTGCGGATACGCAGCAGCAGATGGAGTAGTCGTCGCCCCATACCGGACGCATCACATCGTCGTTCTCATACTGGATGGAACTTGTCTTAACAGAAATATAAGCTGCAT